>JBGAPN010000016.1:0-24343 GCA_044221235.1 Limisphaerales bacterium
CCGCAAACTCCGGCGATTCGCACCAGCGGGCGCGTGGAGCGGTCCATTTCCTCCGAAGCAAGTTGCAACACCGGCTTAAACAGGCCGATTTTCGCATCGCGGATGGCGAACTGCGTGGTGTGAACCCCGACCGCAATGCCTCCAACGCCAGCGGCCATATAGTAACGCGTCAAGGCCCGTTGACGACGTTCATCCAGCTTCCGTGACGCCGTAAGCGCCAGCGGATGTGCCGGGATTGCAATGCCCCGCCGCAATCGCTGCCGAAAGTCCCCATTCATAGCTTCACGGCGTAATGGATCTGTCGTCCCGTCTCGACAAAGCCGCACGACGGGTAGAGATGCTGGCCCACCGGATTGTTCACCATGGTCTCAATCGTCGCATAAGCCATGCCCTCGCGACGGAAGTAATCAAGCGCGTGCTCAATGAGCTTTCGCCCAATGCCCCGACCCTGAGCCGCCTTGTCGACCGCCAGATTTGGAATGCGTCCCTTCGACGCCTCAGGGTCGATCCGCGTGCTGATGTAGCCAATCACCCGCCCCTCCTCCTCCGCGACAAAGACGCCGGCTGGATTTGCTTCAACATCCTCATCCACATGCCGCGCCTTGCGCCAACGCCAGTCGTGGTTGCCCAGGATTCCGAGAGCCCGCTCCACGTTTTGGTCGATGGCGATGCCTTCAAATCCCTCAATGGTCATGCGCCTCAACTCATCGAGGTCGCCCGGCCGGAAAGGTCGAATCTTCATGGTCAGAATCGTCCGTCCGCCGTTTCGAAACGCGTTGGCTTGCCAAGCGTCGCACCCCCCTGCCGCTGCCATTGTGCAGTGGCCTCGATCATTTCCTCCAGCGCCACCGTCGGCGGGCCGAACAACTCGTACGAGCGCGTCGCGTCCCAAAGCCAGGCCGTTGCGCCTTCCAAGCCCGTTAAGAGAGGCTCACGCCCCAACAATTCACCAAAACGCTGCGCCAGCCCTCGAATCGAGACACGCTCGATGCCGGTGACATTCAACGCGAGCGGCGGCGAAGCAGCGTGCGCGAGGCATTGAATCGCGCGCGCGTTTGCGTCGCCCTGCCAGATCACGTTCACCGCGCCCATCGTCACATCCACCGGCAGGCCTTGCGCAACCCTCGACGCCACGTCGCAGAGCACTCCGTAGCGGAGGTCAATGGCGTAGCAAAGCCGGAACATCAAGGCACAGGTTCCATGACGCTTCGCAAAATGCGTGAACACCCGCTCACGTCCCACACAGGAGTTCGCATACTCACCCGGCGGCCCCAGTTCATCATTTTCTCGCGAACCGGGCCCATCGACAGGAACCAGCGGATACACGCAGCCCGTGGAAAACACCACATGGCGCGACCTGGCGAAGCGCTCCGCCACAATGGCCGGCACAAGCGTGTTGGTCACCCAGGTCAGTTCTGGAGCCTCGCGGGTGCCAAACTTGTAGCCTGCCATGAAGATGACATTTGCCGCCTCAGGCAGCGTCGCCACCGCCGTACGATCCATCAGATCGCACGAAATTGTCTCCACGCCATGCCGCTGGTGCACCTGAGCCGCGTTTGGCGAGGAAAACCGCGACACCGCGATCACCCGCCGCCGGTCCTGTCCAATCTCATCCAGGCCCCGTCGCACCATTCGTGACAATGTCGGCCCCATCTTTCCGCCCGCGCCAAGCACCAACACATCGCCATCCACTGCGCTCAACGTGTCCAACACGCCCTGCGTCGGGCGGCTCAGTGCGTCGTCGAGTTGGTCAGGGCTGTGGAAGGTATTCATGAATTCCGGACGTTCCGATGTAACGATTCACCAACCGGACTAAGGTGATGCAGCCGTGGCACGCGCACCGGCTTTGGGGAAACAGTCTGTTCCGGTTCCCACCACCTGAGTGAGTGCGCGGCTCCGAAGCCGGGAGGATCATCGGCGACCCCCATCCCGTTGACTTTTTTCGAAGCGCCCGATCGGCCTCCAATCCCCTCTGTCCGGTCCAGATACACCTCTGCACTCTTCTACAACTCCACGACCCTGTTCAGGGGGAGTCTCCTTCCACACCTTCTCGCTTACTGCGGACCTTCCGGCAGCGGGATCTTGAAGAAGCACTGCCAGCCACCGTAGTCGGATCCCAGGGATACGCGGCGTCCGTTGAACCACTCCACGTGACCGTCTTCAAACGTGAAGTTGCCGCCGGTGGGCGCCCCTCCCGTTCCACGATGAACCGCGGTGGGCACCTTCTTGCCGTTATAGTCCGTCGTCCACGACAGCTTCGGACTGTACATGTTGGTGGTCTTTGAGCCGACCGCCTGCATCCGGTCGATGAGAATGGGCGCCATTCGGTAGGGGCCGTTCATTTTCTTCCGGAAGAACCATTCTGCGGTTCCCTGCGCTCCGCCCGTGACATCCGGATCCGCCGTCTTGCGCCCGGGAAGATAAAAATAGCCGATCAACTGCTCCGTGTTGTCGGTGGTGATCATGCCCTTCTCCGCCGCCCGGTGCCAGTCGTCCGTGGGACAGAAGAGGACGTCATTGTTGGGGCGAACATAATTGGCCGACGTGCGCCGGTTCTTGATTAGGTAGCCGTTCCAGAAATTGCTCATCGACGCGGTCATCCAGCTGAAGCCGGCCCCACGGCTGTTATCGGGAAAGGAGTCGTTAAAATCGCCCGCGTACAGTGTCACCGCCAGCCCCCACTGTTTGCCATTGCTGGTGCACAGCGTTTTCTGGGCGTTCGCCTTCGCCTTGGCCAGGGCCGGTAACAGCATTCCGGCCAGGATGGCGATGATGGCGATGACCACGAGCAGCTCAATGAGGGTGAAGGCCGGCGTGGCACGGGACCGATGGAAAAGGTTCATGGCGGGACCAATTGAGCTTAAGGCGATGCTCTGGTTGTACGCTAACCTCGACCGGTGGCGACCACTTTCTCCGTAATTGGGAGTTGGAGTTCCGGTAAGGTGGCAGTCCGTTGCCGGCCGGGACAGGAGCCTCGGGACTGCTGCAGAGAAGTGGGTCATACAATGGATCGTCCTCTTCCCTTCGTCCCGCGTGGACGAACTGGACGCCTTCCTGGCCCGCCGTCATCCCAGGGGGGCCATCCTGGTCGACGGGAAAAAACTCTCCGGCAGCTACAGTTGGCCTCTGCGAGGAGAGAATTCATGGGATCCCATGCGCCAGTGATCCAGGAGGCACCTCGGGTTCCGGAAGGGATGGAGCGACTACGGCGGATTCAATGCCCACGCCGGGTGAGGTCGGGCATCTTCTTGAACCGGTCCAGAACCGAACCTCCCGATGGCACCTCCTCCGGAACGGCTCCGGAACCAAGACCGGGCGACGGTTTGGCCGGCGTGCTGGATTCCACCACCGTGACGCTGGGGCCGGCGGCACTCGGGGGTGAAATTGTCGGGCGGCGATCAAAGAAGGAACCTTCGCCCAGGATCGACGCCGGTGGGGGTGTCTGGGCGATCACGGGTGGCGCGGATTGAACCGGAGGTGCCTCGGTTTCATTAGCGGATCTCCAGCACAGGCGAACCGCCGGGGCGGGTCCCACCTCAACCCGCAATCGCCAGTATTCCTGATCGGGAAGCTGTAACGCGGTCGCTAAAGTCTCCGCCCGGGCAATGGCGGACAGCAGCCCATGAAGCGCGGCATGGGTGGCGTGGGCCGCCTGAAGCGTGGCGAGATGCCCGGCCGGGACTTCCTCCACTCGGTCGAGCAACAGAAACACCCGCTGGACCGGATCAATCTCATACTCAACCCCCGCGAGATGATATCCTGCGGACTCCAGGCTCTCCGCGTTGCCCACCACCTCCGCCAGGATGGCCGCCAGACGGTCCCCGTCACCCGCCTGCAGGCTGACCACGCTGGCCTGAACCTCGCGGCGCAGCTGTTGGACCTGGGACCGCGCCTGTGCCACCACCTCGCGGACTTGGGCGACGCGGGCAGGGGCGGCATCCAGAGCCTGTTTGACCTGGATCGCCCGGCGGCCCAGATCCTGAATTCGTTGGCGCATTTCCTTCATGGTTTTGGTGGCTGGAGTTTCGGCGGGGCGTCGGATTCCTTCGGGTTGCCCTCCGGCTCCGACTTGGTCCGGGAGGTTTCAGACAAGACTTGATGGAATTTTTCGAGAAACGCTCGCTCGTTGGCCAACATTTCCTGGGTCAGCTCAATCTCGACCGTGCCCTCCTTGGCCCGGGTGGCGAGCAACTGTTCCACGTTGCGCACATGATCCCGCTGGCGCGCGGAGATGTCCTTCAGCGTAGCGAGCGTGCTGTGGATCATCTCCAACTCATGCATGACGCTGTTCACCTTGTCGGCCACGGTCCCTGAATGCACCTCGGTAATCGCGCGGCTAAGATCCTCACGCAACGCCGCCAAGCCTTCTTCTAAACGATCGGACAGGCTATGAGCCGCGACTTCGGTGTCCCCTCGGGCCGGAACGGTTCCGGGGAGGCGTTCCGCCAGGAGATTCCCCAACGATTCGAGCCCCTGCCTCACCGGTAGGAGATCCACAGTCACAGCCGCGGGTGCCGGCGTCACCGGCTGAGCCCGCTCCACCACCGCCGCGGCCAATGTCTGCTGGATGCCCTCGAGCCCGGCTTGAAACCCCGACAACTGGGCCACCACCCGGCTCACGGGATCATTCTGGTCGGCACCCCGGACCAACTGATTGCGGCGGAAGGTACGTTTGATTTCATCCCACCGGGCCTGCTCCTCGGGGGCCAGGCGCCCCACCAGTTCCTTGAACTTGAGCAAATTCGCCTCCGCCCCAGTGGTCAGCGTCTGCGATTCCCCCCGGTAGTGGTCCAGAACCAGATCTGCCACCTCCTGGTCATTCATGATGGGCACCACTTTCTCGGCGAGCCGGTTCATATTGCGGTAGGAACCTTGCAGGCGGAAGGGAGGCTCGGTCCGGAACTCGTCCGCCTGGGCCGCCGAATGGATATACTCCAGGTTGACCCGGAGGATGATCTCGCGGATCGCTACCAGCCGGGTCATGACCGCCAGGATCTCCTCCACCTCCTGGGAGGAATAACTTCCCTCGAAAGCAGCCTCGTCGCGGCCCCCCTTCCCGGCCATCCGGATGAAGGTCCGGATATCCTTCTGACTGCGCGTGCCGATCGGAGCCAGCACCGGATTCGACGTCACAGCGTTCTCGATGTAGCTCGCCCGGAATTGCTCCGCACTCCCGCCGATGATGTCGCCCAAATTGTAGGTGTCGGCTCGGTTGGCGAGCATGTCGGGGATTTTGAATTTCTGGCCGCTCTCCGTGTACGGATTTCCCGCCATCACCACCACGACCTTGCGCCCCCGGAGGTCGTAAGTCCGGGTGCGCCCCCTCCAGACGCCCTCCATCTTCCGCTGGGCATCGCAGAGCGAAATGAACTTCTGGAGAAACTCCGGCGAGCAATGTTGGATGTCATCCACACAGAGCATCACATTGTCTCCCATTTCCAGCGCCAGATTGAGTTTCTGGACTTCCTCCCGGGCGGCCGCGTTGGGGGCTTCCTCGGGGTCCAGCGATGTCACCCCATGGCCGAGTGCCGGTCCGTTGACCTTGATGAAGACGATGCCCAGTCGGGATGCGATGTATTCGAGCAGCGTCGTCTTGCCGTATCCGGGCGGAGAGATCAGGAGCAACAGCCCCATCAGGTCGGTCCGTTTGTCTTCTCCCGCCGCACCGAGTTGTTTTGCCAAGTTGCTGCCCACCAGGGGCAGATAAAGGTCGTCAATCATTTGGTTGCGGACAAACGACGACAGGACCCGCGGCCGGAATTCGTCCAGCCGGAGTCTCTGTCGCTCCCGCACCATGAGCTGCTGCTTGGCCTGATGATAACGCTCGAACGCAGGAACAACGCCACGCTGGTGCTGGCCCAGTCGTTCCACGAAGGAGTGGTAGTCGAAGGCATAAGCGCCGCCACGGATCAGCGGATGATTTCCGCAGCAGTCCGGTGATCTCCCTGGTTCCTATCGCGTTCGTCACGCGGCCTTTCAGATCTGATCCGCACAATTGAGAACGATTACTCATGGAGGCGGGGCCGGGTGTGCCCTGGATGGGCGGCGAGGAATCCCTGAACCCAATCCCCCAGCAATTCGACTTCGCCGGCCGGGTGCCCCGCGAGCGCCTCGCGCGTCTGCTGCAACAACGCCTCACTCCCCTTGGCCGCCAGATGACGCGCAAACTCAGCCGAGAGCCGGTCCGCCTCGTGGCTGACCACAAACGAATCACTGCCGGAAACCTCCAAAAAGAGATATTCGGCGGCGGCTTCCGCCAGGGTTTCGGGGAAAAGTCGGGTCGTCCGGCAAAACTCGCAGAGCATTTCGTGGAGCCCTGCCACATACCCCTTTTGGATTCGCTCGGCGGGGAAAACCCGGTTTCGCTCCCCAAAGGCCCTCAACCGCGCCTTCCAGAGTTCCCGATTTGCCACCGCCAGGAACCGGTGCCAGAACACCACGGCGCAGGCCCTTACATCGGGTGCATATCGTGCCAGTTGAAGCACCTCGTGGGTCTCGAGCAGGGCCGTCGTGATCAGGATCCCATCATGGTCATGGATTCCCTTCGCATAGCCTTCCTGGTAGCGAGTCGACAGAAACCGCTCCAGGGCGGCCGCCCGTTCAGCCTCGGAAAGCACCACGACGGTCGCAGGGGTCTGCCCGGCGTTTTCCCCGGATGAGCTCTCCAACGACCTGAGAAATTGATACGCCAGATATTCGGACCGGTAGACATCTCGCGTCTCCGAAATCACTTCCAAATCCCAGACCGACCGGCTTCCGAGCAACGCGTCATCGGAGACCTCCTCGAAGAACCGGGTACTGGTCAAATGCAGGTGCGGTTTCCCGTCGCGTTGAACCAGGGTGAGCTCGAGGGGCTGAGTGTTGACGTAGAAGGAATGCCGGCCGAGCTGAATGAGTCCCTCGCCTCCCCGGAACAAATCTTGCCGGTCCTTGAGCTGGCGTACGGCCTCCTGCTGGACGGACTTCAGCCGCCCCTGCAGGTCATCGGCCTTGACCGTATCTTCAAGCGCGACCAATTGCGCGATCGTCTCCCGCACTTTGGCGACCATCGGATCCGCCGCCATGTACGAGTGAATCTCCTCCAGCGCCTTGAATCCTGACAACCGGTTCTGAATGACCTTCAGAATGCGTTCTGAGGCTGTCAGCAGGGCTGATGCCTTGCGGTTCCGCTGTTCCACCAGCGCCACCTTCCGCTGCTCAAAGGCTTCGTATAGCGCGGTACGCTTCTCGGCCAGCTGGACGGTGAATTCGTCAAAACCGGCAAATGTTCCCTCCAACTCCTCAAGCTGGACTGACAGGCGGTTCAGGTACTCATCACACTTCGCCGGGCTGGTGCTGAGGTCGAGATAACTGGAGGCAGACTGGTCCAGCAGCTTGACCTGGGCCGCAAACTGGGCCGCTCCTTCGGCGGCGGCGAGTTCCTGCAGGCGGTTTCGAAGGGCCGCCTTGACCTGATTCAACGTGGCATAGACCGAAGTGATGCCGTCGATGATCCGAGTCGCCTCGGTCGCGTCCTCAATTTTCAGAGTGTTGACCGTTTCGATCAACAGTTCCAGACCCGATGCCGCCTCGGTCACGGACTTTTCAATCTGCTTTCCATCGGAGACCTTGCTGACCCGCTCCACCGCGGAGAGCTGCTCCTGGGCCTGCTTGCGGTGTGGATCGAGGGCCGACGGCTGCACCAGAAACTTCACGCAGGCGCGGGACAAATCCTCCGACTGCTGGACCAGCGTCGTTTCAATCACGTCGAGCGCAGCCCGGTCGACATACCTCGCTTCCCGGAGTGTAATCAGCTCACCGCGAAGGTGGCGAAGGCCAGCCAGGTTCTGAACAAACTCCTCCAACGATCGAAAGCCGGACCGGCGGATCAGGTTGGACCGCTCCGTGAAACGCTTGCGAAGCTCCTCCAGGCGTTGAACAGCCTCCCTTTGGAGGCGTCGCACCTTGTCGAACTCGTCGACCGCCTGATCGGCGGCCGACTGAACCTCCTTCAGCTGGGTGTCGATCCCGAAGCCGTCCGGACTCGACAACCATGGATAGGCATCAAGAAGCGCTCCACACCGTTTCACGAGATCGACATACAGCTCCGCGTACGGGATCTCCCGGTCGACCAGAATGAGAACTTCATTGATCTCGGCAAGGCACCGGACCACCTCCTTGTTTCCCACTCGATGCAGGAACGCGTCCGTCTTTCCGGCGGGTTCATGTCCAGGCTGATAGAACGGAGTCTGCCGAAGTTGAATCTGATGATGTTTCTGCGCTTCCGGTTCGCCCCGGAACAGAAGCAAATGCCCGTCGGCGAAGAGCGAGAAACCGTGACAGGCGATCCGCTCCTCCACCCGCTGCGGAATCAGCCGGTAGGGCATCAGGACATACTCGCCGCTCTCACGCTCATAGAAAACGTAAAGGGAATCCTCGCCATTGGGCGCGTGCACCACTCGCTCCAGGGTGAACGGCTGATCCCGCGACTCGAACTGTTTCAACCCGCCGGTCGAGAGGTAATAGCCGCCCGGGAAAATCAGCCCGTGCTCCTCCGGCAGCAATGCACACGATTGGCCCAGGGAATCGACCCGCACCACGGACTGTTGCTTCCCATTGAAAATGAAGAACCGGGACGCCAGTTCCTTGTAGGGCCGGATCCGGAGCAGAATCAGGTGGTCCAGGACCGCGAAGGCAATCTCGGCGTCGTCGACTTTTTGATGCCGGTCCTCCACGGGCTCCGCGTATATGCCCTCGCCGGTGGCGGTGTTGTCTTCCACCTTCACCGTCAGGTCACCCCCGACACATTCCACGAACACGCGGTCCTCAATCGAAACGTGGGGATGGTCGCCGTACCGGAACGATTCCCGACTCGGCGTCTGCCAGCGGAACTCGAACTGGGGCGGGAAACCGTCCCTGCGGAACTCCCCTTCACTGCGGCCGTCCACAAAGCGGAGTTCACCGCCATTGAAGTCCCACTTGAACACGGACAGGTCGTTGGCGCCGGGCCCGATCCGGAACACCATGAACAGCCGGTTTCCCACGAGGGAGAACTTTGAGAAGGAGGCCTTCTGGTAGACGTTGTAGAGGCGTTTGAAGTCCTGGAGAAACTGCCGGTCCTTCAGCGGATTCAGATCCGATTCGCGGAATCCCCCCGATATCGACCTCCCGTTTCAGGCCGAACTGAACGTTGAATCCAAACAAAAACCGGCCCCGGCCCAATTGAACCATGTCCCGGGGTACGCAGTTGTGCGACGTCGTGATGCGGTCCGACTGGAGGAGCCTGTACTCAATCGAACCGAACACGTCTCGACGTCGTTCGTCAAGACGGCCCAGTCCTTCCCGCAGCAGTCCGGCCTGACGCTGGAGACGCTGCCGAATGATGTCGTAAGTCGCGTTGCCCAGGGTGGGCGCGGTTGGGCCGGAACCGTCGGCACCTGAAGGCTCCTTCGATTTCAGGGAGGCGGCGTTGGGGGGTTCGGCCATGGGATCGGTCCCAGTTGGACTGGGCGGGGCTGAACGTCTCGGAGAACTGGGGAATGTACCGGGTCAGGCTCCGAGCACATCGACCGCCGGCGCCTCCGCCAGTCCGATTTCGCGTGCGGTCCCCAGGGCCGCCTCCAGAACCCGCTTCACCGGTCCATCGCCGGCGCGTGACATCAGTTGAATCAACAACGCGGAGGTCGTCAGATTTTTGAGGTTTTCCGACGAAATCCCAAACTCATCAATCCAGGTCCGCAGCTGTGATTTGAAGCGGGCCGGGTCGCCGTCGAAGAGCGCCTTCTTGATGTCCGACACAGTCTCGCTGTTTTGAATCAGCCGATCGATGGCCTTTCCACTGCCGACGGCGCGGACGATTTTCTCGAAGAAGTCGTTTTCGCCTCCAACGATGTCGATCTTGGCGCTCTTGAGCGCCTCGCCGACCACGGTTGAATGGGCCTGTGCAATGTCCCGCTGCACCTGGATGGTGGCGAGCTCGATGTCGCGTTCCTTGGCCAGGCGAAGCCGAAACTCCTCGTGCTGCTGACCCGCCTCATGGAGCAACTTCATGGCCTTGGCCTTCTCCTCAATCGCCTTCGCCTCAGCCAAGCCCTTGGCTTCGATGCCGGTCGCCACCGCCATCTCGCGGTCCTTGGTCCCTTCGGCTTCCGCCTCGGCCTGGGTTTGAGTGACCTCCGCCTGGACATCGCCCTTCGCCTTGGTGACCTCAGCCTCAGCCATGCCGACTTCCTTGATCGCAGCCGCCTCGACCTTTCGGGCTGCCGCCTTGGCAGCGATGACCTTGGCCTCAGCCAGTCCTGCGGCGGCTCCGCGGGCCGCCATTCCCTCAGCCTCCTGCTCGGCCGCGTGCCGGCGTTTTTCCGAAGATTTAGATTCCGCGTCTGCGAGGGTCTGGATCCGCTCGGCTTCGCGGAGCGCGGCTTCGCGGGCGGCCTCCGCCGCAACGATGATCCGAACCTTCTCCGCCTCGGCCAGGTTTCGCTCGGCATCCCGCTGGGCCTCGGAGGCAACCACCTTCACCACCTGGTCCTTCTTGGCGTTCATCTCCGCCTCGATGAGAGTGACTTCGCGCACGCGTTCGGCCGTCATGCGGGCCTCGATGTTAAGTTTTTCCTCCCCCTGCTGGACCACCGCCTTCTGTTCAGCCACCACCACCGCCTTGCGTCGCTCCACTTCCACCGCCGCCTCGGCCACCTTGACTTCCTTGTCCATTTCCGCGAGCGCCACGGTGCGCTCCCGGCGTACCCGGGCCTCCTCTCCCTCCTGCGAGGCCTCCTGTTCGAGGCGCTGGCGCTCCTTCCGGACCGTGAATTCGCGCTCCTGGACCGCGCGGTTCATGTCCTCGGTCCGCAGGCGGATGGACTCCTCCGTCTCCAGTCGCCGCGCTTCAACCTCCTGCCGTCGTGTCTCAATCACCTTGCGGGCCTCGGCTTCCTCATTGGCCTTCACCTCGGTGATGGCTCGGGACTGGCGGGCCTGATCTTCTTCATTGCGACGCTTCTGTTCGCGACGTGCGATGTCCGCATCCGCATTCTCACGCTCGATTTGAACGGACGTCCTCTGGGAGAATTCATTGGCACTGACCCGCTCCCGCTGTGTGATCTCCGTGATCTTCTTGATGCCCTCCGAATCCAGAACGTTGTTGGGGTCGTGTTGTTCGAGGGGGGTCTGTTCCAGATAGTCGATCGCAACGTCCTGGAGGAGGAATCCGTCGAGATCCTTTCCGATGGTAATTTGAATCTGGTCCCGGAATTTGATGCGTTCCGTGAACAGCTCGTGAAATTCCATTTGCTTGCCGGCAGTCTTGAGAGCCTCAGAAAACTTGGCCTCGAACAACTCCCTGAGCTGGGCCTGATCCGAAACCCGTTCGGGTCCGAGCATCTGGGCCACTTTGCGTACACTGTCCTCCGACGCCTCCACTCGGATGTAGAAGGCCACGACAATGTCGGCCCGGATATTGTCCTTGCAGACAAGGCCGTCCTTGCCCTTGCGCTGGATCTCGAGCTTTTTCACCGAGATGTCCATGATGTGGTAGTTCTGAATCAGGGGAACGCGCAGCATCCAATCGAACGACACCTTGAGACCGCCCCATCCCGTGGTGACACCCGCGCAACCCGGTTGAATTTTGCGGACGCAAAAGAGGGAAAGGGCTCCCGCAGCCAGGAGGAGAAGAATCAGTAGGACTACGATAAAGGTTGTCACGGCTGGGTGTGGTTGGATTAAACGAGCGATGGAGATCGCCCAGGTTTTCCGCATTCCAAACGGGAGGGCGCCAGAATGCGGGCTAACCGGGCTTTTGGACCGAACGGTGGCTACCAAAGCGTTGCCGCCGCGGCCAGTCGAATCCAGAACGGATTCTCCATTCGTCCCAAAACTCAGCGGTTGTCCGCCGAATTGAACAACTCCGGAGCCACTTCCGCAGCCAGCGCCTTGGACCGCCGAAGGACTTCCTCCGCGCGGTCACAGCGGAGTGCCTCCTCCGCCATCGCCACCGCCTCGCTGCGACGCATCCTCCGAATGAGATACTTCGCGGCCGGAACCAGCGCCGGCGTGGCACTCAATTCATCCACCCCCAATCCCACGAGCAGCGGGATCACCGATGGATCCCCTGCCGCCTCTCCGCAGACTCCTACCCAGCGGCCGTGGGCCCGACCCGCCTCAACAGTCATACGAATCAATCGAATGACCGCCGGGTGGGTGGAGGTGTGGAGCGCTGCGACCCGGGGATTGAGCCGGTCCACGGCCAGGGTGTACTGAGTCAGGTCATTGGTCCCAAGGCTGAAGAATTGGACGTGAGGGGCCAATTCGTGGGCAATCAGCGCAGCCGACGGCACCTCGATCATCATGCCCACTTCCATGGCGGGATCGTATGCGCACCCTTCATTCCGGAGTTCCGTCCGACACTCCTCCAGGATCTCGTTGGCGGCCAGAAGTTCGTCGAGCGACGAAATCATCGGGTACATCAGCTTCACGTTCCCGTGCGCACTTGCACGCAGGATCGCCCGCAACTGGGCCCGGAATTGCGCCGGCTCGGAAAGACTGATTCGGATGGCCCGCCACCCCAGGAACGGATTCTGTTCCAATACGGGCGTCCCGCCGGGCAGCTTGTCGCCACCCAGGTCCAGGCTGCGAATGACGACCGGGGCAGGCGCCAGCGACTCAGCGACGGCCCGGTACGCGGCATACTGACGTTCTTCATCGGGCGCTGAAGCGGCATTGAGGAACAGGAACTCCGTTCGAAACAGTCCCACTCCTTCCGCACCTGCGTCCCGGACGGACACCGTTTCTCCCGGCTCGTCGATATTGGCGGCCAGGATCAAGCGCGCTCCATCAAAGGTGACCGCCGGCTGCGTTTGCAGGTCCCGCAGCCGGACCTCGAGCGCCTCGCGGCGTTCCCGAAGCTGGCCAAACTGAAATAGCGTTGCATCGGTTGGATTGACGATCAGTCGCCCCCCATGGCCATCCAACAGTGCGTACTCGCCCGCGCGGACCTTTCTGGAGACATCCCCCAACCCTACCACCGCGGGAATTCGGAGTTTGCGGGCCATGATGGCGGTATGGCTGGTCATTCCGCCACCATCGGTCGCAAATCCCAACACTTTGGTGCGGTCCATCAACGCCGTTTCGCTCGGCGTCAAATCCGGGGCAACCAAGATGACCGGATCCCGCAAAAACGACAGATCGGTGGGAACACCTCCGACCAGATTGGTCACCAACCGCTGGGTAACGTCCCGCACGTCAGCGGCGCGTTCGCTCAGATAAGGGTCCTTCAACTCCTGGAGCGCGGTCGAAAACCGCCGTGCCACCGAGTGAACGGCGTACTCGCTACCATGATGTTGCTCCCGAATCTGCCGCGTGACCTCTTCCAGGAGCGTTGGATCGTCCAGCACCAAGAGATGCGCATCGAAAATCGCCGCCTCCTTGGCCCCGAGAGCCGAGGAAACCCGGTGCTGGATGTCACGAATCTGCTGCCGGGTGGTGATGATCGCCTGTTGAAGTCGCTCCAGCTCCAATTCGATCTCCGCTTCCGATATTTCCCGGACCCGAATCTCCGCCTGGCTGTTACCCACTCGCAAAATATTGCCCCGTACGACGCCGCCGGAAGCGGGTCGGCCCTGATACAGGCGTTCACCGTTGGGAATGGACTCGGGCACAGGCGATTTAGGACGGGATGAGCCTCCGGCGAAAGACTGAATTCGGGCGGGAATTTCTCGACACGTTGCACTCGAAGTGCACCCGCCCTTCGGGCCCCGAATTCACCGTGCGCCTCCTGGCCTGGGGCCAATGCGAAGGAAGTTTCTCAGTATCTGGCGCCCGTTCTCGGTCAATATGCTTTCCGGATGGAACTGCACGCCCCAAATCGGGAGTTCCCGGTGTCGAAGCCCCATGATTTCGTCCTCGGCAGTCCAGGCTGTGATCTCCAGTTCCGGGGGGATGGTATCCCGCCGGGCCACCAGGGAATGGTACCGGGTTGCCAGAAACGGATTGGGCATGCCTTCGAACAAATCCCGTCCATCGTGGAAAATTGGCGAAGTCTTGCCGTGCATCATTCGGTAGTTCACCACGACTTTGGCTCCGAACGTGTGGGCTATGCACTGATGTCCGAGACAAACCCCCAGAATCGGGACTTTCCGGGCCGCAAACGCCTCAATCAGGTGGTTGGAAAGTCCGGCCTCCCGCGGCGAGCAGGGTCCCGGTGAGATCAAAACCCGTTCCGGCCCCAACGCCAACGCCCGATCGACAGAGATCTCGTCATTGCGATGAACTTCCATGTCCACTCCCATCTCGCCCAGGTACTGAACGAGGTTGAAAGTGAAGGAGTCGTAGTTGTCGATGACGAGGAGCATCTTGGGAGAGCCTATAGCGAGGATTGGAAGATGGAAAGCCGCTCAGGAAGCCGAAGGAACCCGGCACAAAAGGCATGCAGCGGATCAATCGCGACCCGGAACGACAGGCGGATCGATCCCCAGGTCTGGTCGACGGCCACGTAGGCAGCCGCCACCTTTCCAAGGGAATCCGTGGACCAAGGATTCTTCAGGGGAAACGTCATGGTAAGGGGCAGAACCCGAAGCAAGACCCGATCGACTCCTCCCGACGAAAAGAAATACCCGCCGGCATGAGCTTCGGCGGGTGTTCGAGTTCGAATGGGGAACGAATTAGTTCAGAACCTCCGCCTTCGGGCTGCATGGCCCCAACGCCAACTCAAGCCGGCGGCCATAACGGCGGCTTCCATCTCGCGTTGGACTTGCGGAGAATTCATTCGAAGGACCAACGACAGGGCCTGGCAGCCGGAAAGTCAATGATCCCTTGGTCCAACGGGATCCCCTCCATGCGATTCGGATCATTTTCCACTTTGAAGTTTGTCCTCCGGCTTTTGAATTGAGGCCATGGCAATGCGCCCAACAGTCACATTCGACGGTTCAACCCCAGGGGAAGTTTCCAAGTTTATCCGAAGCCATGTGGACGACTTGAGCCTCATCCGAAGGGTCATTGTGGACACGGCCTTGACGCGAGTACTCGACGTCAATCGCAGCGAACTTCGGTTTCCGGGCATCAGCTACGGCAATCCGCTGCTCCCTGTGATCCTCAAAGAGGCGGGTGCTTCGTTTGACCCAGCCACATTGATCGAACCCCCGGCCACCGAAGGGGGACAACGTGAGTTTCGGGTCTCCGCGAAATACCCTTGGGCTCACGATCGGGTGGCCTGATGACCGCCGAACGAGGCACGGGATCAAATTCAATTTCCCAAACTTTTGACCCGGAGAGCCACCTGCCCCAAGTCCACCGGGACCTGAACTGGCCGGCCATCAATCTGATGGGTTTCGAACACCCGGACTTGGACACCAAACGCGTAGGATTCTCCCTTGATCCAGAGTCCTTGCTGGCCGGGCGCATCCACCGCGGACGCGCCGCGCTCAATGGCCAACCGGTAACATCCGGACGGTTCACCGGTTCCTGGTTCCCATTCAACTTCGGAGACCAGAACGGGTTTGGGGTCCATGACCCCGCCGAGGGAGGATGCGATTCGGAAATTGTCGCGGCCCAGGCCCGTCACCGGCGCCCCATCGGAACCCCGGGACACCGAAACAAAGACGAGAAGGCGGCCCAGCACGTCCACTGTCGCGGACTCGTTTGAAACCGCAGAAACGATGAGGAGAGCCATGGCTAGTTCCTTGGATTTCCCAGAATGGAGGTCAACAACCCGCGTTGAGCCCTGATGGGCGGCAAACTCGGATTACAAGGCCACGCTGCGCCCCATCCGGAAGGTTGTCCAGCACAGGCAACGGGCACCCCTTCGCGCCTTCTGCCAACCTCCTGCTTGTCCCGGGCCCTCATCGATCTCAGCATTCAAATCAAACCATGCTCACCTCCGGAATCCTCAATCCTCACGTGCTCTCCCTTCTCGCGCGGATTCGGCATACCAACACCCTGGTCATTGCAGATTCCATGTTTCCCTCCTGGCCGGGTGTGGAAACCGTGGACCTTTCCCTGGTTTATGGCATCCCGACGATTCCGCAGGTCGCGGACGCCATTATCGCCACATGGAAAGCCGGTTCGGCGTGGATGGCTGAGGAATTCCTGCTGCACAATGGAACCCAGGTTCAGGAGGAATTTAGGCGGTCGCTGGGCGCGGTGCCCATCACGTTTGAGCCTCATCTGGCATTGAAGCGACGGGTCCCCAGTGCCATCGGATTGATTCGAACCGGGGAAACCAGAATCTACACCAACCTGATTCTCGAATCAGCGTAATCCCAAGGTCCCAAACCCAATTTCCCTGTCGCGACTGGGTCGCCTTCCTCCGGAATCGGAACCTGGACACCCTTGATGCCCCAAGAGTAGGCAGTAGGCTCAGCCGCATGCGCCCGGAGTCACTCGATTTTTTGGAATCATTGGTCAACACCCCCAGCCCAACCGGCCATGAAACGCAAGGGCAGCGGGCCTGGATGGATTACGTCCAGGTATTAGCGGACGAAACATACAGTGACTCCTACGGCAACTGTGTTGCCGTGGCCAATAAGGGGGGCAGCCCGCGGATCATGCTGGCTGCCCATGCCGACGAAATTGCAATGACAGTGAACTGGGTGACCGAGGATGGATTCATCCACGTCCGTCGGACCGGTGGAATCAATCCCTCCATCACCCGAGCGCAGCGTGCGACCATCCATACCCGGCGAGGCCCGGTTCCAGGCGTATTTGGCTCCGTAGCGCCCCACCTTACCCGGGGAGAGGACAAGAAGGAGGAACCCAAAATCCACGAACTGTTCCTGGATATCGGAGTCAGCTCGAAAGCCGAGGCATTGCGTCTCGTTCGAATCGGGGATCCCGTCACGCTTTCGGACCGATTTGAGCGACTCGGGGTGATCTCGTGGACACCCAGGGCTTTTGACAATCGCATCGGCACCTGGGCTGTGGCCGAACGCTGCGCCTATTGCACGGACAAAAACGAAAGTACGCTCGGAGGTGCGTGCGTCTCCAACATCCAGGAGGAAGTGGACTCCTCGGCGCCCGCCAAATCGCGTACTGCTCAACCCGGATATCGCACTCGTTGTGGATGTCACTCATGCCACGGATGTTCCAACAATTGATAAGCGACAACACGGTGATATCCGACTGGGTGAAGGCCCCGCGCTGACCCATGGAGGCTGCAACCACCCGGAAGTAGTCGCCCGACTCGAAGCCTGTGCCCGCACCCGAGGAATTCGGCTCCAGCACGAAGCCATGAGTTCTTCCAGTGGTACCGACACCGACGTGATTTTCTGGACGCGGGGTGGTATTCCCAGCGCTTTGGTCAGCCTCCCCAACCGGTATATGCATTCTCCGGTGGAGCTCATTTCACTGGCGGATTTGGTGCAGATCCCGGAGCTGTTGACCGCCTTTGTCTTGAGTGTGAAGCGAGGCGAGGAATTCAAGGTCCGTATCTAGGAAAAGCGGGATGGGACGATGCAAAAGCGTTGCCCTCAGGGCGTGTTTCCCTACGCTCGGCGCGTTCCTAAAAACCTATTGAGTTCTCACCATGAGTGACACCTACGTTCCTCTGATCAGCTCCGGCGTCGCCGGTCCGCTTGGCATCCTCCATCTTCCCCGCCTTTGGCAAAAAGTTTCGCTCGAAGCCCGTGGCAAACTCGCTCCGGGTTACCCGGGCATTGGTCAAGGCTACGACATGATGGTCATTGGGGCCCTCGGGCTCAAGCCGGAGGCGGTCAAAGCCTTCATTTCCGAGCAGAAGCCGACGTATCCCCAGTTTGAGGCGTGGATCAAGCAGCAGCCTGGCGTCAATCTTACCAAGGCAAACATCCACAAGCTCAACGTCGCCATTGCGGGATACATCCACACGGACGAAGTACGCAAAGGCATCCTGGCTGCCAACGGCCTCCCTGATGACGGCTCAGTTCTTCCCGATGCCGTCAATCTCAACAATCTCGACGACTGGTTTGAGTTTCATCAGGCCGTTTTGAAGTAAGAACGACGGTGTCCTTCGAGGAGAATCGCCTCGGATTCACCCAGCTTGGCCGGCACTCGAGTGCCGGCCATTTTTTTCCGGTAACAACGGTCAGGCCGCCGGTTGCCAGAATCTGGCATGGACGTAGTTTCTCCCGTCCATGGCATCCAGTCCCAATATCTTGTTGAAACCCGGTGATCCAGCACCGGAATTTTCCGCGCCGGCAACCGACGGAAGCACCATTACCCTGTCCGGACTCAAGGGCCATCCGGTGATACTCTACTTTTACCCAAAGGACGACACCCCGGGTTGCACCAAGGAAGCGTGCGCGTTCCGGGACCTCTATTCCGCGTTCAAGGAAAAGGGGGCGGTCGTTCTTGGCGTCAGTGTCGACTCGGTCAAGTCCCATAAAAAGTTCTCTGACAAATTCCAACTCCCCTTCCCTCTGCTCTCGGACGAGAATAAGGCGATCGTAAACGCGTTCGGGGTTTGGGGCGAAAAGACGTTCATGGGCCGGAAATACAACGGAACCCATCGGGTCACCTTTCTCATCGACCCTGCAGGACGGATCAAGTCGATATGGCCCCAGGTCAAACCCGAAGAGCACGCGGAAGAGATCCTGGCCGCATTGTAGTCACTCTTTGACACCAGACACGTCCGGGTCAGAATAACGGCCTTTCGCAGTCATAACATCCACTAGTTAAACTCTGCATTACCATGCCTCTCGCTGTTGGAACCAAAGCCCCTGATTTTACGCTCAAGCAAAAGACCGCCGCCGGATTGGCCGACGTCAAATTATCGGAAAACTTCGGAAAGAAGAACACAGTGATTCTCTTCTTCCCCCTTGCCTTCACCGGCGTCTGCACCCAGGAACTGTGCGATGTCACTGCCGGGCTCGGGCAGTATGCCTCCATGAATGCTGACGTCATTGGCATCAGCGTGGACAGTCCGTTCGCCCAGGAAGATTGGGCCAATCATCACAAGATTGGCATCCGTCTCGCCAGCGACCTGAACAAAACCGTGACCAAAGCGTACGACGTCCTCTTCCCGAATCTCGTTGGAATCGGCGATACGTCAGCTCGCGCAGCATTCGTCATCGACAAGAACGGGGTCATCCAATATGCGGAGCAGACTCCTACCCCTAAGGATCTGCCAAACTTTCAGGCGGTGAAGGATACTCTGGCCAAGCTGGGTTGAGATTAGGCGCAAACTCGTCTCTGAATCCCCTGGCAAACCCGGCGACCCGCCGAGAAAGGCTGGCGCCGGGTATTTACTTTGCGGATTGGCATCGAATCCGACGGCCGCGTCATGAGATTTCTCTACTCAAAGCCCCATGACGGCGCTTGAATTCGCCGTCATGTCCAATCCTGCAGCATCCGAGTTCAAAATCTGGGCGGCCGACGATGTCGTTTACGGTCCGGTCCCCTTGGCGACTCTAGTCCAATGGGTTCAGGATGAACGGGTACTACCGGGGACTTGGGTACACATCGCCGCCCAGGATATATGGACTAAAGCAGGTGATGTTGCCGAGCTTCAGGATGCATTCGCTGGTCGGGTGGGTACCAAGAATCCCAGTTCGACGTCGGAGGCTATGCCGCTTGTCGCTGGCCTTCGTCCAGGAATGCTTCGGCGAGTCAAAGCGCTGGCAACCATGAACGACCAGCAGTTGGGTCGATTTGTGCAAATCATGGAGGTGGTTCGCGTGGAGCCCTACAAGGTGATCGTCCAACAGGGCACCCCCGGCGATGCAATGTTTGCCGTTCTAGATGGAGAAGTACGTGCCCGCATTATAGCCGGCGGGAAAGAAACAGAACTCGTCCGTTTCGGTCCCGGCGACATTTTTGGCGAGATGAGCCTTTTTGATGGTGGACCTCGGTCCGCCGACGTGATTTCCAATTCAGCGTCCAGCCTGCTTCGAATCTCGGCGCAGCGATTTGATCGCCTCTGCAAAGAACAACCGGATCTCGCGAATCCGCTCCTTTTCGAACTCGGCAAGACACTCGCTAAACGCATCCGCGCGGACGACAAGAAGATTGCGGACGTCTATCGCCTCGCGCGGATGGGCGATCTTGTCTAGTCCAACGTCCAGTCCTCCATTCCTGACTGGATTTCAACCTCTAGAGACTTGGCGGAGTACACTTTAATAAAAAAGGCCCGCTAAACCGCGGGCCTTTTTAACTTCGAGAATTCTCCAGCAGTTGAAAACTACTTGGAGGTTGTCTCAGCAGGGGTTGCCGGAGCTTCGGTCATCGGCGTCTCAACCCACTCCAGAATAGCTGCCGTGGCAGCGTCCCCTTGCCTCTGGCCAAGTTTAATGATCCGCGTGTATCCTCCATTCCGATCCTTGAAAACCGGGGCGATACGGTCGCAGAGGATATGCACCACATCATGCTCGGCATGCCACTTCTCACGAAGAGTCTTGCCCTTCACCTTGCCGGAACCAGGGAAATGACTCTTAGGCTGCTGCCGCAGCCGTGCCGCGGCCAGCCGGCGATAATGTACGTTTTTGGCAACAGCAGCCGCCTTCGTTTTTTCGTCCGTGGCAGTGGCCGCCGCCGCCAAGGCGGCCTGGGCGTTCTTACCCAAGGTGACTAACTTCTCGGCGACTGGCCGTACGGCCTTGGCCTTCGAAAGGGTTGTGGACACCCGCTGGTGCTTGATGAGGCTGCAAACCAAATTGGCGAGCATCGCATTCCGATGATCACCTTTGCGTCCGAGCTTGTTATTCCTCTTAAGATGGCGCATGGCGTTTCGAGTCGTTCTTTAGTTAGTCCGGGCTTCCGCCGACGGTCCATCCGTCAGCAGAGTCGGATCGATGTTCATGCCGAGAGTCAACCCAAGCGACGAGAGCTTCTCCTTGATCTCATTGAGCGACTTCTTGCCGAAATTGCGGTACTTGAGCATCTCTTGCTCGGTCTTCATCGCCAGCTGCCCGACTGTTGTGATGTTTGCGTTGTTGAGACAGTTCGCGGCACGCACGCTGAGTTCGATCTCGTTGACCGACATATTCAGCAACTTCTTCAGCTTGGCCTTTTCGTCGTCAACCGGCTTCTGCTCTTCTTCGAACTCGATGGCGTTTTTGTCGTATCCAACGAACACGTCGAGGTGATGCTGCAGAATCGCTGAAGCCTGTGTGAGGGCATCATCTGGGGAAATCCGGCCGTCCGTCCAGATGTCGAGAACCAGCTTGTCGTAATCGGTCTTCTGCCCGACACGCGCCTGCTCCACGTTGTACCGCACTCGGCTCACCGGTGAAAACAGCGAATCAATTGCAATCACACCGATGGCCTGATCCACCTTCTTGTTCTCATCTCCCGGACAGAACCCACGGCCCACCTTGATCTCGAGTTCCATCTCAAACTTTTTCTTCCTGTCTAGTGTGCAAATATGTTGGTCCGGATTAACCACTTCAACCCCGGCATTCAATTGAATGTCAGCGGCAGAAACCCTGCCTTCTTTGCTGACGGAAAGCAGGAGGGTCTGGGGTTCCCGGCTTGCGCACTTGAACTTTACGTTTTTGAGGTTGAGGACAATCTCAGTTACGTCCTCAACCACCCCTTCCACCGTCGTGAACTCGTGCATCGCGCCATCAATCTTCAGTGAAGTTATGGCGGCCCCTTCCAGTGAACTCAGAAGGACACGTCGCAGCGAATTGCCAATGGTATGGCCGTAGCCGGTCTCAAACGGTTCCGCGATAAAGCGGGCATAGATATCCGTTGAGATCGTCTCATCCTTGACGAGACGCTTGGGAAGTTCAAATCGACCTAAACGAACAGGCATGGTAATAGAATATGCAATTTTAAACTGGGTCCTCCGGACTTGTTACTCCCCATCTGGGAGACCCCATATAATTGCTAGCACACCACAGGCATGTGCTGGTGAATCATTTAGCGGGAGTAAAATTCGACGATCGCCTGCTCATTGGCGATGGGATTGATCTCATCCCGGGATGGGATGCGAAGCAATTTGAGCTTCAGGTGTTCCCGATCTAAGGCCACCCAATCTGGAACTACGCGGGCCGTGGCACCTTCTAGGTTTTTGTTCGCAAGCTGGCGGCTCACATTGTGATCCTTGACCTCGACCACATCGTTCACTTTTACCTGGTAACTAGGAATGCTCACCTTCCTACCATTCACGCGAACATGGCCATGACTAATCAATTGTCTGGCCTGCGGACGGGTAATTCCAAAGCCACCGTGATAGACCAAACTGTCTAACCGGCTTTCCAGGAGCTGAAGCATCTTTTCCCCTGTAACTCCGCGCATCCGAAGCGCCTTCTCGTAAATATTACGGAACTGACGCTCCTGAAGGCCATAATAGTAGCGAAGTTTCTGCTTCTCCATCAAATCGATAGCGTAATCGCTGAATTTACGACGCGATTTGGGACCATGAACCCCGGCGGGTAGTTGCGGCGGTCCAGATACTTCGAAGCTCCGTAGATCGGAACTCCAAAACGGCGACTAACGCGGGTGCGGGGGCCTGTATAACGTGCCATGGTGCGAGAGAATGGTAACGATGTGAATCAAACGCGGCGTTTCTTGCGAGGACGGCACCCATTGTGCGGAATCGGCGTAATGTCCTTGATGGCAGTAATGTCCAAGCCAACTGCCTGGAGGGCCCGGATGGCCGACTCACGGCCGGAACCCGGCCCATTGACTCGGACTTCGACCTCGCGAAGACCATGCGCCATCGCTTGCCGAGCAGCATCCTGCGCTGCCTGCTGCGCGGCGAAGGCCGTGCTTTTCCTGGATCCTTTAAAACCGACACGGCCTGCCGTGCTCCATCCAATGGAGTTACCCTGAGCGTCAGTGATGGTGACGACCGTGTTGTTGAAGGTTGCCACAATGTTGGCGATGCCAAATGGAATATTCTTAGCACCCTTCGCACGAATGATTTTCGCGGGCTTAACTTCCTCACCGAGCAATTCTGCCGCAGTGGGAGCCGCAGCCGCAACTACGGCAGGCGCTGCAGCGGGCTCAGGGGCTGTTTCAGGTTTACCGGCCTTTTTGGCGTTCGTCTCGTCTGCCATAAATTCTTTCCTAAATGAGGTTTAGTGGATGCCGGTCTTTGCGTTTGGATTGCGTTGGACGCCTACGGTCTTTCGCGGTCCCTTCCGAGTGCGGGCATTCGTCTGGGTCCGCTGCCCGCGCACAGGAAGACTCCGAAGATGGCGCTGACCACGGTAAGACTTTATGGCCTGAAGGCGTTTGAGATTGATGCCCAATTCCCGGCGCAGGTCGCCTTCGATCACGTACTTCCCCTCCTGAATTGCATTAACAATCTGGGATAGCTGGGACTCTGAGAGGTCTTTAGCCCGGATCGATCGATCCACGTTGGCCCTCGAGAGCACTTCGATCGAATTGACGGGACCGAGCCCGTAAATGTAGCGAAGCGCGATCTCGATACGCTTTTCGCCAGGAATGTCGACACCAAGAATGCGTGGCATAAAATAATTTGGATCAACCTTGCCGCTGCTTGTGGCGCGCGTTGGTGCAAATGACGCGAATTACGCCCTTGCGCCGCACCATTTTGCAGTTTTCACAAAGCTTCTTTACTGATGCTCTAACTTTCATTTTCGAAAAAAAATCGGGTGGGGATGCTATCAAAATCGGCCGCTCAGTAAAGCGGCTTCATGCCATCCCGCGTTAATATTTCGGCCTCGCCATCCGTGACGAGGACAGTGTGTTCAAAGTGGGCGGACAACTGCCGGTCTTTCGTAACAACCGTCCATTTGTCTCCAAGAATCTCAACTCCCGGATCGCCAGCGTTAACCATGGGCTCAATGGCGATCACCAATCCAGGCTTCAGTCGTGTCGAGTGCCGTGCATCGACATAATTGGGGACCTGAGGTTCCTCATGCACGGACCGTCCCACTCCGTGTCCAACGAATTCTTTAACAACGCTGAATCCATTGGATTCTACGTGGGTCTGGATCGCTCTTGAAATGTCGGTAACCATCTTGCCACCACGAGCTTGCCCAATTCCGAGATACAAGGCCTGTACGGTCACATCCATCAATTTTTGGGCGAGCGGCGAACAGCCTCCCACTGCGATCGTCATCGCCACATCGCCGACAAAACCTCGAAATCTTACGCCAACATCCAACTTGATGAGGTCTCCGAATTGAAGGCGCCGGTCATTGCCAATCCCATGCACAACCCCTTCATTGACCGAAATGCAACAGTTCGCCGGGAAATTGCGGTATCCCAGAAATGCACTAGTAGCTCCTCTCGAACGGATAAATTCGCCGACCCGGCCATCGAGTTCACGGGTCGTGATACCGGGAGCGACCAGCTGTCTTGCATCACGTAACACAGCCGCAGCCATCTCTCCCGCCATTCGGACAGCAGCAATTTCAGTCGGGGACTTTGGCTTCGGACCTGCCACTTGGATGCCGGGGTCACCGAAGATCTATCAGAGGAC
>JBGAPN010000514.1:0-3558 GCA_044221235.1 Limisphaerales bacterium
ATTAACTGAAAAGGATCGGGCGGATGCGGCATTGGGCGTGGAACTGGGCGTCGATTATATCGCCCAGAGTTTTGTCCGCGATCCGGACGACGTGAAGGAACTTCGCCGCCTGGTGGCGGGTGCGTCCAATCCGCCCCAGTTGGTGGCGAAGATCGAACACCAGTTTGCCGTGGACCATTTTCCGGCAATTGCCCATGCCGCGGACGCCATCATGGTCGCCCGGGGCGACTTGGGCATCGAGTGTCCCTACGAGGAGCTGCCCATCATCCAGCGGAGGATCGTGAAGCACTGCCTGCATCACGGCCGTCCTGTGATCGTCGCGACGCAAATGCTGGAAAGCATGATCGAGAATCCCTTTCCGACCCGGGCAGAGATCACGGACGTGGCCAATGCGGTGTTTGAACAGGCGGATGCGATCATGCTGAGCGGTGAGACGGCGACCGGGCGGTTTCCGGCCGATTGTGTTTCGGTCATGGACACCATCGCCCGGAGGATCGAGCGGAGCGGGGGCGCCAATTACCATCTCAACGCGCATCTCACCCACGCACGGGAGAAGCTGGTCCGAAGTGCCGTCAGTCTCGCGGACCAGCTCAAGGCGTCGGCGATGGTGGTGTTCACCCGGAATGGTGAACTGGCCCGGACCGCCGCCTGGTTGCGGCCCAATGCGTCACCCATCCATGCCTTTTGCGACCGTGAATTCCTGGCCCGGCAGATGACCCTGCTGCGCGGGGTGCATCCCGTGGTCATGCCGGCTTGCCAGGACGATCCGGCGGGTTCCGTGGATGGGGCCATGGCCCGGCTTCGGGCGGCAGGGCGGGTCAAACCCGGGGATGAAGTGGTGGTGATATTGCCTCATCCCAGCAGCGCCGACCACGAAGTCGAATCCATCAAGATGCATGTCGTTCCCGAGGACCCCACCCACGGTGCGTAAGCAGGGAGGGGACCGAGGCCCCCGGGTCACCGCTTGTAGAGGAGGAACGGCTTCCGGCGTTCTTCAAACCGCGAAAGCTCCTGCTTCCAGATCGATTTGATTTCTCCCAGGGATTTGCCGGAACGAATGGCTTCCAAAACCGCGGGGCTCATCAGGAGCCGGCTCATCTTGTCCACCTGCAGTTCCGAGGGATGCATTCGTTGCAGGATGGACGCCAGCGTGATCCCGAGGTCTGCCGCCCGGAACGCCTTCCGGTCCACCACCAGGATCTGAACGCCGCCGCATTCCTGTCCGGCAAACGTGCTGGATTTCGGGGTGAACCGGATCGGGACAAAGCGTACGCCCGCGATGCCGGCCCGGTTCAATTCGGAGGCCAGACGGATGTCATCCAGGTAAGGAGCACCCAGAACCTCGAATGGGGTGTCGGTACCCCGGCCGACCGAGAGGGCGCAAAACTCCAGCAATGCCACCCCAGGATAGAGGGTGGCTTCGGTGAGATTTCGAATGTTGGGAGAGGGGTTCACCCAGGGGAGCCGGGTTTCATCGAACCAGAGATCCGGTTGCCAGCCCTCGACTGGAATGACGGATAGCTCGGCCTTCAGGTTCCGTTCGGCATTGAACAGCCGCGCCAGTTCCCCGGCGGTCATTCCGTGTCGCAACGGGATCTCGTGCCAGGCCACGAAACTCCGTTCCCCGGCAGAAACGGGACCCTCCGTTCGTCCGGTGATGGGATTCACGCGGTCCAGCACGATGAATTTCTTTCCGGCCCGGGCCGCGGCTTCCAGACAGTTTCCCATCGTGGAGATGTACGTGTAGAAGCGGGTCCCAATGTCCTGGATGTCGAAGACCAAGGCATCAACGGCGGCCAGTTGTTCCGCGGTGGGGGCGCGCCGCTCGCCGTACAGGCTGTAAATCGGAAGTCCGCTTGGACCGTCCACGGTGTCCCCGATTTTTTCCTGGTCGAGCTGCCCGCGGATGCCGTGCTCCGGACTGAAGAGCGAGACGAGCTTGACCTCGGGGGCTTCGCGGAGCAGGTCGAGGGTCAGACGACGTCGGCGGTCGCGCCCAGTCTGGTTGGTCACGAGGCCCACCCGGAGTCCGCGCAGTGGCCGGAAATCGTCGCGGACCAACACGTCGATGCCGTTGAGAACGTTGACCTCCGCCGGCTCGGGAGTGCGGGTCGTGGCCGCGGTGGGTGCGTTGGTCTTGGGCGGCTCGGGCGGAAGCGCTCCGGGAACTCCGGCAAAATTGAACGTGCGCACGGCCTCCGCTGCGAGCGTCCCGAGCTCACGGCGCAGCGGCAGCACATTTCCCTCTTCAGACGGATGGTTCCGGTTGGAAAGAAAGATCAGAAACGTCCCGGAAAACGGATCCATCCAGAGGGAAGGTCCTGTCCAGCCAGTGTGGCCGAAACCGCCGATGGGAAACACCGAACCGCGCTGGCCGGCATAGGGGGAATCAATGTCCCAACCCAATCCTCGCCGCGGGAGGCCGGGCGGGGTCTGGACGCGGGTCATCAACGCGAGGGTTTCCGGCTTCAGCACCGGTGGGGTGCCCCTCGCACCGGGAACCAGGAACATCCGGCAGAAGCGGGCCAGGTCGGCAGCTGTGGTGAACAGGCCCGCATGGCCGGCCACGCCGCCCAGTCGTCGCGCCGTCGGATCGTGGACGACTCCCCTCAGTACAGTTTGATCAGCGAGAACCTCGGTTGGCGCGATCCGTTGGATTTCCCCGGAAGGCAGGCTGGACGGCAAGCCGTCCGGGGCAGTGGGCTCGAAACGCCGAAACCCGGATTGGGTCATGCCCAGCGGTTCGAAAATCTCCTGCTGGACGAAGCGGTCGAGCGTCTGTCCCGAGACCCGCTCCACGAGGAGACCCAGCAGGATGAAATTGATGTCGCTGTATCGGAACCGGGTTCCGGGCGGTTCTCCCAAAGGTTCGGAAACGGCAATCGCGAGGGCGTTGCTGGATCCGAGCCAGGGCTCAGAACGTGGCAGACCGGGAGGCAGTCCCGAAACATGGGTCAGCAATTGTCGCGGCGTAATGACCTCCAGTTCATGACCGCGGCATTCCGAAAGGTATTGGCCAAGGGGAGCATCGAGATCGATGCGGCCCTGCTCCATGAGTTTCATGACTGCGGGCGCCGTAGCGACCGCCTTGGTGAGGGACGCCGCATCAAAGACCGTGTCCTCGGTCATCGGTTCCCGACCGGGCACCAGCGCCCGGCTTCCATACGCCCGGTGGTAGGCGACGCCGTTCCGTTCCAGCCACACCACGACCCCGGGAGTATTGCCCGCGGTGATGGCATTGCTGATTGCGGTGTCCATCGCGGTCAGCTTGGGCGCGCGGAATTCCGTCAGCGGATCCTGCGCCTCCACGAGACTCCCGGCGCAAAACCACAGCCACAGCCAGGCACCCAGCCCCGGCCGCAACAACCGTTGGACGGTGTTCATAAACCAGTCTGGCCCGGGACCCGGTGGAAGGTCGAGCGCGCGCCGCACCGATCTCCCGCGCGACGGTGGCCCAAGTTATTTCGCTAGGCGATAATAGCGGTTCTCACCGCTGGCGGTGAGAACGTGCGGACTCGACAGGACCGGTCCCGGAACGTCCGACCATGGTCCGGCCGG
>JBGAPN010000515.1:0-3556 GCA_044221235.1 Limisphaerales bacterium
ATTCGACATCGATTCAGGGGCGGATGGGCACGGAAGCGTACCTCCGGTCCCTGGCCTGTCATGACTCCCTCTACCAAGAGACGGTGGTGGCCGCCTATGGAGGTCGAGTTGTGGAGAGGACCGGAGACGGTTTTCTGGCGGAGCTCGGTAGTCCAAGCGATGCCGTCAATGCCGCCCTTCAATTCCAGGAGCGACTTCGGCGGGTAGAATGGCCAGGGGAGGCGCTCCGTGCTCGATGCGCAATCCATCTGGGCGAACTGACCGAGCACCTCGATCCGAAATCGGGTGAAACGCGGTATGCGGGTTTGGCCATCAATCTGACTGCGCGGCTCATGGATCTCGGAAGGGGGGGACAAATCCTAATGAGTCGAGCGGTCTTCGATGATGCCCGACGAAACGTTCGCGCCTATCCGTCCGGCGAGGGGGCGCCTGGCGAAATGGTGCTTCGATGGGAGGCGCACGGACGATATGTGCTCAAAGGAGTTGATGAGCCGATGGAGTTGTTTGAGGTCGGAGTCCAGGGAATTTCCCCGTTCCGGGCACCGGCGGACAGCTCCAAGGCGAAGCGCTATCTGGATGCGGAGGAGGAACTGACCCTAGGCTGGCGGCCGGCGGTCGGACTGGGGATTCCCCGGCGCAACGGATGGCTTCTGGAGCGGAAGATCGGGGAGGGCGGCTTCGGAGAGGTCTGGCTGGCGCGCCATCAACGACTCCAGGAACTGCGCGTGTTCAAATTCTGCTTCGATGCCGCGCGACTGCGATCCCTCCGACGCGAGGTTACCCTGTTCCGTTTGCTGCGCGAAGCCTTGGGGGATCGCGAGGACATCGCCCGGATCTACGAGATTCAGGTGGAGAACCCGCCGTTCTTCCTGGAGAGCGAGTATTGCGTCGAGGGACACCTCGCCGAGTGGGCCGAGCACCAGGGCGGGATTGCCCAGATTCCACTGGCGACGCGACTCGATCTGCTCGCGCGGACCGCCCGGGCGGCAGCCGCGGCCCATTCGGTGGGTGTCATCCATAAGGACATCAAACCAGCCAACGTATTGATCGTCATCAAGGACGGGCGCCCGCATCCGCGTCTGGCCGACTTCGGTATCGGGGTGTTGTCGGACCCGGCCCGGTTGGAGAAGCATGCCATCACGGCGGAGGGACTTACTGCAACCTTGACCCATTCGGACGATGCCAGCCGGACCGGGACCCGCCTTTATGCGGCGCCGGAATACCTCGCCGGGGGGCCGGCGACCACGTTGGGCGACGTGTATGCACTGGGCGTGATGCTCTACCAGTTGATTGCCGCCGATCTGGGGAAACCGCTCAGTGCTGGCTGGGAGCGGGACGTGACCGACGACCTGCTACGGGAGGACATTGCCGCTGCTGTGGACGGGGATGTGAATCGGCGAATCTCTTCCGCGGCCGCCCTGGCCGACCGGATCCAGCAGCTCGACGTACGGCGGCTGGAACGGGCCCAACGGCGGCAAGAGGAGCAGCGCCAGGAACGTCAACGGCAACGTCGGCTGCATTGGAACCAATTGCTGGGAATCGCCGGCGTCACCCTGGCTGGGATGGTTCTCCTTCTAGGGACATTCGCTCGTCAGCACATTGAACTCGGATTGCTGGACTGTCGAATCCGCTGGGCGGCCAGTTGGGCGCCGCCGCCGGCACCCACATTGGGAGTCGTGGCATTTTCGGACCTGACGGAGCGGGCGTTGCACTGGGGATTCCCGCTGGGCCAGCCGTATGGGATGCTGGTTCCACGACACCTTTACGGTCGGGTACTCCGGGAACTAGTTGCTCAAGGCGCGCGGGCTGTGGCTTTTGACATCCTGTTCTTGGAGAGCCGGCCGGACCACAGCGCGACCACCGGGCCCGATGGTGCCCTTGTTGAGTCGGACGAGTTCCTGGCTCGGGAGATCGCGTCCAGCGGCCGGGCGATTCTCGCTACGTTGACGAACGCGGCACCGGCGCCGCCGTTTAGGATTCCAGCGGGAGACCTCGCGGATGTCCAAGTCACGCCAGACGCGGACGGAACGATCCGCCGGTTTCGCCCCTTCGAGGACTGTAGATTTTTCCACCCGCTCTTGGTACGGCATGCCGAGAGGCGCGGCTTTGAATTGTCGCAGGGGACGGACACCAACGTGATCGAGTTGCTGAATTTCGCCTCAGGCAATAGCGAATACCTGCCGATTGATGAAGCGGGCATGGTGAGAATGCCCCTCCCGGAGAAGGGTTTTATCCGGGCGCCTGCGTACGTGACCCGGCGGATCTGGCAGTTTGGAATCGTTCTGGCAGCCCGGGAGTTGGGTGTGGACCTGGACCACGCAGAGATCCTTCCAGATCGCGTGATTCTTCGGGGAACCAATGGAGTCGTGCGGACAATTCCGCTCGACCGTGAGGGTCGATTCCTTCCGCAATGGAGTGTCCGGCTGGGCGACATTCACCAGGAACCCTTCGAGAAGGTGCTGGAGGCGGACATGCTGCGCCAAACCGGCACGGCAATCACTCGTCCGGCACCGTGGACCAATAAACTGGCGGTGGTTGCGATGGTTGCCACGGGAAGTGCCACTTCCGACTTCGCCCGGACCCCGCTGGCGGCTGTGCAGTCCGGGACGATGACGCATTTGAACGTGGCCAATGCCGTGTTGCAGGATCGATACGTCCGAAAGGCCCCAGGCTGGTTGGGCGGAGTGATGTCCCTCCTTTTCGGAATTATCTCCCTGGGTTTCGGGTGGCGCCTCAACGTCCGGCTGGCGGTTGCGGTGACCGTGGCCCTGGGTCTCACTTGGTTCGCGGTGGCATTTGCGGTCTTTCTAAGCGCCGGAATCTGGATCCCGATTGTGTCACCGGTGCTCGCGCTCGCCGCCGGACAGTGGGTGGTCGCCCTGTTGAAAACTTTGGGGCGTTCAACCGCGGCACGCCCCGTGGGCGGGTGACTCGGATGACGTGGGTCGGGTAATCGATGATGTAGATGGCACCTGTCCCCAAAGTGGCTCTTTGGTCCGCGCCTGCTTCGAATTCAGTCGATGGACACGGTTGTCAGTGAACGGTCAGCCGCAACCGTCAGGTGGTCGGCGGGAACGTTCGCCCCACAACACGAAGAACAGGAGCGGGGACGCCTCGGTTCGCACGGAACGCAAGTACGATAATTGACCTGTCTTATTATTCTCGCTCCAGTCTCGGGCATGGACAACGACTACCAGAAGCGCGGCTATTTGTTGCCGGAAGGCTGCAAAGATTTGATCGACGCCCTGAAGCTCGCGGGGACGAGCGCTTCCGCCGCGTCCCTGGCGTCCTCCGGTGAGTTGGTCGTGGCGGGGCCGATGTCCATTCAAGAATTGGCGACGGTGTTAAAGAAGAGGCCCTTTGAAATCATCGCCGACCTCATGGGATTCGGCGTGTTTGTCACCGTCAATCAGCGGGTTGCTTTTGATTCCATCGCCCGACTCCTGCGCAAATACGGGTGGTCGGCGCGGAAGGCGGATTGAATCCGACGCTTTCCCAGGTAACGGTCGCCCGGGCCGGGACCGTGCTCACGGTCGGGCTGATGGAGGAATCACCA
>JBGAPN010000017.1:0-23834 GCA_044221235.1 Limisphaerales bacterium
TTTTAGACTCCCATCATGCCAGAGAAGCCACTGAGCCAGATTTCCTTCAGCACCCGCGAGCTCTTCGACAAGGGCATCGCCGCCGTGGAGAAGAACAATCTCGACTATGCGGTGACCCTGTTCATGCAAGTGCTTCGGCTGGAGCCCGGCTTTTACGAGGCCCGCGAGGCGCTTCGGGCGACCCAACACAAGCGGGCCGCCGGCAAGCGGAGCCTGTTCCGCAAGTTTGTGGGCTCGGCCAGCAGCCTCACCCGCGGCCAGGTGGCGCTGCGCAACAATCCGCAGGACGCCATCCTGGTCGCCGAGGAGGCGCTCAACGAGGATCCCGGCAACGCGGCCGCCCATGAATTGCTGGCCAGTGCGGCGATGGCGCTGGGATTGCCCAAAACGGCCGTCCTCTCCCTGGAGGTCGCCTTCAAGCACAAGCCGACCGACCGTTCCCTGGCCCTGGAATTGGCGGAAGCCCTCGGTCAGCTGGGGAACCGTGCCCGCGCGGAGAAGATCCTGCGGGATCTGCTTCGCACCTATCCCAACGACGTCGAGATCAACGAGCACCTCAAGAACATGCTCGCCAATCGGACCCTGCACGAAGGGGGGTATGGCCAGCTGGAGTCCGGCGAGGGCAGCTTCCGGGACATTCTCAAAGACAAGGACGAAGCGCGCCTGTTGGAGCAGCAGAGCCGGCTGGTCAAGGCCGAGAGCGTCGCCCGTGACCTGATTTCGGAGCATGAGGCGCGGCTGGCGAAGGATCCCGAGAACCTGCGACTTCTCCGCGACCTGGCGGATCTTCACCTCAAGAAAAAGGATTTTGCCGGCGCGACCCGTTATTTCGAAGCCTACCTGGCCAAAGCCGGAGTGAACGACCCGATGATCCTGGAGGCGCTGAAAAATGCCCGGCTCGCGGAATTCGACCATCTGATCCAGTCGCTCGACAAAACGCATCCGGACTTCGAGGCGCAGGCGTCGGAATTGAAGAACCGGCGCCAGCAGTGGTTGCTGGAAGACGCCCGTCGGAGGGCGGAACTGAATCCAACCGACCTGGGAATCCGATACGAGCTGGGAGAACTCTATCTCAACGGCGGCCGCGTCGGGGAGGCGATCGCGGAACTCCAAAAGGCGCAGAACAATCCGAACCGCCGGATCGCCGCCATGACCCTCCTGGCCCAGGCGTTTGCCCGTCGGGGCATGAACGACCTCGCCGCACGCAAGCTGCAGGAGGCCATCAAGGAGAAGCTCATCTTTGACGACGAGGCCAAGGAGCTGCGGTATCAGCTCGGCGTGGTGCTGGAAAAGATGGGACGCAAGGAGGAGGCCATCGAGGAGTTCAAGGCCATCTACGAGCAGGATGTGGGCTACCGCGACGTGATGGCCCGGGTCGATGCCCATTACGCCAGCCAGTGATGCCGGGGTGCATTTGACCGCAAACCGGCTTGAACCCCCGCCCCCGCCCGCCACATTGGCCGCCGTCTTCGCATGAATCGCCGCTTCTTCCTCGCTGCCGCACTGGCTTCGGCCGTCGGCGTCGGGTGTTCCAACAAGTCCAAACGCACGCCGCACATCCGCGTCGAGGACTTCGCGACCGAACGGTCCGGGGACCCGGTGATCAAGGTGGCCTGTGTCGGTGACAGCATCACCTACGGCGCCGGAATCCCGGACCGCGAGAAGGCGAGCTATCCGGCCCAGCTGGAACGTCTGCTGGGACCGAAATTCGACGTCCTGAACCTCGGTCACAGCGGAGCCACGGCCAGCCGAAGCGGGGACCTGCCCTATAACACCACCCCGGAATACGAGAAACTCAAGGAATTCCAGCCCGGTGTGGTCATCCTCATGCTGGGCACCAACGACACCAAGCCCCAGAACTGGAAGGGCCGGGCAGAGTTCGAGGCCAGCTACAAGGCGCTGCTGCTGTCGATCCGGAATCTCAAGTCCCATCCCAAGGTCTGGGCCTGTTTCCCTCCCCCGGTCTACAAGGATGAATGGGGCATCAATGCCATCACCCTCGATGAGGTGAACGAGTGCATCGAGAACGTCTGCGACCGAGAGAAGGTCCCGGTCATCGATCTCAACGACGCCATGAGCGGCACTCCGACATCCTTCCCGGACGGCATCCACCCGAACGCACGCGGGTCGGAACAGATGGCCAAGATCATCTATCAGGCGGTGCGCCCCTGAACGGACCGAATTCTGCACAGCCGGAGTCACCCGCCGACGCTGACCAGCCCCTTTCCATGCTCTCCAGCCTCCGCGCCCTCACCGGCGACCAACGCATCGCCGTCGTCGCCCTGGCTACGTTCGCCCTGGACCAGTTCACCAAACTGCTGGTCCTGCGGTTCCTGGGCCTGGAACAGGAACACGACGTCATCCCCGGTTTTTTCAAGTTCGTGCATTGGGGAAACACCGGCGCCGCCTGGAGCCTGTTCCGTCATAACAACCAGATCCTCGCCGGCGTGTCCGCGGTGGCGATGGTGGCCCTGTGGATCTTCCGGCGGCATTTCGAATCCCACCGTGTCACCGGCCAGATCGCACTCGCCCTGCTGTTCGGCGGCATCGCCGGCAATCTGTTCGACCGCCTCCTGCCCAGCCGCCAGCATGTCGTCGACTTCATCCGCTTTTACCTGAACCCGCGCCAGGGCGGCGAACTCGGCTTCCCAGCCTTCAACGTCGCCGACACCGCCATCTGCACCGGTGTCGGACTCCTCATCCTGCTGTCGTGGTATGCGGATCCCGCCCGTCCCGCGAAGCGGAGTGAGGATGCCGCCCCGGCCAAGTGACGCCGCGGCCCGTGCCGATGCCCGACTCCCTCCAGCCGACCGGCCCGGGTCCGTCCTTCGCACCGATTCTTCTCGCCGGCCCGACGGCTTCCGGGAAATCCGCCGTGGCGCTGGAGCTGGCCCGCGGGCTCCCAGGGGAGATTCTCTCGGTCGACTCCATGCAGGTGTACCGTGGACTCGACATTGGAACGGCGAAACCCACCGCCGGGGAACGAGCCGCCGTCCCGCACCACCTCATCGATGTCGCGGATCTCACCGAATCATTTGACGCCGCCCGGTTCGTCCGTCTGACCCAGGACATCATCCCGGCAATCCAAAACCGGGGACGGACACCAATCCTCTGTGGCGGCACCGGACTGTATTTCAACGCCTGGATGGGAGGCCTGGGCGATGCGCCCCCGCCCGACCCGGCGCTGCGAGCCGAACTCGAGTCCATGCCCCTGCCGGCGCTCCTGGATGAATTGGCGCGCAAGGACTGGGCGACGTTCGACGAGATTGACGTGCAGAATCGCCGGCGGGTGGTCCGTGCCGTGGAGGTGATTCGCCTCACCGGCCGTCCCTTCTCCCAGCAGCGCGCCCGTTGGCCGGATCGGGCGCCGGCTCTGGCGGGACGCAGTTTCGGCCTGTTGCGCAGCCGCGACGACCTGGTCCGGCGGATCCACCAGCGGGTGGACGCCATGTTCTCGGCCGGCTTGATCGATGAAACGCGTCAACGGCTCGAGTCCGGCCTCGCCGGAAACCGGACCGCCCTGCAGGCCATCGGATACCGTCAGGTGGTCGAGCATCTTCGCGGGGAACGCGGACGCCTGGAGACCCAGGAACAGGTCCGCATCAAGACCCGCCAGTTCGCCAAGCGCCAGCTCACCTGGTTTCGGGGTCAGATGGATTTGGATTGGCTGGAGGTGGCTCCCGACGAATCCCCGTCCGAAACGGCCCGCCGACTTCTGGAACGTCTGTCGCAGAGTGAACCGGGTTGAAGGTTGAAGGGAGTTCCGCCGCCAGGTCCCCCTCGCCCTTCTGACTCGGGGAAGAAGGGAGAGGGTTGGGGTGAGGGCTCGGGGCGGTAAGAGGTAAGCGGCAGGAGGTAAGTGAAGCGTTGAGCCGGTAGCGCAGTCGCTGCGCTCCTGCGGGGACCCTCATCTGCCCTCCGGGCATCTTCTCCCTTCCGCCGCTTTGCTCTGGAAGGGAGAAGAGGGGGGGCTGGGCCGTTGGGGTCAGTGCTCACCCACAGTCTCAGCTTCTCCGCCACGCCTCCCTCGCCGTTCTGACTCGGGGAAGAAGGGAGAGGGTGAGGGTGAGGGTGCGGGGGAAGTTGAAGGTTGAAAGTTGAAGGTTGCAGTCGCTGCGCTCCCGAAATCTTCAATGTTCAACCCTCAGGTTCCTTCAACCTTCAACCTTCAACTTTCAACTTTCAACCTTCAACGTCTCTCACCTACCCCGCGCCATCCGCAGTTCGCCATTGCGGCCTGGGCAGGGGAACAGGTAGGCGAGGGGTGTGAACGACCGATTTCCCCAGAACCGTCCCCGCCGTCTTCCCATGGGACGACCCGCGCCGCCGCCGGAATTCGACCGCAGCGGATGGCGCCAACCCTGGGTTCAACTCAAGTACTTCAGCTTCCACCCCCAGATCTTCCCGGCGATGATCCGGGAAGCCTCGCCGGATGCACAACCCGGGTCGTTGGTGAACGTCTACAGCAAGGACGGCCAGCCTTTCGGCACCGGATTATGGAATCCGCGTTCACGGGTCCCGCTGCGGGTGCTGCATCACGGCCCCGAGCCGGCCGACGAGGCCTTGCTGCCACGCTGGATTGACCGGGCGGTGGAGCTCCGTGTGGACCGATTGTCCCTCGATGCGGACACCGATGCCTACCGCGTCATCCATTCCGACGGCGACGGCCTGAGCGGATTGATTGTCGACCGCTTCTCCGACGTGCTGAGTGTCCAGGTGCACAGCCTGGGCATCTGGAAGCGGTTGCCGGCCATCGTGGAACAATTGCACCGGAAACTGGGAACGCGCCGGATGGTCGTGGAGGTGGATGAGGACGTCGCCCGCAATGAGGGAATCCGTCCGGACACGGTGAAGTCAGATCCGGTGCAAGTCGTGAAGATCCGCGAGCATGGGATCCGATATGAGGTGGACTTTGCCGCGGGACACAAGACCGGGTTCTTCTGCGACCAGCGCGACAACCGGCGGCGTCTGGCCCGCTGGGTGAAGGGACGTCGTGTGCTCGACCTGTGCTGCTACACCGGCGGGTTTTCCATCTCCGCCGCCGGATCCGGCGGGGCGTCCGAGGTGACCGCGGTGGACCTCGACGAGAACGCGATCCGGCAGGCCCGGCGGAACGGGAACCTCAACAACGTCCGGGTCAACTGGGTGCACTGCGACGCCTACAGCTTCGCCCGTCAGATGCGCAAGGACGGCAAGCGGTTCGACGTCGTGGTGCTGGATCCGCCCAAACTGGTGTTTGGCCAGCACGAGGAGGATCTTGAGGGCATGCGTCGTTACGAAGACCTGAACATTCTTGGCGCCTCCATCACCGAACCCGGCGGCCTGCTGGTCACCTGTTCGTGTTCCGGCCAGCTGCCCGCCGAGGAATTTGAGCGGGTGGTGGTCCGCGGAGCCCAGCGGATTGACCGGAAACTGCAGATCCTGGAACGGACGGGCCCGGGCCTGGACCATCCGGAGATGTCGAATTGTCCGGAGAGCCGTTATTTGAAGGTCCTCTGGGCCCGGGTGTGGTGAGCCCGAGGTAGGGACCGACTGCGTCGGTCCCTGGAGTTTGGACATTTTCGGTATGCACTCCTCCGACTGCGTTACCCCAACGGGGTATCGTCCCCAAGCCCAAGGTTGGCGCCCCGCGCCTATCTTGGGTAGGGACGAAATTGATGCCCTCAACCCCAACGGGGTTGCGTCCTAGTCCCAGACATACCGTTCATCCCATTCCAGTTGGTGCCGTCGCAGCAGCGCCCGGAGTTCCGTTTGAAAATCGGATTTCCGGTGGTGCTCCTCCTGATGCGAAATGTAGTGGAGCACCGGCTCCAGGTTTGACTGGCTGACAGAGAAACAGGCGTAGCCACCTTGCCACTCGAAGTCGGCAAGTTCGGGTTCTTGTTCTTTTAGCCAAAGATTGGACACCCGCTTCAGTTCCTTAACCCATTCCGCCTGGGAAATCGATCGGCCAAGTCGGCCGAGCAGATGCACGTGGTCGTCAACTCCACCTACCAAGAGAGGCGGACATTCCAGGCGCTTGGCGATGGCCCCGAGTTGGGTGTGCAAGGACTGTCGGACGGTTTGGTCCCGTAGCCACGGGCGCCGCTCCTTGGTCGAAAAGACAAGGTGCAGATAAACCGAGGAAAGTGATTGAGGCATACCACGAGCGTGGCCAACAGACATATCACCGATCCATCCCGCGATTTAGTGAGGATTCTTGGGCGCAACCCCGTTGGGGTTGGTGATCCATCGCGAGTGGACCCAAGGTAGGCGCGGGGCGCCAACCTTGGGCTTTGGGACGGAACGCCGTTGGCGTTGGGTCGATTCCCCTCGCCCAGCAGAAGCCCAAATCAGACTGAAAAATGTCCAAACTCCAGGGACCGACTGCGTCGATCCGAAACTGAATCCGCCGACGTCCCAGGATTTGGTTCCTCTCAATTTCTCAGGACGGGGAAACGGCCCGGCGCCGCAGCCGCCAGTTGACCAGCAGCCCCCGCTTGGGAGCGAACACCAGCGCCAGCAGGAACAGGGCGGATTGGGCGAGTACGATGCAGGCGCCGGTGGAGGCGTTCAGGAAGAAGCTGGCATAGGTTCCCGAGACGCTGGCGAATACCGCGGTCCCCACCGCCACCGCCATCATCCGGTGAAACCGGTCCGCCAACAGGAACCCAACGCATCCCGGAGTCACCAGCATGGCCACCACCAGGATCACGCCCACCGCCTGCAGCGACGTCACAATGGTGAGCGAGAGCAGAATCATCATGAGGTAGTTCAGCCGCCTCGGATTCAGTCCCACACTGCGCGCCTGGCCGGGATCGAAGCAAAACAGCATCAGGTCCTTTCGGAGCACCAGGGTCGCGATGAGCGTCAGGCTTCCAATCACCACCGTCTGGATGACCTGCGCGCGGGGAAGTCCGAGCAGGCTGCCGAACAGGACGTGGTTCAGGTGCTGGTCCGACTCGACCTTGGTGAACAGGACCAGCCCGAGGGCGAAAAGCCCGGTGAAGACCACGCCCATGACGGTGTCCTCCTTGACCCGGCTGTTGTTCTTGATGAAGCCGGTGCCCACGGCGCACAGCAGCCCCGAGGCGAACGCGCCGACAGCGAGCGGCAGACCGGCGACGTAGGCGAGCACGATGCCCGGCAGCACTGCGTGGGAAATGGCGTCGCCGAGCAGCGACCAGCCCTTGAGCACCAGGAAGCAGGAGAACACGGCGCAGACCGTCCCCACCAGGGCCGCCACGGCGAGGGCCGTCTGCATGAATTCGAACTGGAAGGGAGAAGCCCAGTTCATGGCGTTTGCGGGGATGGGGCCCGCCGGAGTTGCAGCCGCTGCGCCAGGAGGCCGTGGCGCGGACCGAACAGGAATGCGGCGAGAAAAAGCAGGGTCTGAAGCACCACAATGCAACCGCCGGTCGAACCGTTGAGGAAGTAACTGATCCAGGCTCCCAGCGCGCCCGAGGCGGTCCCGATGCCGCCCGCGATGGCGAGCATCCGCCCGAAGCGGTCGGTGAGCAGGTACGCCGTGGCGCCCGGGGTGACCAGGGTGGCGACCACCAGGCAGGCCCCCACGGTCTGGAGGGAGGCCACCGCCGTGGCGGCCAGGAGGGACAGGAGACCGAAATGCAGCGCAGTGGTGTTCAGGCCGAGGGCGCGCGCCTGCTGGGGATCGAAGCAAAACAGGACGAGATCCCGCCATTTCAACGCCAGGACCCCGAGCGTGATGGCCGCGATGACCACCACCTGCCGGATGTCCCCTTCCGAAATGCCCAGGATGTTCCCCAGAATGATGGAGCGCAGGCTGACCCCGGTGGGGCGGACCGAGATGAGGAACAACCCGGCGGCAAAGAAGGTGGTGAACACCACGCCGATGATGGCGTCCTCCCGCAGCTGGGTGCGGGCGCGGATGAATCCCATCCCGGCGGCGGCGAGCAATCCGGCAAAAAAGGCGCCGGCGGCGAATGGAAGTCCCAGCAGCACGGCCAGCGCGACCCCGGGCACCGCCCATCAGCGACCAGCCCTTGAGGGTGACGAAGCAGGACAGCAGGCCGCACACGCCTCCGATCAGGGCGCTGACCCAGATCGCCTTGACCATGTACCCGTATTGGAACGGCACGAGCAGGCTCTCGATCACGACTCGTCCTCCGGCGTGGTGCGGGCACGGACGATGTCCTCGTGTTCCTGGCGCTCCGTGAATTCCAGATGTCCGTCCTTGCCGAACACCAGCGGCCGCTCGTCGTCGGTCAGCACCGTGATGCGCTGCGTGTCGTGCGGCTGGACCGTCGACCGGTCGAAGCGGAAATGGCGCAGCACCCCGCCGAATGCCCGGGCCAGGTTGTCTTCGGTGAAGGTCTCGGCGATCGGGCCCGCCGCGAGGACGGTGCGGTTGATCAACACCGCGTGATCGCAGAATTCCGGCACGGAACCGAGGTTGTGCGTCGACACCAGCATGAGGTGCCCGGATTCGCGCAATTCCCGGAGCAACCGGACGATGGCGGCCTCGGTTTTGACATCGACGCCGGTGAACGGTTCGTCGAGCAGGATTACCCGGCCCTGCTGGGCGAGCGCGCGGGCAAGGAACACCCGCTTCTTCTGTCCGCCGGACAACTCCCCGATCTGGCGGTCCCGGTAGTCCCACATCTCAACCCGGCGCAGGCTTTCCTCGACCTGGCGTCGATCCTCGTTCCGGGCCCGGCGCAGGAAATTCATGTAGCCGTAGCGCCCCATCATCACCACGTCGTGGACCGAGACGGGGAAGGTCCAGTCCACCTCCTCGGACTGCGGCACGTAGGAGACCCAGTTGAGCTTTTGGGCGCGGCGGATGGTTTCCCCGGCAATGCGGACGGATCCCCGCGTGGGACGGAGGAAGCCCATGATCGTCTTGAACAGCGTGGACTTGCCGCTGCCGTTGACGCCGACCAGGGCGCAGATGGTGCCGCCGTCGAGCCGAAACGTGGCGTCCCGGATTGCTGTGTTTCCAGTGCTGTAGGTGACCGTCACGCCGTTGACGACCAGTTTCAGCGGGGTGCTGTCGGGCGGGGTCACAGTCATGGGGTGGAACCTCCGGTGGGTCCGGCCGGGCCCGGCGAGCCGGCGGGGAAGAATCCCCGGACGACGGTGCCGGCGTTGAATTCCAGGAGCTTCAAATAGGTGGGAGCGGGGCCGTCGGCGGCGGTGAGGGAATCCACATACAGGATGCCGCCGAATCGGGCGCCGGTCTCGCGGGCGACCTGTCTCATGGCCTTGTCGCTGATGGTGCTTTCGCTGAAGACCACCGGGATGCCGTTCTGGCGGACGCGGTCGACCACCTTCCGGACCTGCTGGGGGGTGCCTTCCTCGTCGGCATTCACCGGCCACAGGTACAGTTCCTTCAGGCCGTAATCGCGGGCCAGATAGCTGAAGGCCCCTTCGCTGGTCACCAGCCAGCGCCGTCCTTCCGGAATTGCAGACAACCGCTGCCGAAGCGGTTCTTCGATCGCCCGGATCCGTTCGCTGTAGGCCGCGGCATTGGCGTTGAAGGCGGCGGCATGCCCTGGATCGAGACGGACCAGTGCTTTTCGGATGTTCTCCACGTAAATCAGGGCATTGGCGGGCGACATCCAGCTGTGGGGATTGGGCTTACCCTGGTAGGGGCCTTCCGAAATGCCCAGGGGCTGGATGCCTTCCGACAGCACCACACTGGGCACGTCCTTCACGCTGCCAAAGAACCGTTCGAACCAGCGTTCCAGCCCGAGGCCGTTCCACAGGACCAGGTCCGCCGACTGCGCCTTGACGATGTCGAGCGGCGTCGGCTCGTACTCATGAATCTCCGCTCCCGGCTTGGTGATCGACTCCACCACGGCGTTGGTTCCCGCCACCTGCTGCGCCATGTCCTGCAGGATGGTGAAGGTGGTGAGCACTTTTTTCATGCCGGGCCTGGAGCCGACGGTGGCTTCGGAGGCCCGGCCACAGCCGACCCCCAGGAGCACCGTGGCCAGCAGCCCCATCCCGAGGGGAATGGACCGGAGGAGACGGCGGAGAATGCGGAGAGCGGGAGGCGTCATGGAGTCAGAATCGGCAGCCCAATCCGAGGAACGGGTTGATGTCGGGAGCGGAGCGGGTGACGCCGAAGTTGATTCCGGCATCGAGCTGAAGGTTGTCGGTGACCGCGTAGGTGAGGCCCAGGTCGGCCGTTCCCATCCAGGGCTCACCGTCCGCGGTCTCCACCTGGCTGAAGAATTCGATATAAAAGCTGACCGGGCCCGCGAGGGCGTGCCCGAACGTGATGCTGTTGACGAACGAGGCGTCGAGATCACGGGCCGGCTCGCCTGAGCCGAAGGTCACCCCGGTCATGGCCCCCAGGTTCCAGCCTCCGGGCAGTTCGGCGGCGAAGGGCAGCACCCATCCGCCCTCGACGGTCGGAGCTCCCAGCCCTTCCCCCGCCGTGGGAAGGATCACGTACGGCATGACGGCGAACGCGGTCGATCCGTCGTCGTTTCCCCAGAGATTGATCTTCACCCGGGTGGCCAGATCTCCGAATCCGGAGGTCGTCACGGCCGCGCCGCCGGGCGTGGATTCCCGGATGCGCACCTGCGGGAGAACCAGGACCTGGAGGTCCACGCGCGGGGTGAGCCCGACTTTCCAATTCATCGGCGCCAAGGCGAAGATGTCGGTGGTCAGGCGAGGTCCGGCCCCGGATTCCTGGTCATGGGCGTAGTTCACCAGGTCCATTTCCAGCTGATAATGGCCGGCGTCGACGGTGTAGGGACTTTCGGTCTTGTCGGGCCGATCGAGACTCATCGGCCGAAGCTGATTCTGCGGAACCGGATGAAACAGGGTGTAGCCGCGGTGTTCGGCGTCGGAATCCGCGTCCAGGAGGGTGGGACTGAGCCCGGCAAGCAGGACCCACGAACGAAACCAGGCGGACTGGGAGGAACGAATACTCACGGTCGATACCGATCGGTCGGGCAGACATCTACCCCGGCCTGATGTATGCGTCAAAACCATTTGTTTTAGGACACAAACATTTCTTTGTTGATAACATTTCCGGGCTTGGCGGGGAGATTGGCTTCGTGCTAAGCGGTGCGGATGCCGTCGAAAGCCCGTGCCCTTACCGCTGCGGAGCGCCGTTCCGAGTCCACAGAGGACCATCTGGAACGGATCCAGGAGCTGGTGGACGCCAAGGGCTATGCCCGTGTGACGGATATTGCGGAGGCCTTGCAGCTCAACCGATCCACGGTGTCCAACATGGTCCGGCGCCTGGCCGGACGGGGCTACGTGAACTATGAGCGGTACCGGGGATTCACGCTCACGGCCGAAGGGCAGGCGGTGGCCCGGCACATCAAGCAGCGGCACCGGACCCTGAGCGAACTGCTGGAACTGCTGGGCGTCGAGGCGGAGACGGCGACCGAGGAAGTGGAGGACATCGAGCACCACCTGCGTCCGGAAACGCTCCGGGTGTTCGAATCCCTGGTGGAGTACTGGCGGCGTCATCCCTCCGCGCACCGGCAATTCCTGGAATTCCACACGCGTCGGGATCGCTGATTCCGGCGGCGGAATCGAACAGTCGGTGCTTCCGGCGCGTCGATGGCTTCTACTCCGCGAATCAGGGGGGAAACGTTTGACCGGCCGGGTGGCCGGCATTAAACGGATTCCGCGCGTTGGAGAACTTCGAGATGACGTAACCACGATGAATTACACAGCCGGCCTTTTGGCCGCGACGCAGGGTGGCTTCAACCTGACCTACATCTGGAATCAGGCGACGCCCGAGGCCAAGGTCATCATCGTCATCCTGATGATCTTTTCCATTTTCGCGTGGTCCGTGATGGCCTCCAAAGCCGTGCAGATGCGTCGGGCCCGCCGCCTGAACCACTACTTCGAGTCCGAGTTCCGGCAGCAGAAGTCCGTCCTCGCCATCTTCGACCGGAAGCTTCATGTGCAGGGGTGCCCGCTGTTTTCCGTATACCTCGACGGCTGCACGGATCTGGACGGCCATCTTCAGGGCCCCAGCGGCACGCGGAAGGAGTTCGCCACGCTCAAGGGAATGGAACACGTGAAGCGGGCGTTGGAAGGATCGGTGGCCCGTGAATCCCTCCGGCTGGAATCGGGGTTGGTGCTGCTGGCGGTCGCCGTCAGCGGGGCGCCCTTTCTAGGCTTGTTGGGCACGGTGTGGGGCGTGATGGATGCCTTTGGTGGCGTGGCGGTTGCCGCGCAGGCGGGTGCCCGGGCAGACCTGTCGGTCATGGCGCCCGGCGTCTCCGCCGCACTGGTCACCACCGTCGCGGGGCTGCTGGTCGCGATCCCGTCCATGTTCGGCTACAACTGGCTGGTCCATACGCTGCGGGTCCACACGGTGGAACTCGACAACTTTGCCCAGGCGCTCGCCTCGCGGATGGAGACCGAGTTCCTCAAGGACGAATGACGACCGGCGGGGCGCGGTTCCGGTCGTCGAACCGGGACCGGACTCCGCGAACGCCGAAACCCTGACCCCTTCCCGAACCCATGCGACGCTTCTCCCAACGGAATTCCCTGGTGACGTTGAACGATATTAACATCACCCCGTTGCTCGATCTTGCGTTCGTGCTGCTGATCATCTTCGTGATCACGACTCCGCTGATGGAGCAGTCGGTCAGCCTGAAGCTGCCGGTGGGAGGATCCAACAAGGCGGCCGGACGACAGGATGACGTCGTGATGGTGGAGTCGCGGCCCGATGGCGTCTATTTCATCCGGGGTAAGTCGATCGGATCGGATTTGAAGGTCCTGGAACAGCGGTTGATCGACGAATACCGGCGGAACACCAACATGATCGTCGGCATCCGGGCCGATGCCTCCGCCAAATACGAGCTTCCCTTCAACGTCCTGGAAATCTGCCGTCGCAACGGGATCACCCGTTTTTCACTCCAGGGAGAACCTCCGGCCAAACGCTGATCGCTGATGTTCGACCGCACCCAACAACGCTGCCTGATTGGCTCCGCCGCGGCCCATGCCGCGCTGCTGGCCGCCATTCTGATCGCATCGGGATTGGCGGCGCGCCGGCTGATCCAGCAGGAGGTGCCGTTCCTGGAGATGATTCCGACCGATCTGAACCTCACCATGGGCAATCAGATCGGCGGTGGAACGCCCAATCCGCGTCCGCTCGCCGCCCAGGAGGGAACGCCGGCACCGCCGAAAGTGGAGTCGGTCAAGCCGGAGCCGCTTCCGGCGCAGCCGACGGTGACTCCCAAGGTCGAACCCAAGCGGGTCGAACCCGTCAAGAAGGCGGAGCCGCCCAAACCCGTGGAGCCCGTCAAGAAAGCGGAGCCGGAAAAGACGGTCGAACCGGCCAAACCCGAACGGAAGGTCGAGGTTTCCCGGGAGGCTCGGTCCACGGCCAAAGCGCAGGACCTTGACCCCACCCGAAAGGCCGAGAAGACCGACAAGGCCGCGACCGCCCCCACCAAGATTCAGGTCAGCAAGGAGACCCGGACTCGCTCCACTGAGGACCGTCAGAAGGCCCTCAAAGCCGCCCAGGAGGCGCAGGAGGCGCGGGAGGCGGCCGCCGCCGAAGCCGCGGCCCGGGAGCAACGGTATGCAGCAGCCCAGGCCCTCGCATCGCGGGTCTCGGGTGCCGCCGTGGGTGTCTCCAAAAACGTGGGAGGCGCGACCCAAATCGACATGCCCGGACCCGGTGGCGTCGCGTACGCCCCCTACCTCTCCTGGCTTCAAACCTATCTTTACGACCAATGGCGACGGCCCTCCACCAGTTCCAAAGGCCAGGACTGGGTCGGAATGGAAGTGGTCATCGCCAAGGACGGCACCGTCCTGAGCGCGGTCATCAAACGCTCCTCCGGCGTCCGTTCGTTCGATGCGTCCGCCGAGGACGTGTTCCGCCGCAATCGCAAGCTCCGCCCTCTTCCCGACGATTTCAAAGAGCCTCGTCTGGTTGTCCCAGTGAAATTTGTGCTCGAAGCCAACGGCACTCCATGAAGTTCCCCCAGTTCAGAATCCCACTTGTCCGCTGTTCACTGGCCGCCGCCCTGGCCGCCCTCTGCTGCACCGCCTGGTCCGGGCGCGCGCAGGAGGGTGGCGGGGTCGAGATTCGCGGCCAGACCATCCGCACCATTCCCATTGCCATCTCTGGATATCCCGAAGAGGTGCAGCGGGTCCTGGAATTCGACCTGTATGTGGTCGGATTCGAGATCAACCCCGCCAAGCCCCAGTATCGCCTGGCCGGAACCGCCCAGGGTGAGGTGCGGGGCACGCTGTCCGACGTGAACACCCAGGCGACGCTGTTCGCCCGCGCCTATCCCGGCGGCTCGGCGCGCGCCCAGGCCCATGCCCTGGCGAACGACGTGATCAAGACGCTCCTGCAGCTCCCGCCCATCTTCCAGGGCAAGGTCGCCTTCCGGCTGCAGAACGGACAGCGGAACGCCAAGGGTGAAACCGTCTCGGAAATCTGGGCGGCGGACTTTGACGGATCCAACGCGACGGGACTCACCGGGGACAATTCGATTGCCGCCGGACCCAGTTGGGTTCCCGGCCAGCTGAAGCTGTTCTACACCTCGTTCCGGGCTGCCCGTCCCGAAATCTACCTGCAAGACCTTCGGTCGGGTGACCGGACCCGGGTGTTTTCCTTCCCGGGGACCAGTTCGAGCCCGGCGGTGTCGCCCGACGGACGTCAGGTGGCCATGATTCTGAGCCGCGGGGGCAGTCCGGATGTCTGGGTGGCCAATGTGGACGGCAGCAATCTCCGCCAGTTGACCCATACCCGGGAACTGGAGGCATCGCCCTGCTGGTCGCCGGATGGCAGGACGCTGTGCTTTACGTCGGCAGATGGGGGCCGGCCGGCATTGTATACGATGCCGGCGTCTGGCGGATCCATGAAGCGCCTGAACACGGGAGGGGTCACGCAGTGCACCGAGCCCGATTGGTCGCCGGACGGCAAGTGGATCGCCTTCACCCGGGCGGCGGGTGAGTTCACCATCTACGTGATGCCGGCCGCCGGAGGTGACGTGAAGGCGGTGACGGCGGGCGAGGATCCGTCGTGGTCGCCGAATTCCCGGACGCTGGTGTTTGCCCGACGAGCCGGCAACGGCGATCGGAGACTGTCGCTGCTTGACGTGCCCTCCGGCCACGTCAAGGATTTGCTCCGAATTTCGGGCAGTTGCTCCCAGCCCAGTTGGGCCAGATAACTACCCCCCGATTCCAATGCCGATCATGAAGTCGTTTATGTCCCGAGTTGCATTGATTATTATGGCTACCGCGTTGGTCGCGGGTGCCGTTGGGTGTTCCAAAAAACCCAAGAACCTGACCCCGCTGCCCGCGGGTCAATCAAAGTCCACAGCGCCCACCGGTGACGTTCCCATCGGGGGCGGCGGCACGGTCCCCGGCGCGGGGCGTCTCCCGAGCACCTCACCCGGATTGGGATCGAATGATCTCGGCTCCGGCAACAACACCAATCCGAACCCGACGAGCCTGAACGAGAATCTCGACGCCCGGAACAACGTGGAGAACCGCGACGTGTTCGCGGCGGACACGATTTATTTCGATTTCGACAAGTCCAACGTGAAGCCCGAGTTCGCGGGCAACATCACCAAGGTGGCCGACCACCTGAAGGCGCATCCGACCGAGTCGCTGCTCATCGAAGGCAACTGCGATGAACGTGGGACGCCGGAGTACAACCTGGCCCTCGGGGAACGGCGTGCGCTGGCCATCCGGGAGAAGCTGATGGCCGCTGGCATCAGCGGCGACCGCGTGACCACGATCAGCTTTGGCGAAGAGAAGCCGGCGGATCCGGGGCATACCGACGCCGCGTACGCCAAGAATCGCCGCGGGGTGTTCGTTCTGTTGACCCCTCCGGGAGCCGCCATCCAGTAGGCCATCGGGAGCGGGGGATCGGCCCTTCAAACCTCAAATCATTCCAATGAACAAGGGTGCCTGGAAACCAGGCACCCTTTTTTGCGTTGCCGGCGAATCCTCACACGGCAACCGGCGTCCCGTCAGCCCCCGGCCTTCAGCTTCTTCTCCAGAATCTCTCCGGCCAGCGCCGGGTTGGCCTTGCCCTTGGAGAGCTTCATGACCTGGCCCTTGAGGAAGTTGAGGGCCGCCCCCTTGCCGGATCGGAAGTCCGAGGCAGGCCCGGGGTTCGCAGCGATGACCTCCTCGGCCAGTTTCTCGATGGCGCGGGTGTCGCTGACCTGGGCGAGTCCCTTCTGCTCCACGACCTGGGCCGGACGCGTCCCGGAGTTGAACATCTCAGCAAAGACGTCCTGGGCGATCTTGGAGCTGATTTTGCCGGAATCCACGAGATCGGCGAGTTCCCGGAGTGCGTCTGCCGGGAACTTCAGATCCGACACGGGGGTGCCGGTCGCGGAGAGTTGGGCCGACAGATTGTTGATGACCCAGTTGGCGATGGCCTTGGGATTCCGGTAGCCCTGGGCTGCCGATTCGAACAGGTGGCCCAACGGCAGGTTGTCGGTGAGCACCTGGGCGTCGCCTTCGGGAATCCCAAATTCCCGCACCAATCGCGCCTTCCGCTCCCGTGGCAGTTCGGGAATGCGGGACCGGACTTCGGCCAGCCACGCCTCGGTGGGCTCGAACGGCATGAGGTCCGGCTCGGGGAAATAGCGGTAATCATGCGCATCCTCCTTGGACCGCATGGGCTCGGTGATGCCGGCCGCGTCGTCCCAGCGACGGGTCTCCTGGCGCAACGCCTCGTTGCGTTTCACGGCCTCCAGTTGCCGCGGAATCTCGTAGTCCAGCGCGCGTCGGACCCCGGAGAACGAGTTCATGTTCTTGATCTCGATCTTGGCGCCCAGTTTCTCGGATCCCTTCGGGCGGACCGAGACATTCACGTCGCATCGCACCATGCCCTTCTCCAGGTCGCAGTCGCTGACTCCGGCGCGGTTCAGGATGTCGGTCAACGCCTTCAGGTAGGCATAGGCCATGTCCGAGCTGCGCAGGTCGGGCTCGGAGACGATCTCCAGCAGCGGCACGCCGGCGCGGTTGAAATCCACGCCGCTATGGCGGTCGAAGTGGTTGTTCTTGCCGACGTCCTCCTCCAGGTGGGCCCGGGTGATGCGCACTCGCGCGACACCGGAGCCATCCGCCGCACCCGGGAAATCGAATTCCACCCAGCCATTGGCGGTGCTGGGACGGTCATACTGGGTGACCTGGTAATTCTTGGCGGAATCGGGATAGAAGTAGTTTTTGCGGTCGAACTTGGCGAACCGGGGAATCTCGCAGTTGAGCAGGTAGCCGGTCAGAACGGTCAGGCGCATCGCTTCCTCATTGGCGACCGGCAGCACCCCGGGCATGCCCAGGCAGATGGGGCAGACGTTGGTGTTGGGCGGAGCGCCAAACTCGTTGGGACAGCCGCACCACATCTTCGAACGGGTCTTGAGCTGCACATGCGTCTCCAGACCGATGACCGCTTCGTACTCCATGATGGCTCCGGGATCATGAACGGCCCGATTCAAACTGGAAAGTCGCGGTTCGAGATTCAATTCGCGCCGGCCTCCGGGCACTCTGGCCGCATCATGAGTGCCGAATCCCGTTTCGCTGAACTTCAACTCGTGCTTCCCAAGGCCCCCAAGCCCGTTGCGGTGTACAAGCCGCTCGTCATGACCGGAAATCTGGCCTTCATTTCCGGCCATGGCCCGGTCCGGACCGACGGCACCCTGATCACCGGTGTGGTGGGCAAGGACCTGGACCTCGACGCCGGAAAGCAGGCGGCCCGTCAGGTGGGATTGGCCTTGCTGGCCACAATCCGGGAGAACCTGGGGTCCCTCGACCGCGTCAAGCGGGTCATCAAGATTCTGGGCATGGTGAATTCGGCGCCGGACTTCTACGACCACCCGAAAGTCATCAATGGCTGCAGCGAGTTGTTTGCTGAGATTTGGGGCATGGAGAACGGCGTCGGCGCCCGCAGCGCCGTGGGCATGGGTCCGCTTCCGGGCAACATCGCCGTCGAGATCGAGGTCATTGTGGAGCTACAGTAGATTTCCCCACGAGGTAGGGACCGACTGCGTCGGTCCGAAACTGAATCCGCCGCCGCGAGTGGAGTCGCTGGCGGGGAACGAGGGGAGTTGCTGGCGTCGAAGTGACCAGAAGTCCCTCCTGCCTCAGAAATGTCTGCGATCCCAGACGAACAGCGATGCACGCTGTCGATCAGCGCCAAATGAGCGGGTGAATCTGGCCTTGGAACGGCCATTCGTCGGAGTGAGATACGAGGCCTCGCATGATCGGATTTTCCCGCACGTAGAGCCATTTTTCCTCGAACTCGATTCGGGAGCGTAGACGGTGGTGAAACCCTCCGCGCTGCCAACGTCCGGAGGCCGGAGACGTCTGCGATAACTTGAATTTCCAAAATGAGATCCAGCGTTCGATTTCAAAAATCGGGGTGTGGGGCGCACAGAACAGGTGAAGATGATCCGGCATTAGAAGGTAGTATCCGACCATCCAGGCGAGCGCGTCGTGACGCCAAATGTCACACAAGGCGCGGTGGATAACGGTGTTGGCCAGCCACGGTTCGCCATGGCGGCAACAAACGCTGAGAAAAACGAAGTTGGGCAGGTCGGGTTGAAGGAGGACCCCCTTGGCTGGGGTTTTTCTTCCTGGTTCCTCATTGGGTCGGAGATCCATCGGGCCAATTTCGCAGGAATGGATCCCATCTGTCGTCCCCTAAACATAGCTATTGCGGTGGGAGAATCGTGGATCCGCTGCCCTACCGAATTGTGGTAGGGACCGACTGTGTCTGTCCGAAACTGGATCCGCCGACGCGAGTGGAGTCGCTGGCGGGGAACGGGGGAAGGTCCTGGTGCCAGAAGCGTCCCACGATGCACGGCGGGGTGGACTGGGACGGAGGCGGATTTAGATGGGGCCGCAGAGCACTGCGGCCCTACCGCGAGGTGGGGACCGCCGTCACCGAATGGCTCTCCGCCTGCTTTTCATCTTGCCTCGTTTCGAAGGTGGCGGTCCGCTCAAAGCAGTAGCCGTCAACCCCACCTCCTTCCCCTTCGTCGACCATGACTCCATCTGTTCCGGCTCGGCGTGTCACAGCGTTGTGGCTGGCCGCCCTTTTGCCTCTTTTGGCCATCGGCTGCCGCACCCTGCCTGCGACCGGCGTCCAATCCTTCTCGGAATCCACCTCGTTGCTCACCACCACGCTGGGCACGGCGGGGACCACTGCGGTCTCCGATGTCGCGCAGATTTATGAGCCTGGAAACGCCACTTCCCAGACGTCCGCTGCGGAACTCTCCACCACGCTCAAGCAGGCATGGGACAAGCGGATAAAGCTGATGACCGCGATGAACCGCTATGCGGCGTCCCTCCAGGCCTTGGTGGATGCCGGGCAATCCGGCCAGGCCAACGCCGAGGCCTTCCGCGAATCGGTCAAGGGGTTGGTTGAAGCGGCGGGGAATGCCTCGTTCCCCGGTGCGGGGACGGCGGGCGATCTGATCCTCAACGCGGGGACGCGGACCTACGGCGAGATCGCCAAGGCGATTGCCGCCAACCAGATTCATAAGGCGGTCGATCTGGCGGACCCCCTGGTCGAAAGTTCCTCGAAGCTGATCGTCAAGGATCTCGACTCCCTCCGCAGCATCGCTGTGGAAAGCCATGCCCTCGCGATCAGCTCGGTGGAACGACGACGGATCTTCGTGGAGATCAAGGCGCTCAATAACGCCCGAAATGCCGCGGCCACCGACGCCTTCGGCAATCCGCCAAGCGTTAACACCGCCGCCCTCCAGCGCCTGGCCTCGATCAACGAGCAGTACGCCCAGCTGCCCAACAATGTCGAATACCAGAGCTATGTCCGGGATCGGGAACGCGCCGAGCGCCTGTTTGCCACCCAGACCGCGCTGCTGGATCAGGCCATGTTGACCACCCAGGCGTGGGCAAACGGGCACCACGATCTGACCCTGGCATTGCGGGAGAAGCGCGCCCCGTCCCTGGCCGAGCTCGCCCGCCTCACCCAGGACCTTTATACCCTCTACAAGAACTATCAGGACGCGAGGATTAAGCCATGAAGAGCAAAGCCACGAAAAGCAAAGCCATGGGTCCGGTCACCGCACAGGACTGGATCGACACCGCAGACGACGTCGTCAGCAAGGCCCGGGATGCAGCCGCCTCGGGCGACAAGGCGCGGATGCGTCTCGCACGCCAGGCCTGCTCGGACTTCATCAGCAGCCGCACGCTGGCGTGTCCCCAGGAGGTGGTCGACGCCGTGGCGGGGGTCCAGGTGCAGCTGTCCCAGCTGATTGTGGCGGAGGATGTGGGCTCCATCGCCAAACGGACGGTCCAGATTGACGCATTCCTTCAGGACATCGAACGGATCTCCACCCGGGCCAAGCAGGCGGCCGACCTGATCAGCTTTAAGTCCGCCAAGGATATCGTGGACAACATCACGGGGGTTGTCGGGGACCTCAAGACGCTGAAGCAGATCGTCAAGACCGACCCCACGGAACTGACGCCCGAGCGGATCCAGGAGATCATGGACCGTCTTTCCCAGATCGTGAACGACTTTGAAGGGTTGGCGTCGGCGTCCTGAGCCGGAAGCCTGGAGTGGGAACTGCACACGAAGCCACGAAGGCACGAAGGCTCTGACACATGCGGGACCCATCTTGGTTTGCCCGCCACGGAGATTCCCATTCAGCGTTCTCTTCGAGGCTTCGTGCCTTCGTGTGAGTCCGCTTTCCCTGCCGACGGATTCGTTCCGGCTCACGGTACGGGATGCGGTCTCGGACGACATGAAGTCCGGGGCCCGGCACGCCGCCAATGGGCTGCACTTTGAATTTTGTGTTTCCCCCGGGGGTTTGCCAGCTTCCCGGTCTCGTGACGTTGCAGGAAGAAATCGCCCGCCGGCGGACGTTCGCCATCATCTCGCATCCCGATGCCGGCAAGACCACGCTGACCGAAAAGCTGCTGCTCTACGGCGGCGCGGTCCAGCTCGCCGGATCCGTGACCGCGCGCAAAAACCAGCGCGCCACCACGTCGGACTGGATGGAGCTGGAGAAGAAGCGCGGTATCTCCATCAGCTCCACCGTGCTCCAGTTCGAGTACGATGGCTACCGCATCAACCTGCTCGACACCCCGGGTCACAAGGACTTTTCCGAGGATACCTATCGCGTCCTGACGGCCGTGGACGCCGTGATCATGGTAATCGACGCCGGCAAGGGCGTGGAGACCCAGACGCGGAAGCTGTTCGAGGTCTGTGCCCGTCGCGGCGTGCCGATCTTCACCTTCATGAACAAGCTCGACCGGCCGGCGCGGGATCCGATTGCCCTGATGGACGAGCTGGAGGCCGTGCTGGGAATCCGGTCGGTGGCGATGAACTGGCCGTTGGGCAATGGCGCGGAATTCCGGGGCGTGTATGACCGGGCCGGCCGGCAGGTGCATCTGTTCGAACGGGTGGTCGGCGGCAAGTACCGTGCGGCGGTGAATGTCACCGGTCTCGACGATGCCCTGGTGCGGGAAAAGCTCGACGAGCAGACCTACCAGACCGTCCGGGAACAGATTGAGATGATTGAGATGGCGGGCGCCGAGTTTGATCATCCGACGGTGTTGGCTGGAAAGCTGACACCGGTGTTCTTCGGTTCCGGAGTCAACAACTTCGGCGTCCAGCTGCTGCTGGACAGCTTCCTCCGCTATTCGGCGTCCCCGCAAGGGCGTCGGCTCGCCTCGAACTGAGCGGAGGTGGATCGCGGGGTCCGGTTCCGGGACGCGCGGGTCCGAAATGAGAGGGGTCCACCTTTCCCGAACATCTCCTGCGTTGTGTGCGTCCAAGGCCGGCGTAACGTTCTCCCGGTCCCATGTCGTCCCATCTGAGCACCGAATTTCGGCTGGAACAGGCGCGTGCTGTCACGCGTCGCGAGTTTTTTGCCCGCACCGGCGTCTTCAGTCTCGGAGGCCTGGCCCTGGGCCAGTTGATGGGTGGGAATCGGCTGTGGGCCGCACCCGCGCCCCTGCCGTCGTCCGCCTTGAGTCCGCTGGCGTTGAAGCCATCCCCGCTTCCGGCCCGGGCGAAGTCGGTGATCTACCTCCACATGTCCGGAGCGCCGCCGTCGCTCGACCTGTTCGATTTCAAGCCCGAGCTCAAGCGGCTGCACATGCAGCCCTGCCCGGATTCGTTGCTCAAGGGCCAGCGGTTTGCCTTCATCAAGGGAGTGCCCAAGATGCTGGGTTCCCCCTACGAATTCCGTCAGGCCGGACCTTCCGGGGCCTGGTTTTGCGAAAAGGTCCCGAATCTGGCGAGCGTGGCGGACGACATCACCGTGGTGCGGTCGGTCTGGACCGACCAGTTCAACCACGCGCCGGCCGAGTTGTTCCTGTACACCGGCAACATGCGGGCCGGAAACCCCAGCATGGGTTCCTGGATTACTTACGGCCTTGGAACACAGAACCAGGACCTGCCCGGATTTGTGGTGCTCCTGAGCGGGGGCACCGATCCGACCGGCGGCAAGAGCCTCTGGGGTTCGGGTTTTCTTCCCGGGGTCTACCAGGGCACCCAGTGTCGCACCACCGGTGAGCCCATCCTCTACGCCAGCAATCCTCCGGGCATGAGCCGCGACAGCCGGCGGAGGACCCTGGATGCCCTGAAGTCGTTGAACCAGGCCGAGGCCAAGCTGTTTGGGGATCCGGAGACCCTGACGCGGATCGAGCAGTACGAACTGGCGTTCCGCATGCAGGCCAGTGTTCCGGAGGTGTTCGACATCGGGCGCGAGCCGGAATCGATCCGGGCCCTGTACGGTGCCAAACCCGGCGAGGGCAGCTTTGCCAACAACTGCCTGCTTGCCCGACGCCTGGTGGAAAAGGGTGTTCGCTATGTCCAGCTCTTTGACTGGGGTTGGGACATTCATGGGACCAGTCCGGGCGATGACCTCATGGAGGCCTTCCCCAGGAAATGTCGTGATGTCGACCAAGCCAGCGCGGCCCTGATCAAGGACCTGAAACAGCGGGGTCTCTTGGATGAAACGCTGGTCATCTGGGGCGGTGAATTTGGCCGCACGCCGATGAATGAAGCCCGCGGCGGCTCCACCTTCCTGGGGCGTGATCATCATCCACACTGCTTTTCCATCTGGATGGCCGGTGGCGGTGTCCGGCGCGGCGGCCTGTTCGGCGCGACGGATGACTTCGGTTACAAGGTCGCGGAGGATCCCGTCAGCGTGCGGGATTTGCAGACCACCGTGTTGCATCTCCTGGGAATTGACGCCCACGCCTTCTCCTACCGGCACCAGGGACTCGACAACCGGCTTATCGGTCCCTCGGGCGAAGGCGAGGTTGTCAAAGGCATCCTCGCCTAGGACAGGGAATCGGGAGCCAGCGGATTCTCTTTCAGCGGGTGGACGCAGGCGGAATTGGATTCGGTGAACAGAAGCTCCGGTGTCCCGGCAACGTGTGGACGGTTCAACGGTCGTCGGTGTCGAGGCGCAACAAATACACGTGCGTCGGGGCCGATCGTTCATCCATGCCGGTCAGCGAGAGGAAAAACGGTCCGTCGCTGGGAAGGGTCTGAACCAGGACCGGGTCCCGGGATCCGGCGTCGTCCACACGGTGCAACACGGCCCCACGGGCATCGTGAAGGGCGAGCGCGGAATCCAGGGTTGAGCCCAGCCGCCAGGCCCACACCTGGACGCGGAGGCGTTGCCCTTTCCGGCCTTCCACGCGAAACACGGCGACGTCCCGTCGGTCACCGAGGGAGCCGGAAACCCATTTCCCGGGTAGGAGCACCGGGGCGTCCGCAAATCCGCTGGAAGGCTTGAAGTCCGGAAGGAGGTCTTTGGCCTCCAGCGTGAAGATCGGGAGGGGTGACGAATGGCCGGCGGGTGAGGTCGCGATCAGAAACAGATTCGTGCCGTCCGAGGCTTGCGGGGGCGGAACCCATCGGAGTTCGACCT
>JBGAPN010000018.1:0-23798 GCA_044221235.1 Limisphaerales bacterium
CCACCAAGGTGTCCATGGTGGACAGGTATCCTGAGAAGTCGGTTCTCGCAACGGTGAAGTCCGGCAATCTCCATTGCATTTGCAGTATTCCACCGAGAGTTTGGGGTGCATGCCCGATCGGTCGTCACCCGCAAGGCGCAAGACAGGGGTGTATCCCGGTGATGTCGCCTTCCTGCCCCCGGTCAGCATGTATGAGCCGAATTGTTTCCTGATCTGCCCGTTCCTGGATTCAAAGCGAAACCGCGACGTGAAGAATGCAGTCCGTGAGGCGGCCGCGGGATTTGGGTTTGTTTCTTTCCGTGTGGATGAACGCCATACGTCCGCGGAGGTGATGGAAAAGATTCACCACGCGATCCGATGGTCGAATTTCGTGGTCGCTGACCTCACGGACGAACGACAGAACTGTTACTTTGAACTCGGGTTGGCAGTGGCAACGACCCGGGTCCAATCCCCACCTTCCCTGTCGGGCCCCGGGTGAAGATCCGGGTGCAGGATTTCCGCGAGGATCGCCAAGGAGTCCACCAAGCGTGGCCCGGGCCGGTTGAAGTAGGCGCTTCCATCGACGGCTAAGACCCGACCCTCCCGGACCGCGCGGAGAGTGTTCCAGCGGGGATCGGTCAAGAGAGTCGCAACTTCCCGTTGTGTCCGCTCCAGCGTGAATCCACAGGGCAGGGCCAGGATGACGTCCGGATCGGCCTTGGCCAGGGCATCGAATGACACCCATTCCGAGTGCTTCCCTGCCGCGCCCAGGACCGGGATGCCTCCTGCCATCTGGACCATTTCCGGGATCCAGTTCCCGGAACCCATGAGGGGGGAGAGCCATTCCAGACAGGCCACGGTGGGCTTTCGGACCGCCGATGCCACGTTCTGGATGACGTCCACGACCCGGGATTTGAGCGGTGCGATGGCGGAACGTCCCCCGTCGGGCAGACCCAGCGCCAAACCCAGCCGTCGCAGATCGGACCACAGATCGGCGAAACGCTGGGGGCTGAAGCTGAGAACCTCCGGGCCAGGCGGGCCCAGGTGCCGTAGGACGTCATCCAGATCTGGCCGGCTGACCGCGCATACCGCGCATTGATCCTGGGTCAGCACCAGGTCGGGCCGAAGCTTCCTCAACTGTTCCCCGTCGATGGAGTACAGAGACTGGCCGGCGCTGATGGCGTCGCCCACCGCGCGATGGATGTCACCGGATGCACGTGTGGAGTCGACCCGGGCTGAGGTCACGGCGGGCAGCCGGGTCACATCGGCTGGAAAATCGCACTCATGACTGCGCCCGACCAATCGATCGCCCGCGCCAAGAACGAAGACCATTTCCGTGGCAGCGGGCAGCAGCGAGACGACGCGGGCGACGGGCACGGCGCGATCATCCGAGGGCCGCGGTCAAAGTTCAAAATCCAAAAATCAGGCCGTCGCCGTAGTCGCGGACGGGAGGACGCGTCGTCTGGGCTCACTTTTCGTGGATGGCGAGTTCGGCCGGTGGGGTGGGCTGGGGATCAGCCATCGCTGCCTTCCCTCGACGACGACCCGGATTGAATTTGAGTTTCGAGCTTCGGGACTTGGGAGTTTGATTTCGCCCCTCACTCCATTTCCTGGTCCGGAATCCTCATGGCGTAGAAGGAACGGTAAATGAAGACCAGGGCGACTCCGAGCATGAGCACTCCGAAACCCGTCTTGTAGAGGGAATCGGGCAGGTGGATGGCGATCTCGACTGCCAGCAGGCCGAACAGGGTCATGAACTTGATGACTGGGTTCAGGGAAACGCTGCAGGTGTCCTTGAACGGGTCGCCCACGGTGTCCCCCACCACGGTGGCGGCATGGAGCGGGGTGCCCTTGGCCCGCAGTTCGACTTCCACAATCTTCTTGGCGTTGTCCCAGGCGCCACCGGCATTGGCCATGAACAGAGCCTGGAAGAGTCCGAAGAACGCCAGCGCGATGAGGAATCCGATGAAGAAATGCGGATCGAAACAGGGCAGGGACAGGGACAGGGCGAACAGCGCGCCGAAGATGTTCACCATGCCGCGCTGGGCGTAGAGGGTGCAGATGTCCACCACGCGGCGGGATTCCTCGACGCCGGCCTGCGCCGCGTCGAAGTGAAGATTCTGCTGGATGAACACCACCGCCCGGTAGGCGCCGGTGACAACCGCCTGAGCACTGGCCCCGGTGAACCAGTAGACCACCGCGCCCCCCATCAGCAGACCGAGAAGCACCGGGGCCTGGACCAGGCTCAGGCTGGCGGCGACACCTCCCGACCGCTGTTCCAGGAGCATGATGATGCCGAACACCATGGTGGTGGCCCCCACCACGGCCGTTCCGATCAGCACCGGTTTGGCCGTGGCCTTGAAGGTGTTTCCAGCGCCGTCGGCCCGCTCGAGCTGGTGTTTTGCGTCCTCGAAGTTGGGCTCGAATCCAAACGCTCGTTCCAGCTCCTGGGAAATGCCCGGGCGGGATTCAATCCGGCTCAGCTCAAACACCGATTGCGCATTGTCAGTGACGGGCCCGAACGAGTCGACGGCGATAGTGACCGGTGCCATCGCCAGGAATCCAAAGGCCACCAGTCCGAAGGCGAAGATCGGGGCCGCGAACTGGTAACCCGCCGGCAGCAGCGCGGCTAGAGCCTCATGACGGGACAGGGCAAAGGCGACGGTCATCAGCACGAGGATGATAAACCCATTCCAGAAGGCGCTGAAATTGCCGGCGACAAATCCGCTGAGAATGTTCAGGGAGGCGCCGCCGTGTCGGGAACTGATGACAATCTCCGCGACATGTCGTGAACTGGTGCTGGTGAAGATCTTGGTCAGTTCCGGGATCACCGCGCCGGCCACCGTTCCGCACGAAATGATCAGGGCCAAAACCCACCAGAGTTCGGGGAGCGCTTTGCCGTCGGGACCCCGGAAATGGGCCAGCAGGAGCCAGCTCAACGCCAGGGTGGTGAAGACGCTGAAGGCACAGGACAGCCGCATCAGGTGGGTCAGAGGCTGCTCGAAATCGAAATCCTTCCGACCGTTGTAGAGCATCCAGTTGAGCCAGTTGTTGAATTCGTAGGCGGCGGCGGCGCACACCAGCATCGCCAGGCTCACCCCGAAGAGCCAGACCATGAGGACACCGCTGGTGGCCGGGTGATGTCCCATGGCGATCGCGAGAAATGACAGCAGGGCCACCGTGGTGACCCCGTAGGTTTCAAAGGCATCGGCGGTGGGCCCGACCGAGTCGCCGGCGTTGTCGCCGGTGCAGTCGGCAATTACGCCGGGATTCTTGGGGTCGTCTTCCGGCAGATTGAAGGCGATCTTCATGAGGTCCGCACCGATGTCGGCGATCTTGGTGAAGATGCCGCCCCCGATGCGCAGGGCACTCGCGCCCAGCGATTCCCCGATGGCGAACCCGACAAAGCAGGGCATCTGGATCGGAGTGGGCAGGGCGACCACGATGAGGAGCATCAGGATCAGCTCCAGGCAGATCAGGACGATCCCGATCGCCATGCCGGAACGGAGCGGGATCTGGAGGGTGGCCAGCGGATTGCCGCGAAGGGAGGAGAAGGACGTGCGGGCATTGGCCAGCGTATTGATGCGCATGCCGAACCAGGCGATGCCGTAGCTCCCGAGCACCCCGATGGCCGACCAAAGTAGGATGACGAGGGTTTCGCCCAGCGGCCGGCCGCGAAGGGCGAGGAAGTAGTAAAGAATCACCCCGGCCACGATGAACCACAGCACGGCGAGGAATCGTCCCTGGCGCGCGAGGTAGGTCTTGCAGGTTTCCCAGATCAGCTCGGCGACCTCCGCCATGGCCGGATGGGTGGGCATGCGGCAAATCTGACGGAAATGCCAGAGACCGTACCCGCAGCCCAGGACGCAGAGGGCAATGCCCAAGGTGAGAAATCCGGTGGCTCCCAGGGAACCCAGTGCGGACAGGTGGGCGGTGGCGATATCGGGCAGCTGATGGTCTGCCTCACCTCCCGACGCCTTGCCCGAACCGGCCACAGCCACCAGCAATCCAGCCCAGCGATGAAATGAGACGTTCAATCGCATGCGACCCTCGGGGAAGTGTGGACAGCCTGTGATGGAACTTCCTCCGGGTCAAGGCATCGGAGCGGCGGAGAGGTTGGAAATGTGCGATTACAAGTGTCTAGCGGGCCATCTTCGATCCGCACCCATCGTCCACCTGGGTGGTCCCTTCACAGGCGTGGCCGCCTGGATCCGGGGTGTTTCAGGGCTCGGTTCGGCGAAGCGCCCGGGTGGCGTTGAACGGTGCGCGCCACCTGAACGGGCCACCCTCAACCGGGATTACGTCCAAAGTGGAATACCAGGGATCGGGATTTCGATCTTGGATGGCCGAACAGAGACATGAAGACACTCCGACGAATTGGACTGCTGGGGATTTGCTGGATGATTTCCCTGCCGATAAAAACCGCAGGGGTCGCTGCGGACGATCCACTCGCCATCTGGCACCTGCGGACGTCCCCGACGACCGTCAACCTCACCGCGGTGGCCTTCGGGAACGACCGGTTCGTGGCGGTCAGCGAGAGCCAGGGCATCACTGTGTCGTCGACGGATGGTGTCACCTGGACCCGCCATGACGGCCCGGTCAAGAACCGGTCCTTCTACGGTCTGGCGTTTGGCAACGGCCTGTTTGTCGCAGCGGGCAGCGTGGGGAAAATCGTCACGTCCCCGGACGGTATCGAGTGGACGCTGCAGGACAGCAAGAGCAGCGCGAACCTCGATTCCGTCGGATTCTTCAACAACCAGTTTGTCGTGGTGGGCGGCAGCGGCGCCATCCTGACATCACCCGACGGCGTGAATTGGACCTCGCGGTCCACCAGTTCGTCCGACTTCTGGTCGGGAATTGTCTATGCAGACGGCAAGTATGTTGCCGTGGGGACCCTCACGACCACCAGTCGCGGGAGTTCCAGCCAGTCGGCCGGCCTGGATCAGTTGGGCGCTGGCGCACCAGTCTTCAGCCAGAGCCTGTACTGCATCACGCACGGCGCGGGAAAGTTCGTCGCCGGCGGTTGGGGCGGATATGTGCTCACCTCGCTGGACGGCATCCAATGGAACAGCACCAACCGGCTCGGATTCAGTCACGTCAAAGACATCCGGTTCCAGGACGGGCAGTTCGTGGCCGTGGGGGAGGACGGCAGCATTCGGACGTCGGCCGATGGCACCGAATGGACCCGGCGGGCGTCGGGATTGTCGGAGCCCATGCTGCGTGGGGTGGCCTTTGGCGGCGGGACGTTTGTTGCCGTGGGCGATGGCGGCCGCATTTATCAGTCGGATCCAACCGGCACGGTGAGCTCCGAAATCGTCCTGTCGAATCCTGAACCGGCCGGGAACCAATTCCGTTTTTGGTTTCGCGGAGACATTGGTCGTTCCTACCGCGTGGAGCGCAGTTCCGGATTCCAGGGCTGGATGCCGATTTCGACGGTGGTCTGTACCGCGTCGCCAACTCCCTGTCTGGTGCCGACCGATGGCGGACCCGCGGTGTTTTACCGGCTGGTGGAACTGTGAGGTGTGAGCCTCCACTCCAAGAATCGGAAACGCGGTGGGTCGTTGATCCGTAGACGACGAGGGAACGAGACGCTGACCCTTCCCCGGTGGACCCCACCCGCGGAGTGCTTGGGTTGGGCGAAAGAAGTCCAAATGGCGCGTCCTTCCGTCCGCGGCTACGAGTGGACGACGAGGGATCCAGACGCTGACCCCTTCCCGATTTGGGGAAGCTCGCTATGCTCGCCGGGTGCCTGCATTGAACGAGGTTTCCATTCGACTGCATTCCGACGACGACGTGGTGGTGCTCAAGACGCCGGTGACGACCGGCACCGTGCTGGACTGGCCCGGCGGGAGCCTGACCCTTCGAAACCCGGCAGGCCGCGGTCACAAGCTGGCGGTACGCGAACTGGCCGACGGCGCTCCGGTGCGGAAGTACGGGCAGGTGATCGGATTTGCCCGGGGAAACATCGCCCCGGGTGACCTGGTTCATACCCACAACCTGGTGTTGCGGGATGTCAGCCGGGATTATGAATTCGGAACCGACCTCCGGCCGCTGGCTCCAGTCACCGAATCGGAGCGGCGGGAGTTCCTGGGCTTTTCCCGACCGGACGGGCGGGCGGGGACGCGGAACTACCTGGCGGTGATCTCCAGCGTCAACTGCTCCGCCAGTGTTTCAAAGTACGTGAAGGACCGGTTCCCACCGGAAACGTTGCGGCGCGAGTTCCCCAACGTCGACGGGGTGCTGGCGTTTACCCACAAGAGCGGTTGCTGCGTCCAGCCCGGCGAACCCCACGCCATGCTCCAGCGGGTGCTCACCGGCGTGGCCCGGCATCCGAATGTGGCGGGTTATGTTTTGATTGGATTGGGTTGCGAGGGACATCAGGTCAGCGGCCTGCGGGCTGACGGGCGGCTGGACGAACTGCGGCCCGGCGAACCCACGCCCACATTTCTCACCATCCAGCAGCAGGGGGGCGTCCAAAAGACCATTGATGCCGCGGCAGCGGCGGTGGCGAAGCTCCTTCCGGCAGCGAACGCGGTGGTGCGGACGCCCCAATCGCTGAGCAAGCTGGTTCTGGCATTGAACTGCGGCGGTTCGGACGGCGCCAGCGGCATCACGGCCAATCCCGCGCTGGGCGTGGCCAGCGATGAACTGGTCCGGCAGGGCGGAACCAGCGTGCTGGCGGAGACTCCGGAAATCTATGGGGCGGAGCACCTGCTCACCCGGCGGGCCGTGACGCGACAGATTGGCGAACAGTTGCTGGCGCACATTCGCTGGTGGGAGCAGTACGTGAAGCTGTTCGGCGCCTCGATCGACAACAATCCCAGCCCGGGAAACAAGGAAGGCGGCCTCACCACCATTTATGAGAAAAGCCTCGGTGCGCTGGCCAAGGGAGGTCAGGCGCCCCTGACCGCGGTGTACAAGTACGCCGAAGCCATCAACCGGCCGGGCTTTGCGTTCATGGACACCCCGGGGTTCGATCCGGTGAGCATGACCGGCCTGGTGTGCGGCGGCTGCAACGTGGGCGTGTTCACCACGGGGCGTGGCAGCGTGTATGGCTGCAAGCCGGCTCCATGCATCAAGGTGGCCACGAACACCCTGCTGTACGACTGGATGCGCGACGACATGGACCTCAATGCCGGGACGATTCTGGACGGCACGGAAACGGTGGAACAGGTCGGCCACCGCATCTTCGAGGAAATCCTGGCGGTGGCGAACGGCAAACGCACCAAGAGCGAGGCGCAGGGTTTAGGGGATGAGGAATTCGCCCCGTGGATCCTGGGTCCGACGTTCTGAGGGATTGAACCACGAAACCCACGGAATACACGAAACACAGAAACGGAAGAATCATCCGCAGATGACGAACGGGCATCTCTATATGTCGATGAGGATTGGCCGGGGAGTGTTTCTGTCGGACGATTGGCCAAACCTCCGACAAGCGTTTTTCCCAGCCCCGTGCCCCAATGGGCGTTTACGAACCTCCGCTCCCTCCGGTACAAATAATCGTCCGACAGACGGATTGTCGGTGAATCAAAATGGTAGGCGGCTTCGCGCACGTTATGAGATTGGCATTACCACTTTTGCTGTGTGTCAGTTGGCTTGTTTCCTCATGCAGCACGCCCCGCGTCACTCCAGACGCAAATGCCGACTTATCCCAACAGGCATTCAGCCCCAGCTTTGGCGGTGCGGCACAGAAGGGATTCACTTACCGAGGACGGAGCATCCTTGTCGTTATTCGATGTCATACTTCAGGTGTTCCTACGAGCGAGCCGTTTGTTCTATTTCAGACCAAGACTGGTTGGGGTTGTTTGTTTCACGCAGACACGATGCGGTTTGAGATGGAGGCGACTATTGAAGGGGATTGTATTGTGTTGTGGCGCTTGGAGTGGCTCGATGGGAAGCTGCACCGCACAGAGTTCATAAGTTATGATCTGCGCACTTTGGATGCCGAATAACCTTAAATGGTGTATTGCTGCGGAGCCAGCAACTACACCCGTAGTTGAAAAACCCGGAGCGGGGCGCGGTAGAGAGCTCGGCTCCTATGGAGTGCGGTGGCAGAGCGAAGCGGAGACACCGCTTTCCAACGGGTGACCCGCGAACGAGGGATGGAACCGCCAAGCCGGTGGCATTCGATCCGTACGACGTTAAGAATGGGTGGGCCGCGGGCCTCCACAACCTCTCCGCGCCAGGGTGCCGCTGGAGTTCATGGTTCTTCTACACTGCGCCCCAATGGTCCACCTGCGGCGGGGTCGGCGACATTGCGCCAACCCTACCGGTTCGTTCAACTGCCCCTCAACCGACTCGTCCATCCACCCCCTCAGCTGCTCCCCTTCCTGCCTTCCGGTGTTCCAAATTCGCTCCCTCTCCGCGCCAGGGTGCCGCTGGGGTTCATGGTTCTTCTACACTGCGCCCCAATGGTCCGCCTGCGGCGGGGTCGGCGACATTGCGCCAACCCTACCGGTCCGTTTGGTTCGCCCCCTCACGCACCCGCCCACTCTCCCAGCCACCGGTTCCCATTCCGGCCTCGAGGGACTTGGGACTTTTCATACACCGCCTAGTCTATAGACTTCGGTCATGCAATCAGACCCCTTGGGCCCACCGAAGAAACCAATGATGATAAAATATCTGATCTCCTTTCCTGCAAGGGCGATGAAAGTCCCCGCCGAGGACTTTGCCGCCGTGGGCGAAGCTGCGCGCGAGGTCATACGCGAGGCGAAGGCGGCAGGCGTGTATGTGTTCGGTGGTGGTATCAATGAGGACGTCGCACCTCTCATGGTTGCCACAGACGGCACGGTCACAAACGAAACGTATCCCCAGACGAAGGAGTTTGACGGTGGCTTCTGTATCCTGCGGCTCCCGTCTCGCGAAGCTGCCATCGTGTGGGCTGCAAAGATCGCCAAGGCTTGCCGCTGCTCCCAGGAACTCCGCGAGTTTGGGTATGACCCCGAGAGTTGAGCTCACAATGGCATCGCCCAAAAAGTGGAGAGTGCCATGCCGCGGAGCGAAGCGGAGCCCGAAGTGACACCCAGGGTTGAACATGTCCGGAGAGAAAGTCCCCTTGCTGGCCCCAAAAATCCGGTGGGACCGGCTTCATGGACATGGCGAACCGTAGCACCCACATCCGCCAGCTTCCTGATCAGCTTGTCCGCTGCATGGGTTGGGGAGGGAATGATGCCGTAGGGACGGAAGTCACCGGAGGAGTTTGCGATGGTGGCGGCAATGGTTTCGGCGTGGACATCCAGGCCAACGTGTCTGATCTTTGACACTATGGTTGATGGGTTCATGAGGTTCTCTCGGTTGGCTGGTCGGCGGAAGGGTCCGTCCGGATATAATCCTGTGTCTCTGGCGGCCGCCAACGCGGCTTATAACCCAACCCCGCCCGACCTCTCTCCCTGCTCAATCCATCTCTCACGAGCTGGAGAGTCGATATAATATTGTTAACCATCGGGAAAAAAGATAACAATGAAAAGCCACGCCTTATTATTGATATATGTTTGTGGGCTGATTGTGACGTGTTGTTCGTGTTTTTACGCACCTGGTGCGCAGAATCTTGTGCAGAACGGAAGCTTTGAGAGCATTTCGCTATCCCCTTGGACTTCATCGGGCACCGGGCTTCTTTCAGGATTTGGTGATGCTGCCGACGGCGGCAATTTCGCGAATATTGGTGGGTTTCTTTATCAAGACCTGGCCACGACTCCCGGGCAATCCTATCATTTGCGCTATGCGATGGCTGGAAACATAAACTGGCCCGGGCTAATCAGGATGGACACCCTGTGGGGTGGTAGTGTTGTTGCTGAGACGCTCTGGGACCCCGCCGGGCACAATATCAATAATCTCGGCTGGATTTTTACAGACTTGGATGTGGTGGCATCGAGTTCGCAGACCCGGCTTATGTTCCAGAACATCGGCCAAGTTAACCAGCGGCCGTTTCTGGACGCAGTCAGCGTTGTGGTGGTGCCTGAACCATCTAGTCTGATGCTGATTGGTCTTGGCGGGTTCATGGTGTGTCGTTGCATGCGTTGACCTAAATGCGTTTGCCTAACATTGAAGGGTGTATTGGTGCGGGGCAAAGCGGATCCAGCAACTACACCCGTGGTTAAACAAGCCCGGGGAGAGTCTCGGTAGCGAGCTTGGGTCCTTTGGAGTGCGGTGGCAGAGCGAAGTGGAGACGCTGCTTTCCAACGGGTGACCCGCAAACGAGGGGTGGAATCGCCAGGCCTGGGTCGCTCCACCCGCCGGGCGCTGAGAAGGCGGGGTCGATGCCCCCGCGCTCCATAGGACACCCCATCGAGAGTTGCGCGGGTGCCTCTCATGCAGCGTGAGGGACGGACACAGCCGCGGCCACCGGTGGTCCGCGCTGACGATGGGTGGGAGTCAGGAGGTGAGAGGTCGACCATTTTGTCCCCCTGTTGGCTGTTACCGCGGGCCCTCTTCCGGCCCCGCAGCCGCGGGGACAGAGTGAGGGTGAAACCAGAACTCGCTTTTCCCGGGCGACCGGTTTGCGGAATCTCGGGGCGTGAGCAATCCCGTGCTGGTCACCGGCGGTGCCGGTTTCATCGGATCCCATCTGGTCGAGCGACTGCTGGCCGAGGGGGAGTCGGTGGTCGTCTTGGACGATCTGTCCACGGGGGACGCCGGGAACCTCCAGTCAGTGATCCGGCATCCGCGGCTTCGATGGGTGCCGGGCAAGGTGTCGGAGCACCGCGACCTCGTGGCGTTGGTGGGAGAATGCCGGTTTGTGTTCCACCTGGCCGCCGCGGTGGGGGTTGAGTTGGTGGTCAATTCGCCGATCCGGACCATCGAGACCAATCTCAACGAAACCGAGGCCATCCTGATGGCGGCCGCGGCGGGAGGCGTTCCCTTGCTCCTGGCCTCAACCTCGGAGGTTTATGGCAAGAGCAGCCGGCCGGAGTTTCGGGAAACCGACGACCTGCTGATCGGGCCACCCACCCTCGGGCGCTGGGGCTACGCCTGTTCCAAATTGATGGATGAGTTTCTTGCGCTCGCCTACATGCGGGAGCGGGGCTTGCCGGTCACCATCGTCCGACTGTTCAACACCGTGGGCCCGCGTCAATCGGGCCGGTACGGCATGGTGTTGCCCCGCTTTGTGGCGGCGGCGCTGGCGGGCGAGCCGCTTCGGGTGCACGGCGATGGGACCCAGAGCCGCTGCTTTTGTCATGTATCGGACACCGTGGAGGCGTTGCGCCGGCTCCAGGTGCTGCCCGCAGCCCGCGGGGAGGTGGTCAATGTGGGGAACAATCAGCCCATCACCATTCGGGGACTGGCGGAACGCGTGCTGGAGCTCACCGGTTCCCGTTCTCCCATTGAGATGGTGCCCTATCAGCAGGCGTATTCTCCCGGCTTTGAAGACATGCAGCAGCGACGGCCGGCGCTGGACAAGCTGGAACAGATCACCGGATTCCGCCCGGGCCGGGACCTCGATTCGATTATTCAGGAGGTGGCGGCCTCGATGCGTTAAGGGTATCAAGGACGGCGTCACCCCGAGACTGCGCCGTTCATGAGCCACGACACTTCGCCCCAGCCGTCCTCGTCCGTCGACCCTGCACCGTCATCCGCCCCCCGACCCCGACCGTCGATCGCGATCGTCATCCCCTGTTACAACATGGCCCGGTATCTGTACCGGGCGGTGCTGAGCTGCCTGTGGCAGTTGGAACCGCAGGACGAGTTGATCGTAGTGGATGACGCGTCCAATGACCTCGACGATTACGCCGGACTGCGCCCGTTTCTGGATCGCATCCGATGGATCCGGAATCCGAAGAACCTCGGGTTGCCGGGATCCCGCAACGTGGCGATCCGGTCCACGCAGGCTGAGTGGATCAAGTTCCTCGATGCGGATGACGTCCTGGCGCCGTATGCACTGAACATTTTCCGGGATCCGGAATTCCCGACATCACCGGACATTCATGTCGTCGCCGGCGCGTGCCACCGGGTGGTTGACGAAGTCTACACCGACTGCCTGCAAAGTTCGGACGAGAGCATGAAGGGCATCATGAAGCGGAATCCGCTGCTGTGCAGTGCGGTGTTTGCCCGTCGTGCGGCACTGGTGGAGGTTGGACTGTTTGACGACCGGCTCGACTTCGAAGAGGACTGGGACATGTGGCTTCGACTGCACGAACGGTTTGGGTTGGGAGCCTTCATCCACACCTGGGTTCCCTTCTGCTACTACTGGATCAGCGGAGTCGACCGGAAGCAGAAGTACCGGACGGCCGTGGTGAATGGCATCCGCATCCGGGACTATTTCCGGGAGCGCTATGGGGCGACGCCCGAGGAGTGAGCCTCCGCCGCAGCGAGTTCCGAGTGGGTGGGACCTGCGGTCTGCACCAGCCAGCTCCGCGGAGGAATGTTCAACACCTCACGGCGGTCAAAGCGCTCGAGCACGGCCCGCTCCACTCCGATGCGATCGTAGTCGTGTCCTCCGATCCATCCGCCGGGCTTGATCTTGGGCAGCCAGGCATCGATGTCGGCGCACACCGCCGGGTAGCTGTGGTCGCCGTCGATGAACACAAAATCGAGGCTGGCGTCTGCGAAGGTGCGGCTCATTGCCACGCTGTCGGACTTTGCCACCCGGACGTGGTCCTTCACCCCGCATTGCTCGAGGAAATGGTTCACGAGGGACTGCCAGTCCGGCTTTCCTGCGCGCTGGCATTCCTCCTGGACGAATTCCGCGATGCCGGGTTCGCACAGGGACAGGTCGAACACGTCGACGGTGGTGAACTCGACCCGTTTGTCGCCGTTCCGGATCAGTTCACCCATGTAGGCGGCGGAACTTCCGAAGCAGCAGCCTACTTCGACGAACCGGGATTCCGGGGCGGCGATGGCGTACATAAAGAGGTAGATGTGGACGAAATCGGACCATCCGGGAATGTCGGCGGACGTCATGGGTTGGGTGGGGAGAGGTGGGGTGGAGGGGGAAGATTCGATCATGACGGTGATGACGAGCGGTTCTGTCCGGGAAGAAAATAGCGGGTCCAACGTCCGCTGCCGCTGCTGGCGAGTTGTCCAGCCTTCATGGCCTTGCGCAGCAGGTAACAGGCGTGCTGGAGGTCCACCTCGAGCAGCATCCGGCACTCGGTGTTATTGATGCTGCCATGTTCCCGAACGTGCCCGAGGACGGTCTCAATTTCGTCCCGTCCCTCGGCGCTGGGACTGTTGCTGGTGCCGTTGCTGCGGTGGAGGGAGGAAGCCGGATCGCGGGCAGCGTGGCCGGAGCGGCGGGCAAAGTGGAGGTGTTCGGGCTGGATTACGGCGCCGTCGCTGTCGATCAGGGCGCGTTCGACCAAGTTTTTGAGTTCCCGGATGTTTCCCGGGTAATCATAGGCCTGAAGGGCGGCCAGCGTGCTGGGATGAACCGCGGGGTGTGCCACGCCCATCTCGGCGGAAAACACCCGCAGGAAATGGGCGACCAGCATGGGGATGTCCTCCTTGCGCTCCCGGAGCGGAGGGACGTGGATGGTGAACCGGGCGATCCGGAAGAAGAGGTCGTCGCGGAACCGGCCCGCCGCGGCAGCCGATTCCAGGTTGGCATTGGTTCCCGCCAGAAGCCGCACATGCACATGGCGTGGCGTGGTCGATCCCAGGGGGACCAGTTGGCCGTCCTCCAGCACGCGGAGCAGCTTCACCTGGAGGGCCATCGGCATGTCGCCGATCTCGTCGAGGAACAGGGTGCCCTGATTGGCCTGCTCGAAGTATCCCTTGTGATCCGCGATGGCTCCGCTGAACGAACCCTTGCAGTGTCCGAAAATGGCCGACTCGGCGATTTCGGGGGGGATGGCGCCGCAATTAACCGGGATGAACGGGCCCCGCGCGAGATCACTGCCGTAATGGATGGCCCGGGCGATCAGCTCCTTGCCGGTGCCGCTCTCGCCCGTGATCAGGACGCTGGTGGACGGAAATTTTTGGAGGCGCCGGATGTCGGTGACGATTTCCTGGAAGGCGGTACTGCGGCCGATGAAGCCTGCGAGGCCCCACCGCTTGGCCTCGCGTTCGGAAATGACCGAGAGCTCGGCATCGGCCCGCTGAAGCGCCGCCTCGGCTTCGCGCCGGCGTCCGATCTCCGCCTCGAGCAGGGAATTCTTGAGGCGAAGCTGCCGGGCCAGCCGGTGCAGCCGCACGTGGGTGTTCACCCGCATCAGCATTTCCTCCGTCTGGAACGGCATGGTGATGTAGTCGACGCCGCCCGCTTCGAAGCCGTCGAGGACCCGACGGGGTTGGTCGAACGTGCTGACGAAAATCACGGGTATGTCCTGGGTTTCGCTATTGGCCTTGAGCTGGCGGCAGGTTCCGCAGCCGTCTTCACCGGCATGGGCGGCATCGAGCAGGACCAGGTCCGCCTTCTTTTCATCGGCGGCCTTCAGGCAGGCACCGCAGTCGGTGGCAGTGACAACTTCGAATCCGGCGCGTCCGAGGATTTGGAGCAATTCCTGGCGGACCGCTGGATTCTCGTGGACCAGGATGATGCGCGGCGTGTCTGGGGGTGGGTTGGGCGGGGTCATGGGTGGGCGAATTGAATCAGGCGATCTGGCGCTTCATCATGTTCGCAAAGGGTCCTGGCTGGTCCCGGAGTTGGGCGAAGGTGCCGGTTTGAACCAGGTGACCTTTCTCGATGACATAGATGCGATCAGCGGACTGGATCGTGCTCAAACGGTGGGCCACGACAATCCGGGTGACCTTGAGGCTTTCGAGGCTCCGGGTGACGATGTCCTGGGTGCGGTTGTCGAGGGCGCTGGTGGCCTCGTCGAAGATGAGCACCCGGGGTCGATTGACGATGGCCCGCGCGATCATGAGCCGTTGGCGCTGGCCACCGGACAGGGTGCCCGAGCCTTCACCCAGCACAGTGTGCATGCCCATGGGCATGTCGCGGATGTCCTCTTCAAGTCCGGCGAGTCGTGCGGCGTCCCAGGCGTCATCAAGAGTCAGCAGGGAATTCCCGACAATATTCCGGAAGATGTCGCCGGGCATCAGCTTGCCGCCTTGGAGCACCACGCCGAACTGGCGGCGGACCATTTGGATGTCGAGCCCGGCCAGGTCCAATCCGTCGAGGAGCACCGTTCCGGACTCCGGCTTCTCGAACCCAAGCAGTAGCCGGGTCAGGGTGGATTTGCCTGAGCCGGAAGGCCCGACGACGGCGACGAATTCGCCCGGGCGGATCTGCAGGGAGAGGTCGTGGAGCACCAGGGGGTCGCCGGGCTTGTAGCGGAAATTGATGTGGCTGAATTCGATCCGACCTTTGATCGATCCGGGCTGGAGCTTGCCTTCGGATGGCTCGGGCTGGGCTTCCAAGATGGGCTTCGTCCGTTCGTAGAGCGGAATGGCGCTGGCCAGTGAGATCAGGGAAACGCTGGCGTTGATGGTCGCGTTGAGGAAGGTCATGAACGCGGCGCTGAACGCGAGGAATCGGCCGATGGAGAGCTCGTTGCCGGCGATGGACGTCATGGCTCCAAACAGGACAATCGAAGTCGCCAGCGGGAATATATCCAGAAAAACACCGTGGAGGTTCGCCAGCCGTTCGGTCCGCAGATCCAGGCGTTTGAATTCGCTGAAATTGCGGGCCCAGACGGCGAAAGCGTGGGCTTCGGCACCGGCGACGCGGAGCTTGGTGATGCCGGTGACAAATTGGAGCACCTGCCCGGACAGTTTGCCCCCGATCCTGTACACCGGTCGCTCGAGCGTCAGCGCGATCCCGCTGACCAGCCCGGTGACCGACAAATTGACGGCGACCAGTGCCATGGCGATGAGAGAGAGGGAGACGTTGTAATAGCACAGGAGCGCAAAGCTCACGAGCGAGAAGACCCCGGACAGGAGCGATCCCATCATCGCACCGGTCAGAATGCTGCGGATTCCGTTGATTCCCTGGGCCCGGTCGGCCAGGTCGCCGGAGGTGAATTCCCGGAAGAATGGCGCGGGGAGCCGAAGCAGGCGATCCCACACGGCGGCCTGCATGCCGGTTTCACTCTTGGTCTCGATTCGGACCATGGCAATGGCGCGGGTGACATCGAGGAGGATGTCCGAAAACGCCGCCACGGCGAGGGCCGCGGCCAGGAACCAAAGCTGGTGTCGATCCGCAGCAGGAATCACCTGGTCGAAGATCAGACCGGTCACAATGGGAACGACCAGTCCGAGTAGCACGCCGGACAGGCTTAGGGTCACCACCAGGGCCAGCTCTCCCCGGACGCCATGGAATCCGAAGCGGAACACGTCCAGGACCTTCAGCACCTGCTCGCCGAAACCCGGATAGAAGGTGAAGGCCGATGCGCCCAGCGTGGCGGCCACTTCGCCGTCCACATGGGTCCGGGTCCCTTCCGCTGGGTCCAACAACTCGTATCGGGTTGCGGTCCGTTGAATCAACGCCACCGGGGCGCCGGAATCCTGTCGAAGAGCCAGCAAGGGGCCGCCATCCCGCTGCCACCAGTTGGGCCGAAGGACGACCCGCCGGGCGCGGAGTCGGGGCAGCCGGTTGAGTTGGGCGGTCAGGTCTTCCTGGCTCCGGCGAATGGGAAGGGGGGTCCCCTCGGAGAACGGCACGCCCAGGTCGGCTGCGATCAATTGAACTGCGGCCAGCAGCGCGTCACCCGAGGTCTCGGCCACGGAGTCGGGCTGGCTTCCGGTCAGGAGGATCTGTGACAACCGCTCCATGCCGTGCCGCCGGGCTTGGATCTGGCCACGCGTCTTGGCCATGAGCCGGGCGTTCTCGCTGCTGCGAAGTTCGCCGAGGCGCCGGGCCATCCATCGGTGTGCCAGTCGGTGAAACCGGTTCAGGTCAGCCCAGAACGACGGACGCTCCAGCCAGTCCGCCGTATGGGCGAACTCGATGGCTCCCCCGAGGCCCGCCTTGAGCCAACCGGTCGGGGAGACCGGCCATCCGTCCCCAGGCCCGCTCAGCATCAGTTCCGGGATCCCGTCCAGGAACAACTGGGCTTCGCCGGCGACACACCACACCACCTGGTCGTCGGGACGGACCGTGGTGCCGGTCTCGATGACAAACGTTCCGCCGCCCACGGCAATCCGGGCGTCCGTCGGGGCGGGGGAACCGACCAATCCATGGTAGATGGAATCGATCCACTCATCGACCCAGTGCGCGAGGTGTTCGCGAAGCTCGGCGTTGGTGGCCAGCTCCCGGAACCGGTCGAGCGGCAACCGGTGAATCCTCGCGTCGCCCCCTCCGACTGCCTGAATTCGGGGCCACCCTGATCCTTCATCGCGGGGCCACCCAAACAGCACGGCACCGGCGGGAACCCGAAGCAGATGCCGTCGTGCGCCGCCGTCCTCCGGGCGGGAGACGGCGAAGAGGTCCGCCTGTCCCGCCGAGACCCACCAGACAAACGGCTCGTCATCCACCCAGAACGGATGATGCCCACCGGACGGAAGCAGAGTCCCAACCGTCTCGAAACTGTTCAGGGCTTCATTCATGGCTCGGGTTCGGGTGGCCGTCGGGAGCGTGGGGTCATTCGGACCGGATCAGATCGGCGTACGGCCCTTCCACCCGCACCAGGTCCTCGTGGCGACCCCGTTGCATGACTTTGCCCCGCTGGAGGACGATGATCTCGTCACAGTCCCGGATGGTGCTCAATCGATGGGCCACGATCAGGCAGGTGCATCCCCGGCGTCGGAGGTTGTCGTCAATGGTCTTCTCCGTGACGGGATCCAGGGCGCTGGTGGCCTCGTCGAGCACGAGAAGGGTCGGGCTCCCGGACAGGGCGCGGGCAATCTCGAGCCGCTGACGCTGTCCGCCGCTGAAGTTGGTTCCGCCCTCCGTGACCCGGCTGTCGTAGCCCTGCGGGCGCGCCGCGATGTCGTCATGGATGCAGCTGTCCTTGGCTGCCTGCACCACTTCGTTTTCGGCAATGGAGGCATCCCATAATGTCAGGTTCTCCATCACCCTCCCCTCGAAAAGAAAGATGTCCTGGTCCACCAGCGCCAGGGATCCGGTGAGGGTGGAACGGGCATGGGCGGTTCGTGGCTGGCCATCCAGCAGGATCTCCCCCGACCACGGTTCATAGAGGCCGCAGACGAGGCGCGAAACCGTGGACTTGCCGCTGCCGGACCCGCCCACCAGCGCCACCCGTTGTCCGGGTTCGATCGTCAGGCTGAGGTTTTCAATTAGCGGAGGATCGAGCCGGCTGTATCCAAAGGTGATGCCGCGGAGCTCCAGGCGTCCCGACAACCGACGGGGTGCCGCAGCGGCGGGCGAGGTGTCCGCCTCCACCGCCAGCTGTGGATCCGGACGATGGCGGAGCACGTCGTCCAGTCGCGCCATGGAACCCTGGACGTCCTGAAGCAGTCCCCCGAGGTTGACCAGGGAATTGAACGGACCGGTGAAACTCGCCATGAGGCTCTGGAAGGCCACCAGCATGCCGATCGACATGCGTCCATCCATCACGTACAGCCCGCCGAAGATGAGAATGACGGCGGTGTTCAGGGCATTCAGCAAGGATGGGACGGTGCCGAGGTACTGATCGTACAGGGCCAGCTCCTGCTGGATGTTCACCACCTTGGTCTGGTATCCGGACCACCGGGAGAAGAAGTCTGATTCGCGGCCGGTTGCCTTGAGCGTCTCCATCATCTGGAGGCCGCTCATGGAGGTGCCCGACAGGTTGCCCTCCTCCTGGCGCAATCGCCGGCTCCCATCGATCCGTCGGCGGGAAAAGTACCGGAGCGCGGCCACGTTGAGCGCGGCAGTGATGATCCCGACCACGGTGAGCGGGACATCATAGAGGAACATCATCGCCGCGTAGGCGAACACCAGGAGCAGGTCGATGGCGTTGCTGGCCAGCTGGCCCGAGAGCAGCGAAGCGAGCTGGTTGTTGATGTGGATCCGTCCGCAGATCTCGCCGCCGTAGCGTTGGGTGAAGAACTCCACCGGAAGACAAAGGACATGCCAGAAAAAGCGACCCGCCATCCCCACCGCGAGCCGGGCGTGAAGCCGCGTCAGAAACGCTTCGCGCAGCCAGACCAGGCCGGCCCTCAGGAGGGCGGTGAGGGTCATCCCGATCAACAGGGGCTTCATCCAGTCCTCCCGTCCTCCCACCAGCACGTCGTCCACAAACACCCGCGAGAAGGTGGGGATCACCAGACCCGGAATGACCAGGGCGAGTCCGGCGAGGACAACAAAGCCCAAGCCTGATTCGGCGCCCACGAGTCGGCTGCGGAGGGCCCGGTACAGGCTGGGCTTCTCGCCTGCTTTCCGGAAGTTCGGACCCACCTCGAAGGTGAGGACCACCCCGGTGAAGGCGGCGTCGAACTCGGCATGCGACACCCTGCGGGGGCCATAGGCCGGATCATTGAGGTACACGCCTTTGGGGCCGAAGCCCTCGAGCACCACGAAATGGTTGAAATTCCAGAAGAGAATGCAGGGCAGGGGCAGCTTCGGCAGTTCATCGACCTCCTTGCTGAATCCCCGGCCGACCAATCCGTAACCCGCTGCTGCGCGGATCACATTGCTCGCCTTGCTGCCATCCCGCGACACGCCGCACGCCACACGCAATTCCTCCAGCGGTACCAGTCTGCCGTGGTAGGCCAGGACGGTGGCCAGTGCCGCTGCCCCGCACTCCACCGCTTCCATTTGGAGCACCGTCGGTGTCCTGACCCTGCGTCGGATCCGCAAGGGAGCATGGGCATCGGTTGAGGAGGAACCTGCCATGGAGTTCAATCGGCCTCCGCGACCGAGGGGGCACCTGCTTCCTTCCTCCTCTTCGCTGCAGAAGGGAGAATGGCGTTCACGGAGACGGAAGAGGTCCAGGACTGGGAGTACGCGGGGAGGATGAACCGCACGTGCCGACTCCCTCTCCCTTCCGATTCCGGGAGGAAGGGAGAGGGCCGGGGTGAGGGCCACCGGGTTGAGAGGGCGTTCACGGCTGCTCCTCCTTTTTCAGAAGGGGCACCACCAAGCTGATCGGGGCCCGGCGCGAGAGGGTGATCGACCCGCTGCAAAGGGTCCCGCTGGTCAGGGACTCTGGTGGCCCTTCGTGGGAGGTCCAGGCATATCCGGAAGGCGTGTCGGGGGATGGATCCAGGCTGACCACCACCTCGATGGGAGCACCGCCCCGGGTGAATTCGCTGACCAGGGCCGGGTTCTCCAGTCGGCTTAACATGGCCTGTGGGGTGGCCGGGAAGGCCGACACCGATCCGACCCGCCCCAGGAGGAGTCCGTATTCCTCCTTCTTGACTGAAACCGGGTTGAGCTGGACGGGCATGTTGGTCCGGACCAGCTTTCCGTCGGAGGGGGTGAGATAGAGCCTGACTTCGAGGGCCCGGGAATCGCTCTGGACGCTAATGATCGGGGCGTTGGCTTCGACCGGTTGTCCCCTCTTGGCCACCACCTCAAGCACTTCGCCGGAGTAGGGGCTGACCACCCGGGAATTGAGGGTATACATGCTGCGCGCCCACTCCACCTCGCGGGCGTTTTCCTGGATCCGCTGTTCCATGGCGAGCCAGTCCTGGCGTCGACGCTGTTCGGACTGCAGCCACGCGAGGTCCAATTGTTCCAACTGGAGATGAACCCGAGCGAGGTCATGCTCGGCATTGTGGAGAGCGACCCGTCCGTCCAGAAGAGTCAGTTCGGTCTCGATGCCGGCCTCCTTGAGCTTTTCCCCGGCTGCCACCCGCAGTTTAAGCGCTTCCACCTGTTTCTCGTAATCCGAGGCGATCCGGCGAAACAGGACCCGCTGCTTTTCCAAGTCGGTCTCCTGCGCCTGCCGTTCCGCCCGATGGTACTCCTTGAGATCCGTCTGCTCCTCCTGAAGCCGTTGCTGCGCCAGTTCGGCCTGGTGACGTTTGATCTCGAGTTCCGGCTGATACAGTTCGGCGATGACCTGGCCTGGAAGAACGGGGTCATTGGGTTGGACCATGATTTCCCGGACGGTGCCGGTTCCGTGGGCGGCCACCACGAGCACCCCTCCTGGCCGGATCAGAATGCCCTGCCCGGTGACGCGGTTGGGAAGGCGTCCGAGAACCGACCAGACGGAGGCGGTTCCGAGCAGGAGGAGGGCCGCCAGCAATGCAAGCCAACCCCGCGGGGTGATGACCTGCATGACCTGGTCGAGCTGTTCCGGTGAGGACAGCTTGTCGAGGGCGGCCTGGCGGAAGATCCGATCCTGCTCGCTCATGATGGCATCTGGAGGGGTGTTTCTTGATTAGTTCAACCTGTCTCGGGGTGACACCGCAAATTTGTCTCTGGGATTCTTCCAAAGGGGCGGTCCGGGCAATCGGGTCCACCTCAAGTGTGCAGGACCCGCTTCACCATGCGCTCGAAACGACCACCGGCGAGGTGGAGATTGTCGAGGACATTGTCGTCCAGTTCGTCCGCACTGTGGTCGTCCGCGGCGGAGGACCGGTGGGATTGCAACATGGTCTTGCGAAGCCGGTAAGCCAGGGTCAGGGCGATGGCCCGGTAGAAGCGGGCCCCAAAGGATTCGTCCTTTCGAACGCGCTCGCTGATAAGGGACCGTGAGATGCCGAGAACGGTGGCAGGCGTTTCCGCGACGACCGATCCGATGGGAAGGCGGCTGTCGACAAAGGAGATTTCGCCGATCACTTCGCCGGCCTTGGACCGGGCCACCGGAGTGGAACCGCGGGCAGCCAGCATGACGGCAAAGCTGCCTTCCAGAACCACGTAGAGGGAGTCCAAGGGGCGCCCCTCGTGAACCAGGACTTCGCCGGGCGTCAGCTTGCGGCGATGGCCGTGGGACGTGAGCCAGTCGACGTCCTGATCGCTAAGCACGCTGAAGACATAGAGGACTTTTCTCATGGGATGGGAGTCAGGGGCCTGGAGCAACGATCCATTGGGGCGGTTCCCGGGGTGGCTGGCGTTTGCGGCCCGACGCCCGAGCGGCAGCGGCACGGGCTTCCAGGGCCATGCGGATCAGGACTTCCTTGCTTCGCATGGCATGCACGATGGCCGGATTCACTGTGAAGGTTTCCTCGCGCCGCACAGCAGATGCGTCGCGTAGGCGAGGGGAGCTTCTTCGGTGAACACGTAACCGGCGCGCTTGCAGAAGTCCCAGAAGTCGAAACTCAGGCTGCAAAAGGTGTCGATCGCATCGCGGTGCACGATCCAGAACCCGGCGTTGACATTGAACACCGCGTGGCTGTGCACACCCCGGAACCGCATGAGGGTGGCGTAATTTTTGAGGGAACATCCCCACCAGTCGGGGCGTACGTTCTTGGGGTAGCAGGCGTCGCTCTCCAAGCTCGCATGGACCGGGGATCCGTGCATGACGCGGAGGACATCCCCGGGGTCGCGGACAAACCACGAGTCCGCGTCGAGCCACACGAAGTAGTCGAAGGGCAGCTTTCTCACCTCGTCGCGCAGGAACCGGAGTTTGAACAGGTAGTTCTTCTTGTCGAAACGCCCGGCCGGGTGACAGACGGCGCCTTCCACCGGCCGGTTGGTCCAAATGTGAAACTCCTTGAACACGCCCACGCGCCGGGCGGATTCGATCACGCTGGCCATCATCGGCGAGTAGGGGCCGTCCACGACCGACCAGTAGCAATAGCGGTCCTTCATTGAAAAACCTCCTGCCAGGCCTTCAGGTGCCGTTCGGCATTGCAGAGCTCATGCTCGGCGTGCGTCCGGCATTGAAGTGAGATTCGACGCCGGTAATCGTAGTCGAGCCTCAGTTTCAACGCGTGCTCCTGATAGACCTGGAAGTCGTCGCAGAGGAATCCGGACTCCCCATCAACGATCAGCTGCTCCAGATGGTGTCCTGGCGGGACGAGCGGGATCGCGCCCGTGAGCATCGCCTCCACCGTGGAGCGTCCCCATGATTCCCGGAACAGGTGTCCCAGCGGGTAGACAAAAAGATCCAGACTTTGCAGGAACTGCACCTGCGGCTCGGCGGTGCTGGCCAGCAGGTCCCAGCGATCGTCGAACCGATGCCAGCGATACTTCTTCTTCAAATCGTCGGACCAGGCCATGACGCGGAAGTGGGTGTCGGGCAGTCCAAGGCTTTCGTAGAAGACCGGGAAGTCTTCCGGGTATTTGGCCGGATCGGGACGTGAAAGTCGGCCGATGGTGAAGGTGGAGTGGCGGCGCTCCGTGAAGGGAAACTGAGTGGGGTCAATGTAGTTCCCGGTCAGGTGTCCGGGCACGTTTCCGTAGCCCTTGGAGAGAACGCGCCGCTGGAGTTCGGACACATACAACACCTTGTCCACCAGCCCGGCGCGGATGGCGGCCTCCTCACCCTTGAAGTGCCACATCATTTCACTGGACCAGATGATCTTCAGACCACGGGCGCGGGCGCGTTCAATGATCCCACCTGCGAAAAATCGCTCATTGCACATGGAGAGGCCAAACCCTTCCAAGCGGCGCGGCAGGGAGCTGAGCATGGCGTATCCGACGCCCAATTGATCGAGGAATCGGGTCCAGACCTTCTCCTGCAGGCGAGCGGCGTGATTCGGGACGACCGTGATGCGATACTGCTTGTGAAGCAGGATCAGGAGGTGCGCGAGTTTCGTGTCCGCACCCCCGAGGAACGAGGGCCAGCCGAAAATGTAAATTGCCGGGGTCGGTGGAACTGAGGGGCCTTTCGGTCCGGTGGATCGCGGGGTGGAAACGGTGGACGTGGGTGGATGTGGACGTTGACGGCGTGAAGGGGCAGTCACGGGGAAGTGGTGAGATCGTGGGTGATGGCGAAGGAATCAACAAGCGATTGTTGGAATCCTTCGCAGGTTTGGAGGATCCGAATGGGGTGTGGAAGGGTTCGGCCTACGCGGAAGTGAACCGAGGATCCCGGGGCCCGGCGTCTCAGGGGTGGGTCCAGGGTGTCTCGATTCGACACCGCCAGGCCCCGGGGGAAACAGGTCAG
>JBGAPN010000516.1:0-3547 GCA_044221235.1 Limisphaerales bacterium
GTGCGGGCAATTGGGACTCTGCAATGCGCTCGCGCCGGAGATTCCGGTAGACGGTCTCCGAGAGCTTGGGCAGGTCGGAGCCCGTGGGGACGGGGATCAGGGACAGCGATCCGGTGTACTGGTGGGAATTGTAGCCCTGGGCGTCGGAGCCCTTGCCCTCCTTGTATGGGCGGGCGTTGCGGGGATGGCCCTTGATGTTGGCGACATCGAGCTGTTTCCTCCGGGCGTCAAAGACAAGGGCTCCGGGGAACCACCCCGTGGGAATCAATCCCGTCAGCCTGGACTCGTGGTCCGCCGGGTCGAAAGCCACCACGGCCACGGCGTTCTGCGAACCGTTGGCCACGTACAGGCGGCGCCCGGACGGATCAAACGCCAGGGCATTCGGGGAGGCGCCAAACAGGTCGCTGGGCTTGGACTTGACCCAGACGGTTTCGACCACGGTGTCGGAGCGGGTGTCGATAACGCTCAGGTGGTCACTGCCGGCATTGGCGCACACCAGATAGCGGCCGTTGGGTGACACCGCCAGAGCACTGGCATGTAGACCGGTGACGATCTCGCGTTTTGCCTTCGTTCCGCCGGACGGCGAAAGATCGAGAACCGAAACCGAACCTTCACTGGCAATGTGACGGAGGGAATCCACCCGCACCTCCGTGCCGCGACCCGCAGGTCCGACCAGATCACCGGCAGTGGGCCGGCGTCCGCCCCAGTTGGACACATAAGCCTGGTTGCCCACCAACACCACATCGTAGGGCGCCACCCCGACTTCGAAGGTTCGAAGGATCTTGCCGCTGACGGCATCGAGCTCGATCAGGGTATTGGAAAGATTGCCGCAGACATACAGCCGCGTCCCGTCGGTCGAAAATGCCAGTCCGGCGGGGATCTCCTCGGGGCGCCGCGGGGCATTCGCCGGAGGCAGGGGAATGGAATGGGAGGCCGACACGGTGCCGTCGGGAGCAACATCGAAGACCTTCAAGCTCCCGTTGACGTTGCTCAGGACGATCCGTTTTCCATCTGGCGAAAAGACCAGTCCGGTATAGCTCAACTGGCCCTCCTTGTCCGGCTTGAGGATGTTCGCGGAGGGAACGCCGGGCTTGGGCTCGTTCTGGGTGTCGTTGGGGAGTCCGACCCGTTGACGGATCTCGCCGGAGACTGGGTCCAGTACCAGTAGTTCGCTCGTTTTCCCCGACGTCACCAGCAACCGGCCATCCGGAGACAGGGACAGGCCCTGAGGTCTGAGCCCGGGCAATTCGATCTGCCGGCCCAGAGGTGTCACCACTTGGTTGACCGGAAGCACCAGTCGGTTGGTGCCCTGGTAGCCGACCCTTTCTGTGTCCGGATGCCTGGGGGCCTGGAGCTGGCTTTGACAGCCGCTGGACGACAGAATGAGGAAAGACAGGACAGCAAACCGGCTTCGAACGTTCATGTACGAGAACACGTTCAATGGCGCGGCCGCGTACATCAAGACGGAAGACCCAGGCCTTGGGGCGCATTTCGGTCGCAGTCGACCAGGGGTCCTCGTAACGTCAGCGACTCAACCCGATGAACGACGACATTCGCAGCCTCATTGAGAGTCTCCGACGGGGTCAGTACGACGATCCGGCCGAAAAAATTAGCCTGCTGGCGGCGGCGCTTCTGGAGCATCAGTCCGACGCCGCACTGGTGGAGTCGCTGCTCCAGGCGCCCCAGGTATCCCTGCGGTTGGCAGCGTTGCAGGCGTGCCGAAATCGTCCCATCCCGACGCTGGCATCCGCTCTACTCCGATTGGTGAAGGATCCGGATGCCCGTGTCCGTACCGGACTGGCGGAAGTCCTGGGAACTTTGGAACCGGAGTCAACACGCGAAGCGCTTTCCACCTTGTCCCGGGATGGTGAATCCGAGGTTCGCACGGCGGTCGTGAAGGCCGTCTCGGGAAAGCGGGTGTTCGGGGATCTGCTTCGGGACCGGTTGCTGAATGACTCGGACTGGGAAGTGCGGGCGGCCGCCGTGGAATCTCTCGGAGAGGCGTTGGGCTTGGAGGCGCAGGGCGATTTCCTGACCGCGTTTTCGCGGGATGATGACAGTGACGTGCAGACGGCTTGTGCCGAGCGGATCGAGCAGGCGTTGGAGACGGAGCCGGAGGCGGTGAAACCGGTGCTGCCGACTGACATTGTCCTGTTGGGAAAGGTGGAGCGAAACCTGGGGTTTCACGTCGACCGTTTCCCGAAGTTTAACGAATGGGTCCGGAGCCACACTCGAGAGGCCATCCATCCCGCAGCCCTGGCCCGGTTCGGGACGGATCTCACGGAACAGGCGCTCGCCGGGAGCCTGCCCCGAGGCCATCGCGTGGAAGGCGCCGTAAACTCGCTGCTGGAGACGTTTGCGTCCGGGCGGATTCGGTCCGTGGCACTGATTGGCAAATCCGGTGTGGGTAAGAGTTCGCTGGTTCATGAACTTGTCCACGCCCTGGCCCGGCCGGAAAACGGCGCCTGGCGTGTGCTGAGGATGTCGCCCACGGATTTCATGGCGGGCACCCGTTACCTGGGTGAATGGGAGACCAAGGTGAAGGAACTGGTGCAAACCATCCGCCGGCCCCGCCGCATTCTTCTCTACATCCCCAACCTTTCCGATCTCATCACCGTGGGGCGTTGGTCCAAGTCGGACACCAACGTGGCCTCCGCGCTCGCGCCGTACATCCAGGATGGCAGCATCGTTGTTCTTGGGGAGAGCACCCCGGAGGACTACGAGCGTGGGCTGGGCGGAGATCTGGCGTTGGGTCGGTTATTCGAACGCGTGCTGGTGGAGGAATCGTCCCGGGAGGAAACGCAGTCCATCCTCGCCGCCATTCGCGACAGCACAGGTGCCCCGGTCAACGATAGCGTGCTCGGCGAACTGCAGGAGGCGAGCGAGTACTTCCTCGGTCATCAGTGCCGGCCGGGGAATGCGGCGACGCTGTTGCGGGCGGTCATTGCCGCCACCCGGGACACCGGGCGGCCAGTGTCCCGACGGGACGTCCTCGACGTGTTGTCCAAATCCACCGGGGTTCCGGCAGAATTGCTCGATGATGTCGCGCCTCTGGATCTTCCCGAGCTGCGCGCGTTTTTCGACCAGCGGATCATCGGCCAGCCGGAAGCGGTGTCCGCCATGGTGGATACCGTGACGCTCATCAAGGCGGGGCTCACGGATCCGCAGAGGCCGTTTGGGGTGATGCTATTTGTCGGGCCCACCGGTGTGGGGAAGACCGAACTCGCCCGTGCACTGGCCGAATTCATTTTTGGGGACTCTGGCCGCCTGCTGCGTTTCGACATGAGCGAATTCGCCAGTCCCGACGGATTCACCCGCCTGATCGGGGCGCGCGGGGAGAACGGCCTGTTGACCGATGCGGTTCGCCAGCGCCCGTTCTCGGTGGTGCTGCTCGACGAGATTGAAAAATCCCACATCAACGTATTCGACCTGTGCCTCCAGATCTTTGATGCGGGCCGACTCACGGACGGACGAGGTCAGTTGGTGGATTTTCGCCGCAGCATCGTAATCCTCACTTCAAATGTCGGAGCGCAATTGCCGTCCACCC
>JBGAPN010000517.1:0-3545 GCA_044221235.1 Limisphaerales bacterium
GACATTGTTCTCGGTCTTCTGGATGGTCCGGTGAAGGTCGTCACCTTCGTCATTTTCTTGAACATCGGCCTGCAACTGTTCGACTGGCCCGCCGTCATAGAGGGATGGATTTCCAAGCTCACCTACCTGGGGGTGGGGGCGTCGTTGATGGTGGTCGTCCTGAAGGCGGTGGATGCCGTGATCGCCATCTGGCGCTCCAAAATGCCCGATAAGGGAGACCGGGCCTTCAATGAGCACTTCCTGATTTTGGTGGGAAAGGTGGCGAAGGCCGTGATCGTCGTTGTGGCTGTTTTCACCGTGCTCGGGAATCTCGGCTTTGACATTCGAACGGCCCTTGCTTCCGTGTCGGTGCTTGGACTGGCGCTCGGTCTTGCCGCGCAGGACACCGTGGGCAACCTATTTGGGGCGGTGGCGGTGTTTCTCGACAAGCCCTTCAAGATCGGGGACCGGGTCCGGGTGGGTGATGTTGAAGGTACCGTGGAGGAAATGGGGCTCCGATCGACCCGGATTCGGAATTCGGATGGCTTTCTGGTGACGGTGCCCAACAAGGAGGTGGGGAATGCACGCATTGTGAACATCTCCCTGCGGCCCACGATTCGGACAACGTTCAGCATCGGGCTGACCTACGACACACCGGCGTCGCGGGTGAAGGAGGCGGTTCAGTTGGCCCGGGACATCCTCAGGAAACACCCGCAAACAGCGGATGTGGTGGTGTATTTCGCGCGATTGGCAGACTTTTCACTCAACCTGGATGTGGTGCATTGGTGCAAGCTGACCGACTGGAAGCAGTATACCGAGGTCATGCACGAGCTGAATTTCGAATTGAAACGGCAGTTCGACGCTGAAGGGTTCAGCTTCGCCTTCCCGACCCAGACGATTCAGGTGATGGCGGGACCCTCCCCAGCCTCAGACACTCGGGTGACGTCCCTTCCGCAGGCATAACAACGCGTTGACATCCCTGTGGCTGCCGATAGCTTCCCGGCCTTTAAGATTCGAGACGTACCATGCCGAACACGAAGTCCGCGGAAAAACGAGTCCGTTCCAGCTCCCGCAAGCAGGTCCGTAACCGGGCCGCCATTTCCCGCCTGAAGACCGCCGAGAAAAAGTATCTCGCTCTGGTTTCAGCCGGGAAGTCGGAGGATGCCCGCAAAGCGCTCTCGGACGTGAGTTCCGCCTACGGCAAAGCCGTGAAGGGCGGTTCGGTCAAGGCCGGGACAGCCAATCGCAAGCGCTCCCGCCTCCAACTCCGTCTCAACGCCCTGGCAAAGAAGGCCTGAGGCCGTTCAGCCGGTTCAAAGTCGCGCCCTGGGAGATTTCCCCGGGGCGTTTCTGTTTCCCCCGGTCATTTCATTCCCGGCCACGGAGTGATGGCATTCAGGGCCGGCACAATCCTTCGGCGCAGTTCCAGGAAATCGATCTCCCCGGTTTGGCGGTAAATGACCTTGCCATCCGGCCCGATCAGCAGCGTGTGGGGAAGGGCTCCATTCCATTCGGGATCCAGGGCCTCCATCATCTTGTATTTGTCGGTGTCGCCGAACAGCAGGTTCCGCGGGGAGGATCCGTGCTTCTCCAGGAACTTCAGGACCTGAGCCTGCTCGTCCGGGTACTGCGCGGCGACCGTGATCAGTTCGAAGTCCCGGTGGCGGAATCGCAGGTTGGTTTCGAGCAATTCGTCAAACTCTGACACGCACGGGCCGCACCAGGTGGCCCAGACATTCACGAGCCGCAGCTTTCCAGAAGGACTCCCTCGCAGGTCCTTCAACACGGCCGCGGTAGCCGGCTCCAGTTTGACCGGCTCCTTCTTCACTTTCTCCATCCAGCGGGTTACGCCGTCCGACTTGTCCTCCCATTTGGTGGAACAACCAAAGACCCTGGTGCTGGCGACGGCGGGATTGCGGCCGGCCAACAGGGTGTCGATGGCGTCGCGAGTGTCGCGGGTCTTGACCAGATCCTCGCGCTCCGAGTCGTCGATCCGGCCTTCGTATCGAAGCATGCGCCCGGAGTCGAAAATGAACACGTGGGGTGTTGCCGTCGGCCCGTAGCGTTTCGACGTCCGCTCCGTATCCCCGTCGTAGAGATATGGAAAATTGAACTGCCGATCCCGGGCCCGGACCTTCATGTCCTCGAAGTCGTCCCCGACATCCGTATACCCCAGTTCGTCAAGGCGCACCCCTTTGGGACTGTTGGGCGAGATGGCGACCACGGCCACGCCTCGGCCGGAGTAGTCCCGCACCAGTTGCTTGATGCGTTCCTCGTAGGCCTGGGCCGTCGGGCAGTGGTTGCAGGTGAAGACGAGAACGAGAACCTTGGACGGGTCAAAGTCGCGGAGCGTGTAGGTTCGCCCATCGACACCGGGTAACTCAAAGTCAACCGCCTTGGACCCCGGTTTCATCGGCAGATAGAGCACGCCTTCAGCCCGGGTCAACACCGCAAACAGCAGGCCGGTGGCGAGCAGACGAACAAGGGGAATCACGGACCCCATCCTACGGGCGGAGCATTCGTCTGCAAGGCAGTTGAACAGCGGGCCTCGCCCGGGGAATCGCCATTCAGGCCAGGATTTCCTGGACGATCTGCCCGTGAATGTCGGTTAGGCGGAAGTCCCGGCCGGCACTCCGGAAGGTGAAGCGCTCGTGGTTGAAACCGAGCAGATGGAGGATGGTGGCGTGCAGGTCATGCACGTGTACGGGCTTTTCCGCGGCTGCGAAACCGAACTCGTCGGTGGATCCGTGCACGTACCCACCCTTAACGCCGCCGCCGGCCAGCCACATGGTGAAGCCGTGGTTGTTGTGGTCGCGGCCATTCTGCTTGCCGGCATTGGCCCCCGGCGTGGGGAGCTCTACGGTCGGCGTCCGACCGAATTCCCCGCCGCAAATGACCAGGGTGTCGTCCAGCATCCCGCGGTCCTTCAAGTCGGTCAGGAGGCCGGCAATCGCGCGGTCGCACTGGCCGGCAAGATTTCGATGATTGGTCTCGATGTCGTCGTGGTTGTCCCACGGCTGACCGGCACCGTGCCAGACTTGAACAAATCGGACCCCGCGCTCCAGGAGCCGGCGGGCAATCAGCAGCTGCCTTGCCTGAACCGAATCGCCATAGCGGGCGCGGACGGCCGGAGGCTCACGCTGGATGTCGAAGGCATCGGCGGCCTCCATCTGCATCCGGTAGGCGAGCTCAAAGCTCTGGATCCGGGCATCCAGCTGTCCGTCCGCCGCGCGGGCCGCCCGGTGCCGGACATTCAGGGCCTGCAGCAAGTCGAGCTGGGCACGCTGTTCTGGCAGGGAAGTGGAGTGATTGGTGATGTTTTCGATCAGCTTGTCGAGTTGGGTGTGCTCGGTGTTGATATAGGTGCCCTGATAGGTGCCCGGGAGGAAACCACTCTGCCAGTTTTGCGATTCCTGAATCGGATAGCCGCCCGGGCACATGGCGATGAAGCCTGGAAGGTTCTGGTTGTCCGTCCCCAACCCGTAAGTCACCCAGGATCCCATGCTGGGCCGCGGGAGGCGCGCCTCACCGCAGTTCATCAGGAGCAGCGACGGCTCGTGGTTGGG
>JBGAPN010000518.1:0-3502 GCA_044221235.1 Limisphaerales bacterium
CGTCCCATTTCTCCCATGGAATCCGGGATGATGTCGTTCTTCCGGTGGGCGTAGGTCAACGCGAACACCGCGACGGCAAGCGCGTGGTAGGGGAGCTCCTTGTAGGCGCCTTCCGCCACGTCCTCGACCACGTCCGCCAGGAATTCCAACTGGTCGACGAGGTGCGGAAACTGGGGGGCGTGGATCTGGGCAAACTCCACCTTCCACAGCGGCAGGTTGCGCAGGACCTTTTCGAGCATGGCCGGCGTCACCTGGGCGGCTCCATGCATCACGTAGTTGGCAATCTCGGACATGCGGTCATCACGGTAGTAAAACAGTCCGCCGGGAGCAATCCGGAGGTTGGGTGACCTGCCGGGAACAAAGAGGGCCATGACTGGGGGCGATTGCCGAGTCCGGGAGGACCTGTTTCCCTCGGGTCATGCCCCGACCCACCCGGTGTCAGCTGGTGCTGGTGACATCGCCCGACCTGAAGACGGCTCGCGCACTGGCCAAGGCATTCCTCACGGACCGCCTTGTTGCCTGCGTCAACCTCATCCCGAAGATTGAATCGCACTATTGGTGGAAGGGGCGGCTGGAGAGGGGAAACGAGGTGTTGCTGGTGATGAAGACCACGCAGGCGCGGCTCCGGGCCCTGGAAAAACGCGTTCATGAACTGCATCCCTACCAGACTCCGGAGTTTCTGGTCGTTCCAGTGGGCCGGGGTAGCGCGGCGTACCTCGCCTGGATCGGTGCCGAGGTTGGCACCCAAGGCTGAGCACATCCAAGCGGGTGGGGAAGGGGCTGCAGTTGGGGACATGGGCCCGGTGAGTTGAAGGTTGAGGGATGGGAGCGGGACGTGGTTTGCTCGGGTTCGCTGTTGCGCATGAACGACTCCCGATACACCAAACTCGCCCACCTGCTGGTCAACTACTCCTGTGCCCTGAAAAAGGGGGAGAATGTTCTGCTGGACCTCATCGATGTCCCGGATGAGATGGGGGTCGCCCTAATTCGAGCGGTGCGGGAGGTGGGGGCCAATCCGGTGGTGGAGGCCCGGCACAGCCGGTATATCCGCGAAATGCAGCGGGGAACCACGGAGAGCCACGCACAACTGGTTCGTGACATTGAGATGGCCCGCATGCGGAAGATGCAGGCCTACGTCGCGATCCGCGGGGCCCACAATGCCAGCGAATCCAGTGACGTTCCTGCGGACCGGCTTCAGGTCTACTCCAAGACCCTTCGTCCGGTCCTGGACTACCGGGTGAACAAGACCCGTTGGTGCGTCCTGCGCTGGCCCACGCCATCCATGGCGCAGGCCGCCAACATGAGCACCGAGGCGTTCGAGAACTTCTACTTCGACGTCTGCACCATGGATTACCGCAAGATGGCAAAGGCCATGGCGCCACTCACCCGTCGGATGATTCGGGCGGATCGCGTCCACCTGAAAGGACCGGGCACCGACCTCCAGTTTAGCATTAAGGGCATAGGGGCGAAGCCGTGCGAAGGCCTGCGCAACATCCCGGACGGCGAGGTTTTCTCCTGTCCGGTAAAGGACTCGGTGGACGGTGTGATCCAGTTCAACACGCCGACCCTCTACGCCGGCACGAAGTTCGAGAACATCCGTCTGGAACTCGCCAAGGGCCGGATCGTTCGTGCCACGGGTTCGAATGAGACCCGCCTGAATGAGATTCTCGATACCGATCCGGGCGCCCGCTACATCGGCGAGTTCAGCCTCGGGTTCCATCCGTACATTCTAAACCCGATGTGCGACATCCTGTTTGACGAGAAGATCGCCGGCTCGCTGCACTTCACGCCGGGACAGGCCTATGAGGATTGCGGCAATGGCAACCGCTCGGCGGTGCACTGGGACATGGTGCTGATCCAGCGCCCCGAGTGGGGTGGCGGCGAGGTGTGGTTCGACGGCGAGCTGATCCGCAAGGATGGCCTGTTTGTCCCGAAGGATCTGCAACCCCTGAATCCGGACCGGCTGCGCTGACGCGGATCAGAGCGCGCTGTTGCGGCCGATGCGCCACAGCTTGCCATCGCTCCGGATAAACAGCGAATTGGCGGCGATTGACGGCGTGCCGATCACGGTCTGTCCGAGATCCAGCTCGCTGACCACTTCGCCCTCGGGCTTGGTGGGGTCGACCACCTGGACCAGGCCGTTTTCATTAACGCAGTAGAGCAGCCCGCCGGCCACCACCGGGGTGGCGCTGAAAGGGCCCTTCAGCCGGAGCTGCCAGAGCCGCTTGCCGTCCGCCGTGTCTCCGCAGGACAGGATTCCACCGTCGTTCAAGGCGAACACGCGGTCGCCCAGCACGACGGGACTCGGGGTTCCCGGGCGGAGCTGTGCGGAACGCCAGAGCTGCTTGGGCGGCCCGCCTGGGACCGGTTCCAACGCGGTCAGCCCCTGAGAGGGCACGAACAGGCGACCCTGGCTGGCCGTGGTGGAGGGGACCGTTGAGGCCTTGTCGTTGTAGTTCCAAACTTCCTTTCCCGTTCCCGCATCGACCGCCGCCAGGCCGGCGTTGGACTGCAGCAGCACCAGGGCCTTGCCGTCGGGACCCTTGAACACGACGGGAGAGGTCCAGTTGGACTTTCGGGGACGCTCGATGCGCCACGTGTTGACGCCGGTGGTGGGATCCAGACCGGCGGTAAAGGATTCGCTCTCGCTCTCCACCTGGGCGATCAGCGTGCCGTCGGCCACCGCCAGGGAGGAAGCCATGCCGAGCGAGTTGTTGGCGTTGGGATAGTCGCGTCCCAGTCCGCGGAACCAGATCAGGTTCCCGTCGAAGTCCAAGGCGAAGCAGTCGTTGGAGGAAAACAGCGCATACACCCGCTGGCCGTCGCTGGCCGGCGTGGGCGTGGCACCGCTGATCTTCTCGTGGGTCATGGTCCGTCCCGTGGCCCAGAATTGGCGTTCCCAGCGCAGGGAACCGTCAGACAGGTTGAAGCACAGCACCCGAAGGCGGTCCTGCTTCGCGCCGCTGCTGCTCGTGACAAAAACACGGTCGCCCACAATGATGGGAGATGACACCCCGCGTCCCGGGAGTTCCGACGCCCAGGCCACAGATTGGGGGTCCAGCTTGGCCGGCAGTTTGGCGTCGGGCGCAATGCCGTCGCCCTGGGGGCCGCGGAACTGCGGCCAGTCTCCAGCCGATAGCGTGCCCACGGCGAAGAGGGCGGCGAGGAGAAGTGCGGGGGAATGTTTCATGGCAGGTTGAGTGTTCGGAGGAGGCGGAATTTCAGCGTTGGGAGACGATCGGGGTTCCCTGCGCATCGGTGACACGGAGTTGGAACTCCCATTCCTTGGTCCATTCCTCCTTCTGGGCGTTCTGCGTGCACTTGACGAGGATGACATTGCGGCCGGCTTTGAGTTCCACCGGCAGACGAAACTGATCGATCTCGGCGCCGGTGTGGTATTCGTCGCGACCGAACAGGAACGTTCCATTCATCCACACCTTCCACCCGTTCTTGCATCCCAGGCGGATTTCTGCGGGCCGGTCGCTGTCGGACCAAAACTCGG
>JBGAPN010000019.1:0-24747 GCA_044221235.1 Limisphaerales bacterium
AGTGCGACGGGCGGCCGCACGCGTTTATTTATTTTCTTTCGGTCCACAACAACAGCGCCGAGACGGTGACCATTCACGGCCGGAAATGGGTCGTGACTCACGATGATGGCACCCAGACTGCGGTGGAAGGAGACCGGGTCGTGGGGCAACTTCCGGTCATTCCGCCGGGTGGAAAGTTCAGCTACAACAGCTTCCACGCCATCGCCACCCCCAGAGCCATTGCCGAAGGTGCATTTTTGGGTGTGGATTCCAAGGGAAACGTCGTCCTGACGCGCATCCCTCCATTCCAGCTTCAGGTTCCGAGGACCGCCTGAATCGAATACCGCCGGAGACGAGCGGCATACCCTCACGACCGCTGGCGGAACGTAATCCGGGCTTTGCCCAGATCGTAGGGCGACATTTCTACCTGCACTTTGTCGCCCACGCCGATGCGGATGAAATTCTTGCGCATTTTCCCGGAAATATGGGCCAAGACGACGTGCCCGTTGGGTAATTGGACCCGGAACATGGTCCCCGGCAGAACCTGGGTGACCGTACCGATCAGTTCTATGGGCTCTTCTTTCGCCATGCGTCGATGAAATGCCGGCTGGGAGGCACCATGGGAACCGTCGAACCGACGCCGGGACAGTGACTAAACGCCGTTGCCGGGTGCAAGCGGTGTTTTGAGCGATTTCAGGGTTTTTATCCCCCCGTGAAAACCGCCTCCTCAAATCCAACCGCCCCCTGGAGCGGCCATGCGCTTGCGTTCACCCAAACCGGTTCGCAAACTATGCGCATGAAAAAGGATGTCGTGCCGGTCGATATTCGGGGGCTGCTGCCGTCAGCCAATGGCGTCGCCCTGTTCGTCGGTAACGATGAAAAGGTCTTCGTCATACAGGTAGAGCACAATATGGGTGCCATCATCGGGATGGCCCTGCGCGGCAGCCATCACGAACGCCCATTGACCCACGATTTGATCGGCCATGTCTTTCAGGGTTTCGGCATCGCGGTCGAGCGGGTGGTGATCACAGAGCTCCGCAATTCCACCTACTTTGCCCGCCTGATCCTCCGACAGGACAATGAGCTGGGTTCCAAGATCGTCGAACTGGATGCCCGTCCCAGCGACTGCCTGGCCTTGGCCGCCGCCCAGAAGCGCCCCATTTTTGTCGCCGCCAGCCTGTTCGAGGAAGTCGAGGATATGACCGAGGTTCTGACCCGGATTGGGGAGGAAAACGAGAACCAAGGCGGTGAGACCGGAGGGGAATCCGGAGGAGAATCCACCTGATGGCGGCCCCTTCGGCGGCAAAATCCAAGCCGGAACCGGGCGTCCAGGTGCCCGTGACGCTCCTTTGTGGCGAGGATGAATTCTCCGTCAAACAGCGCGCCCGGAAGCTCTGGGACGAGTGGAGTTCGGGAGGAGGAGGCCTCGACCACGAGGTGATCGAGGCTTCCGCGGGCAATGTCGAGGAAGCCCTCAACCGCATCCGCCGGCTTCGCGAATCCCTTCAAACACTCCCATTTTTCGGCGGAGCCAAAAAGATCTGGTTCAAGGACTGCAGCTTCCTGGGAGAGGACCGGACCGGACAATCCCCCACGGTCACCGAGGCGCTGGTGGGTCTGGTGGAGGAATGGAAGACGTTCCGATGGGATTCGCTGGCGGTCCTCATATCGGCGGGAAAGCCCGACCAGCGCCGCACGTTCTTCAAGACTCTGTCCAAAATCGGGACCGTCGAGGTGTTCACCTCCCTGGCCGACGAAAAGGACTGGGCAGATCGCGTGGAATCCGAGGCGCTTCGCTTGTTCCGCGCCGCCGGCAAATCGATCCCGGACGATGCCCTGGCGGAACTGGTGGCCCGGGTCGGCCCCAATCTCCGCACTTTGTCCAACGAGGTGGAGAAGCTGGTACTCCACGCCGGCGACCGGGCGGGGATCACCCTGGCGGATGTTCAGATTTTGACCCCGCTTCAAAAACTGGCCGAAGGCTTTGCCCTCGGAGAAGCCGTCGGAGACCGCGATCTGGTCCGGGCCCTCCATGTCCTGGATGAGGAGCTGTGGACCATCCGCACCGGAGTGGACAAACGGAAGAGTGAGATCGGACTCGTCTACGGCCTGATCACCAAGATGCGCCTGCTCCTGATGATGAAGGAGCTCCGTCGGGCCGGGCTGATCAAGCCCGCCCGGGATTACAATTCGTTCCGGGCTCAAATCGCCAGTTTGGATCCGGCGTTGCTTCCCGCCGAGAAGCCGTTCAACCCGTTTGCAGGCCATCCGTTTCCTGCGTTCCAGGCCCTGCGCCAGAGCGATCGCTGGGAACCGCCGGAATTGGTCCGCGCCATGGACGTGCTCCTGGAGGCCAACTTGCAGCTGGTTTCCTCCAGCTTGGACGAATCCGTGGTCCTGCAACGGGCGATTGTGGAGATCATGAGTGACAACCGATCCGGCTCCAAACGCCCGGAACGGCCGGCGGCCGCGGCCCCCGCCGGTTGATTCTGGGTTTCCCTCGGTCGCCGGAATGCTCAAGCTTGGGCATGGTTTCCCCGGCGCTTTCCCGTCGACGCCTCCTGCGCGGCTCCGTCGCCCTCGCCGCCTACACCTTGGCGGCCCAGCCCCTGCGCAGTCTTGGGCTCGAGCCCGCCAACGACGAGCAGTTGGTTCCCTTCCTCGATCCACAGCCATGGGACCCCAAGCGACCGATGCTCCGCTGGGCCAAGCTCGACGGCTGGATCACGGGTATTCCTGACCTCTATGAGGTCAGCCACTATCCCAAGCCAACCATCGATCCCACCACCCGGCCGGAAGACTGGAAGGTCGAGTTCACCGGGTACTTGAAGCGCCCTGCCACGTTCACCTTGGCGGACCTGATGAAGCGGCCCAAGCGGACCGTGACCGCCCTGCTGGAATGCGGCGGCAACGGTTCCAATCCTGGATTCAGCGGTGCGTGCGGCAATGTGCGGTGGACCGGAACACCGTTGGGTCCGATTTTGCGGGAACTGGGACTATGGAAGCGCTCCCAGGAGGTCGTCTTCTACGGATCCGACGAGAAGGTGGAAAAGATCCGCGACAAAGACTTCCCGCAGAATTTCGCCCGGAGCCTGGCCATCGAGCACGCACTCCAGGATGAGGTTCTGCTGGCCTGGGCCCACAACGGAGAGCCGCTTCTGCCCATCCATGGTTTCCCGCTCCGGCTCATCGTTCCCGGATGGTTCGGCGTGGCCTGGGTCAAATGGTTGAAGCGGGTCGACGTTCTCGACCGGCGGTTCATGGGAAAATGGATGGCGCGGGAATATGTGACCCTCCGCGGCGAAACGAAGGAATGCACCGACTGGACCAACTGGCGCGAAACCAGTGTCTGTAACATCAACTGCAAGTCGGTCACCGCGCGGGCCATTCGCCGCCCCAACGGAACGATCCGCTTCAACGGGGCGGCGTGGAGTGACGGGACGCCACTCCGGTCCGTTGAGATTCGGATCGACGACGGTCCCTGGGAGCCTGCCGTCCTGGAACGAAAACCCCTGCGTGGTTCGGAGGCCCGGTACACCTGGAGTTTCTGGCACTATGACTGGAAGCCTCCCGGCCCGGGTGAACACACCGTGGTATCCCGCGCCGTGGACGACGATGGTCGTATCCAGCCCTCGTCCGAGGATCCCACCATGAAGAACAAGGCCACCTTCTGGGAAGCCAACCAGCAGTGGCCGCGCCGGTTCCGGATCGAATGAGGAATCGCTCGCAAGAATTCCGGATCAGCGCAGGGGTCCACCCACGTGTAGATTGTGCTTCAGGCAGTAGGCGCCGTTGACCACGTACTTGTCGGCCCAGTGCCTCAACCCGTCCCGTTCTGCTGGCGTCAGCGCCCGTTTGACCACCGCAGGCGCTCCGACCACCAGTGAACCCGGCGGGATCCGGGTCCCCGGGGTTACCAGGGCGTTCGCTCCAACCAGGCTTTGGGCGCCGATCACCGCGCCGTCCAGCACCGTGGCACCCATGCCGATCAGGCACTCATCCTCCACCGTGCAGGCATGGACGGTCGCGGAATGGCCAATGGTCACCCAGTTGCCGACCAGGCACGGGAACTCGTCGGCCAAATGCAGCACCGCGTTGTCCTGCACATTGCTGTGATGCCCCACCACGATTCGGTTGATGTCCCCGCGCAACACGGCGCCGTACCAGACGCTGGAGTGATCCCCAAGGGTCACGTCGCCCACCACCACGGCCGTGCGGGCGATGTACACGCTCTGACCCACCTGGGGCTCACGGCGCAGGTAAGCGTCCAACCGGCGGATCAGTCCATCCATGGCGAGAGCTTCAGAACAGTGGGCGCAAAGCTCAAAGGAAACTTCGCTGCTTCAGCGTCGACGCCAGTCGGGGCGCGGAGACACATTGAGCCGATGCCTCGAAACCGCCGAATGGGATTTCCTGACCTGCTGCTGGCTTGGGTGATTCTCATCTGGACTTCATTCAGCCTGTTCGCAGCGCCCAGGGGAAACCGCCGCGTCCTGTACAATCTGGATGGCGACTCCTGCATGACGCTCCGGGCAGGCCGGAACGGTCCCGGCCCCATCACGCTGCAGGACCTGACCAACCTGGTGTCGGAACTCACGGGTCCTGGAAGCCAGGTCGACACGTTCCTGGTCTGTGTGAATGCGCAGGTCCTGTACTACCCGACCCGGATGGGCACCCTGCGTGGGACGCTGTCCACCGCCGAGGAACGCGCCCGGTGGTCGCCGCACGAACGCCAGCGATTCGAGAACCTGGAGAGATTCTACGGGGCCGGCATCGATCCCTACGCGGTTCTCTTGGCCGAAGCCCGGCGGCGCGAACTGGAAACGCTGCTGACGTTCCGGATGAACGACGCCCATGGAAATGACTTCCTGCGCACCGCGTTCTGGCAGGACCACCCGGAGTTCCGGTTACCCAATGGGGCCCTCGATTTCTCCCATGGAGCCGTCCGGGATTACGTCTACGGGCTGATCGAGGAGACCGTCCGGCGTTACGATACCGACGGGCTTGAGCTCGACTTCCAACGGTTCCCCACGTTTTTCAAGGGCGGCACCGCCGGAGAAAACATTGCGGCCATGAACGCGTTCGTGGAGCGGGTCCGCCGGCTGCTCGACAACGAAGGGAGCCGCCGGGGACGACGCCTCCTCCTGGCGGCGCGGGCGCCTACCGACTACGGGCAGTCGCGTCCGGTTCCTGCACAGGCCGTCGCCGCCTCCAAGGCATGCGACATTGCAGAATGGAACCGGCGGGGCTGGGTGGATTTCCTCACGGTCAGTGACTGGCTCTTCAACAGCGAGACCCTGGGCCTCGCCGATTGGAAAACCTGGGTGCCTGGCATTCCGATCTACGGTGCCATTCAGCCCGAGTCCCGGCCCTCGGCCAACGATCGACACTGTGAGCACTGCCTCGGCGTTGACGGGTATCTCCGGTCCGCCCGGGAACGCTGGTCCGACGGTGCGAATGGCATCTACCTCTTCAACTTCTTCACCTCGCGGGAATGGCCGGAACCCACGGAGCCCCCCTTCGAAGTCCTCTCCCAACTGGGCGACCGGGACCGCCTTCTCGCCACCGCGACGGACTCGTCGACCCGTTCCACCAATAGGCCGGCATCCCGGATTCCCATTCTGGCGTGGCACAGCATTCCGGAGTCCGAACTCAGCCTCGCCCGCTTCGAGGAGCTCGCTGGAATGGGCATCACTCACAGTCTGATGCACTACTCGCCCGAAGGAACGGCGCGTGCCCTGGACCTGGCGGCCAGGGTCGGCGTCCAGCAGTTTGTGGGCGACGCGCGTCTGAGTCAGCCTGGGGAGCCCCTGACCCAGGCGGTGAATGCGTGGAAGGACCATCCGGCACTCGCCGGTTATTCGCTCCGTGACGAACCCTCCGCGCCGGATTTCGCCGCACTCGCAGCCGCCCGTGACGCCCTCTTCCGGCTGGATCCACGGCATCCCAGCTATGTGAACCTGTTCCCCACCTACGCCAGTTCCGCCCAGCTCGGAACATCCAGTTATCCCGAATACCTGCGCGCCTTCATGGTCGAATTTCGGCCACAGCTGCTGAGCTTCGATCACTATCCGGTTCTCGAGGGCGACCGACTGCGGGAGGACTATTATCAGAACCTGGAATGGATCCGGCAGGCTTCGGAGGAGTTCAAGGTTCCGTTCTGGGCCTTCGCCCTGGCCTGCGCACACAAGCCGTATCCGATGCCCAGCCTTCCTCACATCCGGCTGCAGGCGTGGAGCAATTTCGCCTATGGAGCCCGCGGACTTCAGTACTTCACCTATTGGACGCCCCGGCCCGGCACGTGGGACTTCCACGACGCACCGATTCGCGAAGACGGGACCCGCAGTCCCACCTACGACCTGCTGCGCAGCTTCAACCGGGAACTCCAAGGCAGCTCAGACTGGATTCTCAACAGCCGGGTGACCGGCGTTTTCCACACGGGTGCCCGTCCCCAGGGGACACGCGGCCCGGACGATTCCTGTCCCTTTCGTGAGGTAAACGGCGGTGACGCCCTGATCGGAGTCTTCCAATCGACCACCGGCCGACGCCACACGCTGGTCGTCAACCGCTCTCTGACTCAATCCGCGACCTTGACGCTTCATCTTCAGCCGTGGGTCCGCAGCATCACCGCCGGTCCCCCGCTTTCGGGTTCCCGTGTTTCCGGGGTGTCCGGGAAGGACTTCGCCGTGTCGCTTGAACCCGGCTCGGCAGCGTGGCTTCAAATCGAATAGGGCCGGATGGGGAAAGTCTGCCGGAGATGGGATCCGATGGTCCCCATCCTCGTTCACCCCATGCCCAGCCTGAATCCAGCCCGCCTGAATTCCCGATCCACGTGGATGGGGCACCTCCTGCTGCCGCTGGTCTCTCTGTTTCCATTTTTTTCACGATTGGTGGCGCAACCGGGCGGGAAGCCGGCCTCCGTCCTGTGGACTCTCAGTCCTCAGCCCTTGTCGGCTCCGGAGCAGGCCCTGGCCGCTTCCCTGCAGGGGCTCCTCAATCGAACCAATGCAACGCTCTGGTTCAAGGGACCCGGAGCCAGCACCTGGGTGTTGGAGGAACTGCGGCAGGAGGGCACGACGCTCCGGGAAGCAGAATCGATCTGGGCACTCCTTGAGCCGTTCCGGACCCAGGTCCAGGGGTTCATCACCTGCAGGATCCAGGACGCCAGTCTCAACGCCGCCACGTCGCTCGCGGGTCTCCGCGATGCCGTGGTGGCCGACGCTTCAATCCGGGAGCACCTTCAATCGCTGGGTTTCCGCGAACTGTTCGATGCGCGCGGATTGGACGACGCGGCCACGTTCACCCGGTTTGGTTCCGGGTTCACCCGCGCCTTGGCCGTTCACCAACCGGTCAACAAACCGCTTCACCTGCGGGATTACGCCGTGGCCCATCGCGCCTTCACATTCTTTGATTCGAGCGAGGCACAGCGGCGGGAAATCGTCCGGCAATTGGGTCCCGCAGCGCATGTGCTCGGCTGGGGAGCGTCCGAGCGGGAATTTGTTGGCGACATCAGTATCGGAGGTGGCGTGGTCATTCCTTCGGACTGGGCCCTGAATCTTTCCGCCCTGGAACATCTCACGGTGGCGATACCCCGACGTCCCGTTCCGCCCCCGGCTAAACCCTTGCAGGAGGGCGAGAGGGTCGTCGCCTTCGTGGTCACCGACGGGGACAACGTCCAATGGCTGCTGAATGGCTTCGTCGACTCCCCTGGTTTCTGGGCCAGTCCGCTCCGGGGACAGTTCGCGGTGACCTGGGAACTGGCCCCGACGCTCGCCCAGCTGGCGCCGCGGGTTCTCGCCCGATTGTTCCGGACAGTGACGGTTCAAGATGACTTCATCGCCGGTCCCAGCGGAGTCGGATATTATTTCCCGTCGCTCTCTCCGTCGGCAGAGGCCCTGGCCCGGCAGACCCTCCGTCGGCAGAGGCCCTGGCCCGGCAGACCGCCGAATCATTGCCTCCGTCTCAACTCCAGTTCGTGTCTGTGCTCAATGCGGAAGGCGGCCTCGATGCGGCCGACGCCGTGGTCGAACCGCCGGGTGTTTCGGGCGTCCTGTTCAAGGACTACGCACCCTACAACCGCTTTGCTGGAAAGGTCCGCTGGCATTCGGGAAAGCCGATCGTGAGCTACCGGTACCTTCTTTGGGAGCAACCCGCCCGCGAGGGAAGCCTCCAACCAGCACTTCTGCCGGAAGGGGTGGCTGCCGCCATCGCAAACACTCCAGCGACGGCGGCCGCCGGGACGGACCGCTTCTCGTTGGTGAATGTCCACGCGTGGTCGTTTCGGGATTCCGGGGGTCCCATGGGCGCCATTGAACGGACGATCCAACGGCTGCCATCCGGCACCCGAGTCGTCACGGCCACCGAATTCCTTCAACTCTTGAAGGAATCCCGGGAACATGCCGGAAAACCTCCGGCCGGCTCGCCGCCACCACCGAAATGACGTACCGGTTCCCGCTTGAAACGCAGGCTCCACTCTGGTCTGTCAGCAGGCCCCGGTGATTCTGATTCGCCGGAACCATGACTGTCCGCGAAGCCATCGAATTTGGAGAACAGGAACTCGCCGCTGTCGGTATTGAGAGCGCCGCCCTCGATGCCCAGCTCCTGTTGGGACACCTCCTGGACATCCCCCACTTGGAACTCTGGCTGCGGCAGTCCGACCCGCTGTCTGCCGCCCAGGCCGGAAAATTCTCGCAGTTGCTGGAACGCCGTCGCCGTCGCGAGCCGCTCCAGCACATCACCGGATGGACTTCCTTCCTTGATCTCACCCTGCACGTCGGCCCGGATGTCCTGATACCGCGGCCCGAAACCGAAATCCTGGCCCAGAAAGCCATCGAATTTCTGAAATCGCGGACGCCCCCGGTGTCGGTGCTCGACTGGGGAACCGGGTCCGGCTGCCTCGCCCTGTCCATCGCCCGTGCCCTCCCCCGGGTCAAGGTGACGGCCCTGGACGCCTCTCCGGATGCACTTCGCATCGCCCGCGCCAACGCCATCGCCCACCGCCTGGCAGACTCCATTCGTTTTGTGGAAGGACAGGGACTGGAAGGTCTCGGCGCCGCGTTAGGCGCAGGCGTCCCCGTTTCCCCCTTTGACGCCATTGTCAGCAATCCACCCTACATCCCAACCACTGAAATCGGGCAGCTCCAGCCGGAAGTTCGGGACCACGATCCCCGGCTCGCTCTCGACGGCGGTCCCGACGGACTCGACTGCTTCCGTGAACTGGCCCGCATCGCCCGGCCCTGGCTCAAGCCCGGAGGGCGACTTCTGGTGGAATTCGGCGACGGACAGGGACCGGCCCTGACCCGGCTGTTCGCCGAACTCGGCTGGGAATCAATCGGCATCGAGAAAGACTTGTCCGGCCGCGAACGGATTCTCATCGTGGGGTCACCGCAATCCTGACGGACACAAACCCAGCACTGCCCCGGCGGACAATCCGCCCGGGGGGCGGGATCGGCGGTTCCTGATTCATGGACAGCTTTTTGATCGAGGGAGGACTCCCGCTCCGGGGAGAAGTGACCATCAGCGGCTCCAAGAATGCCGTGCTTCCCATCCTGGCAGCTACCTTGCTGACACCGGACGCGTGCACCATTCGCCGCGTACCCGACCTGAGTGATGTGCGGTTCATGCTCCGCATCCTGGAGTCACTGGGCGCCGAAACCCGATTTGAGGAGGGCACCGTCACGGTTCGTGCCGCCAAGATCAAAGGCTTTGGGGATTACGAACTGATCCGAAAAATGCGCGGCAGCATCTGCATTCTGGGTCCCCTGCTGGCGCGCTGCGGAGAGGCCCGGGTCTCACTGCCCGGAGGGTGCGTCATCGGGACCCGGCCGATCGACCTGCATCTCAAGGGGCTTTCGGCCCTCAAGGCCCGCATCGAGATCGAGAGCGGCTACATCAATGCCCATGCGCGGAGACTGGGCGGCAACACCGTATTCCTGGGCGGCAGGGCCGGCCCGACCGTACTGGGCACGGCCAACATTATGATGGCCGCCTCCCTTGCCGACGGGGTGACGGTCATCGAAAGCGCCGCCTGTGAACCGGAAGTCTCCGATCTGGCGAATTTCCTGGTTTCCATGGGCGCACGCATCCAGGGCATCGGCAGTCCCACGCTCACCATCACGGGGGTATCGCAATTGCACGGGACCGAGCATGAGGTGATCCCGGACCGTATCGAGGCCTGCACGTTCATTTGCGCTGCCGCAGCCACTCGCGGCGACGTCATTGTGCATGGCTCCCGTCCCGAACATTACGCCGCGGTCCTCGATAAGCTCCGCGAGGCCGGAGTCCGGATCGAACGGAAATCCGGAACCCTGCGGGTCTCCCGAAAAGGCCGGCTCACGCCCACCGACATCACGACAATGCCCTATGCGGGCTTTCCGACGGACGTCCAAGCCCAGTTCATGGCCCTGTCATGCCTCGCGCCCGGAACCAGCGTGATCACGGAACGGATCTTTGAATCGCGGTTCATGCACGTTGCCGAACTGATGCGCCTGGGTGCCAACATCGCCATCGAAGGTCCCAATGCCATCGTCAAGGGAGGGACCGCCCTCAGCGGCGCCCCGGTCATGGCCAGTGACCTTCGCGCGAGCGCAGCCCTGGTCATCGCCGGACTCGCCGCGAAAGGCGAAACACAAGTCCACAGGATCTACCACCTCGACCGCGGATACGAGCGCATGGAAGACAAGCTGCGTGCCCTAGGGGCCCGCATTAGTCGCGTTGCGGGAGAATAGGCGGGGCCAAACCGGGGAATGCGTTTGACCCGGTGATGCACCCACCGCATGAGTCTCGGTCGAACGGGATTCAGGGATGGTTGCACGTTGTCCAACGGTTCTGTGGGTCGTCGGCTGGCTGCTGGTGGGGACGGTTCACGCCGCCGGGCCGGTGAATGATGCCATCGCCAACGCCAAAGCCGTCAGCCCGCGTCTGCCGGTGCAGGTTCAGGGAAATCTGGACGGAGCCACCATGGAACCGGAGGACCCGGCCGCCGCCTGGGGTGGGTGGACCCGCTCGATCTGGTGGACGTGGACGTCGCCTTCGACCGGGCCGGTCGAAATCTCTGCGGGCAGTCCCTCCCAGGATCTGGCCGTGGGAATCCTCGCCGAACAAGACGGCGAATTGAGGCTCGCCGCATTCAACGATGATGCGATCCCCGGAATTGAAGTGGCACCCGCCCTCCGCTTGTTCGCCTCTGCGAATCGCACCTATTGGATCGGCGTGGTGTCTGGAGACGAGGAGTCCGGACCGTTCAAGCTCTCGCTGGCCCCCATCACGAACGCACCGGACAACGACAGCCTCCAATTTGCCGAAGAGATTGCACCCCGCCTTCCGGTGACGGTCACGGGGAACAGCACCCAGGCCACTGTCGAGGCCTTCGAGCCACTCCATGCTGGTGAACCCATTGGCCATTCGGTTTGGTGGAAGTGGACTCCGGACGTATCGACCAACGTCGTTATCCAGACCTTGGGCAGCGATTACGATACCCTGCTGGGCGTTTATTCCGGGTCCGATCTAAGCCGGTTGACGGAAGTTGACTCCAACGATGACGCCGGAGGAGCGACCTCCACCAGTGCTGTCCGAATCCGTGTCTTCGCAGGGACCACCTATTACCTCGCCGTCGACGGATTCGACAATGCCGCGGGGAACATTCGGCTTTCGATCGCCGCCGAGGCCCTACCCCAGGCACCCGACTGGACCCTTCCATCAGTCGACGGTACCGACATCTCCTGGAGTCAGTACGCCGGAAAGGTGGTCGTCCTGTGTTTTTGGGCGACGTGGTGCGGTTCCTGCGCCGATGATTTATCCAATTTAATCCAGCTCCAGCAGCAGTACGGATCCAGCGGACTGCAGGTCATTGGAGTCTCCGTGGACTCCGACCCCCAATCCCTTGACGCGGTCCGCTCGTTCGTTGTGCAACACCAGATCCCCTACGACATCGTCTGGGACCGCCAGGGATCACTCGCCGATCTGTTCGGTCGCATTGTCTCGGTTCCCACCACTGTCCTCATCGACCGGAACGGGCACGTCGTGGAGACGTACGTTGGCACCCAGTCCAAAGAACGATTCGGAAACGAAGTGGGACCGCTCCTGGTTGACTCCGCCACATTCCAAACACCCAGCCTCGTCATCACTCCGGCTGGGGAATCCTTCACGCTCTCCTGGGACAATCCTGGTGCCGAGTTCCAGGCCACAGGAGCCGGAAGCCTGGCCGGCCCATGGGAGCCGCTGTCGAGCCTTCCGATTCGGACAGGGTCCCGCCGTGAGTTGACCGTCCCATCCACCGGCCATGCCTTTTTCCGGCTTATTCTGCCCTGACGCTGCAGATCCCACGTATTGAACGCCGCGGTGCCCAGGAACAGAGGCTGGGCGCCGGAAGGTTAACGCAACAGTTCCCGATGACCGCCATGGTCACCGCCCTGTTTCCATGTTTCCGGGTTTCCGTGCCACGTGACGGCTGGATCGACGCCTGAAACTGTCCAAGAATCGCGTCCAAGGCTTCCCATTTCCCGCAAACTCCGCTAAGCCTTCAACCAATCCGGAATTTCTGCCATGGACATTGTCTTTAGGTGCACGTCCTGCCGTCAGGAACTCGAAGTGGAAGCCTCCGCCGCGGGGCAGAACATCTCATGCCCTTCCTGCGGGCAACAGATCACCATTCCCCAGCCGGATCAGACCAATCTCAAGGTGGGTATCGCGGCCCGCAGTTCCGCCGCGGCCAAGGAGGAGAAGCATTTCGCCGTGCCCGTCAGCGAAATGCCGGTCGAGAAACTCATCAAGAAGTCGCTTCCCACGCTGGAAAACGCCAACAAGGACGGCACCAAACGGCTTCGGATCAAGACCATTCGCCACTCCGACTGCAAGGAGGTGGGGCACGACAATTTCGACGTCGTCGTCACCGAGGCTCTCAACAAGATCGGTGACGAGAACATCGTCAGCATCAATTCGATCAACTACAGCTACGTGGAACTGGGTTCCCAAAAGATTCTGGCGGATTTCGGGGTCCTCATCGTCTACCACGGTTGATCCCACCCCTGCCAGCGGCCGTTTCCGTCGTCCCTCCGTTCCGCCCTCGATCTGGGAACTCCAGTCGATGCCCACAGCAGGAAGAATCTCCACCGCCTTGGTTTGCTTCCTCCGTTCTTCGAGTAGACTGCAGTGTCCATGGACCCCATCGGGAACCCATTCCTGTCCGCGCTTCTGGAGGCAAATCCCCTCCCGATGGACTTCATCCAAGTGCGCATCGAGCAGGAGACCCCCGGACTGGCACTGCGACACATCGGAGATGTTGGAAAGGACCCATCCCAACTGCAGTCCGTTGAGCTGAACGATTTGGCAGGCCTCGCGGAGGTCACGATTTACGGCGTCTTTCGTCCTAACAAGGCAGCCCCGAATCTACAGCAGGGATGGCGTTGTGCCTCACTGACGCCGGCGGAGTTGCAAGAGGCCTTGGAACACTTGTATCCGGGAGCGGTGGCCGACTGGTACGCCGCCCGACAGGTGCCCCCTCCCTGCACCCCGTTCCGGGAATTCATCCAGCGGCAGACAGGCATTTATCGGGGCATCCGATCGGTGTCCGACACCCAGGCTGCGGAAATTGTCCGTGCCGGGTGCAGTCCGAAATTTTGCCTTCGGCGAAGGCTTTGGACCGCTCCAGGTCTGGAACCGGACTCCCGCGGGACCAAATCAGTGATTCCCTGCCTTGACCCTTGCGGATTGCTTCTCGAGTCAGCCCGGCGCCACGCCCGAATTCTTCAGGAACCCACAACCCGGCTCGACCTCGCTTCCGGCGATCTGGACTCCCTTGAGGCCGCCCTCTCCCGGGCGATCGAGCATCCCACGCCGGAAGTCCGCGAGGGCGACAGCGCGAACCCCGCCAATCCGCGTCGACTGCTTTTCGTCTTGAACCAGATTCGGTCCGCCCGTGAGGGGAGGCCGAAGGAGAAAGAAGCTTGAATGCCCGGTGTGGCCAGCGAGTTTTGCCGGGCTTTCATCGCCCCTGTTTCCATCCCATGAATCTGCCCTTCCCAATACTCCTTTGCATCGCGCTCGGTGTTCCCTGTTTGGCCGCTGTGGCGCAGGCACCGCAGGCCGCCTCCAAAGCCGACACGGCCAAGACGGCGGCCAGTTCCGAATCGGACGACTGGAAGGCGGTTCGGGAGGCGACGAAACCACCCCTCCCGCCCTCGGATTGGAATGACCGGAAGCCGACGGACGAGGAATATGCCGCGTTTCGGAAATCAATGGGTGAAGCCGCCGCTGTCGCGGCGGACAAGGCACGGGACTTCGTCAAGAAGTACCCGGAAAGCACGCACCTGAATGACGCCAAGGAAATCCGGGTCTCCATGCTGCGGGCCGGCGGAAATGAAGCACCCGCCCCAACGTCCACGGACCCCTTCGAAGCCAAAATGCAGGCTGCCATGCAGGCGGCACTGAAACTCCAATCCCAGGGCATGGCCGCCATGTTGGCCGAATTTGAAAAGGGGGTCCGCGCCGTTATGAAGGAGTTCCCCGACCGCCCGGAAGCGTATGCGGCGCTCCTTCAGATTGGTGAAGGGCTCGGGGGCGACAAGGCCGTCCAAATCGCAAAAGAGGTCGCATCGGCCAAAGATGTCCCGCCGGAACTCAAAGTCATGGCCCAAGGCATCCTCAAGAAACAGGAAATGTTGGGGCAGCCTCTGAACCTGGAATTCACCGCCGTCGATGGCCGCCAAATCAAACTGGCGAACCTCAAGGGAAAGGTGGTGCTGGTGGATTTTTGGGCGACGTGGTGCGGGCCCTGTGTAGCGGAGCTGCCCAAGGTCAAGGCGGCTTACGACAAGCTGAACCCCAAGGGATTCGAGATCGTTGGGATCAGCTTTGACCAGGACAAGGAAGCCTTGGAGTCCTTTGTGAAGAAGAAGGGGATGGCCTGGCCGCAGTATTTCGACGGCGAAGGCTGGAAGAACAAATTCGGGACCCAGTTTGGAATCCAAGGAATTCCCACCATGTGGCTGGTCGACAAAGCGGGAAAGGTGAGGGACCTGAACGGCCGGGAAGACCTGGAAGGAAAAGTGGAGAAGTTACTGGCGGAGAAGTGAGTTTCGCTCGACCGGCCGACACCGTGGACGATGTCGGCCGGCTGATGCACCGCCGGGGGCGCGGGAGATCCATCTGGGTGTCCCGCTTCCGGTTTCGGTTTCGGAGGAATTACTCCTTGGGGGTAAGTTGAATGACGGATTCCCGCATTTCCTTACCGGGCTTGAACTTCACGACAGCCCGCGGGGGAATGGGAACGTCCCTCTCAGGCTGGTTTGGATTACGTCCGATTCGCGCCTTGCGAATCTTCACTTCAAATACGCCGAAGTTGCGCAGCTCGACGGTTTTGCCCTGGGCGACGGCTTCGGAGATGTAGTCGAGGGTCTTCTGCACCACTTCCTGCACCTTCTCTTGGATGAGTCCCGTCTCAGTTGAGATCCGGACCACGAGATCGCGCTTTGTCATAGGGAGTCTCTTTGGATTGGATGCTTGGGGACCAAGCACTTGTTGCGGACATAAGACCGCCGACCAATCCGGTCAAGCAGTGAGTCAGGCGGTTCGCCCCACGCTCACCCATTTCCGGCCCCTTCCGGAACGGCAAAAACCACAACAATTTCGAGTGACAGCCGGTCCGGCTCCCGTTCAAGGGATGTTGCCCTCAACCGCCGGCGATCGCCGGGATGATACTCACCTCGTCCCCGTCCTTGATCGGCGTGTCATTATTTTGGAGGAAACGGATGTCCTCCTCATTGACGTAAATGTTGACGAAACGGCGCACCTGGCCGGCGTCATCCATCAGGCGTTCGCGGATGCCCGGAAACCGGGACTGCATTTCATGGATGGCACCACCGATGGTGCCGGCTGAAACCTCCACAAGCTCCTGCTCGTGGGTCAATTTCCGAAGTGGCGTGGGAATGCGAACCTTGACGGACATGCGATTAAGACAGTGAGGATTTCCCGGGTGGAGCGATGTTGCAAGCCGACATCCTCAACCTCCCGCAAAGGCGGGAATGATGGTCACTTCATCGCCCGGCCGCAGCTCGGTTTCGTGCTGGTTGAGGAAACGGACATCTTCGTTGTTCACGAACACCAGCACCGAACCCCGGATCCGGCCGTTCCGATCCAGCAGTCGGTCACGGACCCCATGAAACCGTCCATGCATCTGCGTGATGGCGTCGGTCAGGGTGCCCGGCTGGACCTGCACGGAGTCTTCGCCGCCACACACCCGCCGCAGGGTGGGAGGAATGGAGATTCGAATCATGGTCAACGTCGTGGTCGGAGTTCTCTGTTAACGGTTTCAATCGCTACGCCACCGCCAACTCCGGCTGGTCGGCCACACGCAGTGCCTCGAATTCACGGAGACTCGGACGAATCTCACGCGTGGAACCCACATGCCCCACCACGGCGTCCAACGTCTTGAGCCCGTTGCCGGTGATGCACAAAACCGCACTGGAATCCGCGGGGATCTTGCCCTGGGCAATGAGCTTCTTTGCCACGCCCACCGTCACGCCACCCGCGGTCTCGGCAAAGATGCCTTCGGTCTCCGCCAGCAGACGAATGCCCTCGCGGATCTCGTCGTCGGTCACGTCTTCTCCATGGCCGCCGGTCTCCTTCATCACCCGCAGTGCATAGAACCCGTCGGCCGGGGTCCCGATGGCGAGCGATTTCGCGATGGTGTTCGGCTTTTGAGGTTTGAAGAAATCGAGCCCTGCCTTCTGGGCCTGGGTGATGGGATTGCAGCCCGTTGCCTGGGCGCCATGAATCTTCCACTTGGTTTCCGGAACAATGCCCAGCTTGGAAAACTCCTGGTAACTCTTGTGGATCTTGGTGAGCAGCGAACCCGACGCCATGCAGACCACGGTGTGTTCGGGGATGCGCCAGCCCAGCTGCTCCTGGATTTCGAAGCCCATGCTTTTCGAGCCTTCGGCATAATAAGGCCGCATGTTCACATTCACGAAAGCCCATCCGTATTTGCCGGCAATCTCGGCGCACAGCCGGTTCACTTCGTCGTAGTGTCCCCGGATGCCGATCACGTGGGCTCCGTAGACGAGGGAGTTCACTACCTTGCCCTGTTCCAGATCGCTCGGGATGAACACGTAGCACTCCAGGCCCGCCGCCGCGGCATTGGCCGCCACCGAATTGGCCAGGTTGCCGGTCGAGGCACAGGCCACCGTTTTGAAACCGAGCTCCACGGAACGGCTCAGCGCCACGCTGACCACGCGGTCTTTGAACGACAGGGTCGGGTAATTGACCGCGTCGTTCTTGACGTAGAGTTCGCGGATGCCCAGTCGCTTCGCCAGTCGGTCGGCCTTGACCAGCGGCGTAAAACCAACCTGGCATCCGACCGTGGGCTCACCCGCCACGGGCAGGAGCTCACGGTACCTCCACATCGTCTGCGGCCGTGCGAGGATCGCATCCCGGTTCAGGCTGCCCTTGATGCGCTCATAGTCGTAGGCCACTTCGAGCGGACCGAAGTCAAATTCGCAGACGTGGGTGGCACCCAACGCATACTCGTGTCCGCATTCGCGGCACTTCAGCGCCTTCATGAATCCCTGGCTATGGCTCATAATTGTGTTTCTCGACCGGCACCGCATTGCCAGCCAGCCCAGCCAGGTGACTCCGGTTCAGGGAAACAAAAATCCCCTTCCCGTCGGACGAGAAGGGGTCGGAAAACCGGACCAACACTTCTCATCTTTGCCGGCGACTTGTCTTCAAATCACCGGCCGGATTTGGCACCTGGTCATCGAACTGTCGTCCGACCGGTTGCCGTGGCGTCTGCGGGCCGTTCCCTCAGCCACTCTGGATGAGCATGCCCCAAGTCTGGAGGACTCGGAACGCGCAGACCAATGCCGGAAGACCCACCCCGCTGTCAAAAGATTTTTCTCCCGGTCCCTCCCCGCCTCCCGGTGGCGATTGACTCCGCTTCCAGGAGATTTTCTTCGCGCATTCGGCGCTTCCCGTGTTCCATCTCGACACTTTTCGACGCATGCCGAAACGCACCGACATTCATTCCGTCCTCATCATCGGCGCCGGTCCCATCATCATTGGCCAGGCCTGTGAGTTCGACTACTCCGGGACCCAGGCCTGCAAGGCCCTCCGGGAGGAGGGCTACCGGGTCGTTCTGGTGAACTCGAACCCGGCCACCATCATGACCGACCCGGAGTTCGCCGACCGTACCTACATCGAGCCGATCACTCCCGAAGCGGTGGAGAAGATCATCGTGCGCGAACTGGAGGAAATGCGCCGCCTGGGCGTCCCCGCCACCGGCGGACCCGACGTGGCCCACCGCCTCGTGTTGCTGCCGACCTTGGGCGGCCAGACCGCGCTGAACACCGCGATGAAGCTCCACAAATCCGGGGTTCTGGAGAAACACGGCGTGGAGATGATCGGCGCCAAGGCCGAAGCCATCGAGAAGGGCGAGGATCGGCAGATCTTCAAGGACCTCATGCTGACCATCGGGCTGGATGTTCCGGTCAGCGGCACCGCCCATGACATCGCCGAAGCCCGCGCCGTCGCCGATCGCATCGGCCGTTTTCCGGTCATCATCCGGCCGGCGTTCACCCTCGGCGGCACCGGCGGAGGCATCGCCTACAATCGCGACGAGTTCGAGGAAATCGCGCGGCGCGGCCTCGACCTGTCCCCAGTTTCCGAAATCCTGGTGGAGGAATCGCTCCTTGGGTGGAAGGAGTACGAGATGGAGGTCATGCGCGACCGGGCGGACAACTGCGTGATCATCTGTTCCATCGAGAACTTTGACCCCATGGGAGTTCACACCGGCGACTCCATCACGGTGGCTCCCATCCAGACGCTCACCGACAAGGAGTACCAGATCATGCGCGACCAGAGTTTCGCGGTGATCCGGGCGGTCGGGGTTGAGACCGGCGGCTCGAATATCCAGTTTGGCGTCAATCCCGACACGGGACGCATGGTGATCATCGAGATGAATCCCCGGGTCAGCCGCAGCTCCGCGCTCGCGTCGAAGGCCACCGGATTCCCGATCGCGAAAATCGCCGCCAAGCTCGCCGTCGGGTACCTGCTCGACGAAATCAAGAACGACATCACGCGCGAGACGCCGGCAAGCTTTGAGCCCACGATCGACTACGTGGTCACCAAGATCCCGCGATTTGCCTTTGAGAAATTCCCCCAGGCGGATCCGACGCTGACCACGCAGATGAAGAGCGTCGGCGAAGCCATGGCGATTGGCCGCACCTTCAAGGAGAGCCTACAAAAGTGTCTTCGGTCCCTGGAAATCGGGCGCAGCGGTTTGGGTGGCGATGGCAAGGCGTGGCGGATCACCGGTACACTGCCGCTGTTTGAGCGCGGTGATGGACATCCGGACGAACCCAAGGTGATCGAAATGTACGGGGATCGGGACACCCTGCCCCGCGAGGTGATCACGCGGAAGCTCAGCGTGCCCAATGCGGAGCGGATCTTCTTCATCCGCCACGCTACGCGCCGGATTCACCATCGAGGAGATCTTTAACCTCACCAAAATCGACCGCTGGTTTCTCACGCAGATCCGCGAGATCGTCGACTTCGAGGAAACCCTCGCCGCATCGGCCACGTCGAATTGAGGCCAGGTCCCTTCCCGGTGGGGCTGCAGTGCCTGCGGCCCCATCTGAAACCCTCTTCGCACCCGCCATCCCCCGGCTACGCGACGACGGAGGCTTCCTTGGGCTCCGGATCCACCCACTTGCCGTGCTCTCGGATGAGATCCACCAGACGCTCCACCGCCTCGTCTTCCGGGATGTTGAACTTTACCGGCTTCTTGCCCACGTAGAGGTTGATCTTGTTCGGCGCACCGCCGACGTAGCCGAAATCCGCGTCGGCCATCTCGCCGGGCCCGTTCACAATGCAGCCCATGATGGCAATCTTCACCCCCTTCAGGTGATCCGTGCGCGCCTTGATCCGGGCGGTGACCGTCTGGAGATTGAACAACGTCCGCCCGCAGCTCGGGCAGGCCACGTAATCCGTTTTGAACGAACGGCAGCCGGCCGCTTGAAGTATGTGGAAGGCCAAGCGCAGCGACTGACCCGCCCCGGACTCGCCGCGAACCAGAACCGCGTCACCAATGCCATCGGCGAGCAGGGACCCCAGATTGGTTGCACCCCGGAGCAATGCCACTTCGGGTGTCAGTGGCACCGCCTCGAAGGTCAGGCAATCCTTGAGCAGGATCGGATTCCGCCGTCCCACCTGGTGCAGTCGAACCGCCAACAGGCGAAAGGCGGTGATGGGCGGAAGCGCAATGCCGTCCTTCACGGTGACCAGCTGCGTATCGCAGGGAATGGCATCCGGGGCAATGGGTCCCGTCGGATCCAACTCCAGCACGTTGAGCTCTTCGTAAATCCCTTCGGGACGCACATCCGCCTTGGGGGAAATCCGCGGCGCCACCGTTTCGAATGTGGCGGCCGTCACCACCACCCGGACCAGGTTTTCCCCACCACAGGCGTACGAGCCCAGTTCCGCGACAGCCGTGTCGCGCCGCTTGTAGACAAACGGATCCCAGGGCAACACCGCCGAGCCAATCGCCGGGGAGGCTCCCGGACTCGACGCCGGGGAAACAACCAGGCGGGGAATCTGGGCGAGCAGGTCATTGCACACCGCAATTTCGCGCGGGCTGTCTTCGGTCAACGAGACGCGAATGGTATCCCCAATTCCGTCGCACAGGAGTGAACCAATGCCAATGGCGGACTTGATTCGGCCGTCCTCTCCTTCCCCGGCTTCGGTCACTCCAAGGTGTAGCGGATAGTTCCAGTCGGGGCCTTCCTGGTTGAGCCGCGTCGTCAGCAGCCGGTAGCATTCGATCATGACCTTTGGGTTCGACGACTTCATCGAGAACACAAAATTGTGGAAGTCGTGCTTGCGGCAGATGCGCGCGAATTCCAGCGCGCTCTCCACCATGCCAAGCGGGGTATCCCCATATCGGTTCATGATTCGATCGGACAACGAACCGTGATTGGTGCCGATGCGCAGGGCCCGCTTGAGCCGCTTCGCTTCCAGAACGAGCGGGGTGAACTTCTCCTCGATGCGGAGCAGTTCCGACGAATAGGCGTCATCCGTGTACTCCTTGATCGCGAATTTTTTGGAGTCGGCATAGTTGCCCGGATTAATCCGGACTTTCTCCACCCACTTGACGGCCTCCATCGCCGCCTCCGGTTTGAAGTGGATGTCCGCGACAATCGGAACCGCGCAACCGCGCGAGCGGAGTTCCCGGACGATGTCCTCCAGGTTCGCGGCATCCTTCACGGTCGGCGCCGTGATGCGCACGATCTGGCAGCCTACCGCCACCAGTTCCAGGGTCTGCTTCACACACTCAGCCGTGTTCATGGTGTCGCAAGTCAGCATCGACTGCTTCACGACCGGATGGTTCCCGCCGATGACCACGCCGCCATGGGCAGGGTCTCCAACCACCACTTCACGGGTGGATCGACGGTTGAAAGTCCAGAGAGACGAACAGTAGTTCATCGAAATGCGGCGGGCAGACTAGCGGGGAATCCGGCCGGGGGGAAACCCAGAAGCAAAACTCAAAAACAAAGCATCAATGACCCGAAGTCACCGACTCACAAGGAGGTCGGTCCCATTCGGAATCCCCGCGGACTTTGGGAATTCATTCCAACGCCTAAAACCAAAACATGGAATGGCTTGCGCGGTGAACCCAGGCAACGGAGCCGCAGGCCGGGGCCTCACGGATTCGCCGGAGTCGGCTCCGCAGACGGAGGGGCTGCCGATCGACCGGCCGGCGATTCCACGACGCTCTTCTGTTTGAGCAGGTGACCGAAAATGGGGGCGCGGCGGACATCGTAAAAGGTCACGTACGCCATAAAACTGATCAGCACCACGGCGAAACCGGTGGTCACCACCTCCTGGAATCGTACCCCAATGCGTCGACGGGTCACCACTTCGTAGAGGGCCATCAGGATGTGGCCGCCATCCAGTACCGGGAGCGGCAGCAGGTTGAGGATCGCCAGGTTCAGGTTGAGCATCACCATGAAGCTGAGGGCGAGACGGAAGTCGGTCTTCACGTCCACCGCCAACTTGCCGAGGATCCCCACAGGGCCGCTCATGTCCTTGGCCGTGACCCCGGTTTCCTTGGAATGGAAGAGGGCGCTGAAGGTCTTGCCCATGAGCCGCAACACCTCGCCGAATTGCTGAATCGGCGTCGGCCCCGGACGCTGGACCTCGTAGTGGCCCCCTGCGAATCCAATTCCAATCCGTCCCCGCTGGGTTTCCGGATCAAAGACGGGCGTGACGTTGAAGTTCAGCTTTTGGCCGTCGCGTTCCACCACCACCTCGCAACGCCGCCCCTGCCCTTTGTTGATCACGTCACTCAGGTGGCCCTGGTTCAAAACATAAACGCCGTCGAAGGAAAGGAACTTGTCACCCTCCTTGAGCCCGATCTGTTCCGCAGGGGTACCGGGCTGCACCAATCCGATCACCGGCCGCTCCTGCGGTTCCAGATCCAGCCACTTGAGCCCCAATGCCTCCGAACGCTTGGTGGGCAGATGGACGGTGAACATCTTCCCGGATCGCTCCACTGTGACCGGAACGACATTGGTGAGGGCGGTGATGACCTCCAGATTGATATCCTGCAGGAGCGCACGGGATGTCCGCTCACCTGCACGATCCGGTCCCCGCTTTGGACCCCGGCCTTCCCTTCGACCGATTGCGGATCCACCGGCCCCACAACGGGTGGATTCACCAACACCGGCAGACCGATGGCCCAGATGACGCTGGCGATGACCACGGCGAACACGACATTCATCGCCGGCCCGGCAACAGCGACCAGGATGCGCGACAACGGGGGTGCCGGCGGTGTATCCCCGGAAGCTTTCCCTTCGATGGCCTCCGAAGTGATCATCTGGGGCAGCTTCACAAATCCACCCGCAGGAATCCAACGGACGGACCATTCAATGCCATCAACCTTCCAAGTAAACATCTTGGGGCCGAAGCCGATGGCAAACCCCTCAACCCGCATGCCGCGACGGCGGGCCATCCAGTAATGTCCATACTCATGGACAAAGATGCTGGCGCCAAACAGGGCCAGCACGGTCACGGCCACATAAAGTACGCCCACGACGGTTTCCATACAGGACGCGGGAACCTACGTGCACCTCGGGCAGGTGGCAACGCCGAGAAACAACCGCGCCTTGCATTCGGAAGTTCACCCCGGTCCACTGTCGCGACTCCATCGATGAGTCAGGACCTCTTTACGGCCTTCGCGGCGTCGGCATCCGCCCGACCGGACAAAACCGCCCTCCACTGGGGACGGGAACAATTCACCTATCATCGGTTCCTCACTCAATCCCACTGGGTTGCTCGCCGTCTTCGGAACGACTTCGGGGTCCAACCCGGCGACCGCGTCGCCATCTGGCTGAAGAACCGGCCCGAATTCATTCCCGCATTATTGGGAATCCTTGCGGCCGGCGCCGTCGCCGTTCCGGTGAACAATTTCCTCAAATCAGGCGAAGTGGAGTATCTGCTCACCGATTCCGGCGCCCAGGTCGTCATCACGGAGGAGTCCGCCCACGACACCCTGGCTCCCATTCTTGCCTCCCGCCCGGGACTCCGCGTCCTTCTGGCCGAGGAGATCCCCGCCGCCACTGGGTTTCCGACGGTGGCATCGTCGCCCGATGTTCCTCCGATTTGGCCGTCCTGATCTATACCAGCGGCACCACCGGTCGGCCCAAAGGCGCCATGCTGACCCACGGCAATCTGCTCCACAACGTCGAGTCCTGCCGTCAGATCCTCCAGGTGGTCGAGATCGACCGTCTGGTCCTCATGCTGCCGATGTTCCACAGCTTCATGCTGACGGTCTGCATCCTCCTTCCCCTGCTGGTGGGGGGATCGATTGTTCTGATCCAGTCCCTGCACCCGCCCAAGGCCCTGATCGAGGAACTCCTGGGAAATTCCGGAACGGTCCTCCCCGCCATGGCGCAAGTGTTCCGGGCCCTGACCGGACTTCCCCCAGGGATCGAACTTCCCCTGCGCCTGTGCATCAGCGGCGCCGGTCCGTTGCCCATGGAAATCCTCAAGGGCTTCAATGCGCGGCACCCGAAGGTTCCGCTCATCGAAGGCTACGGGCTCAGCGAGGCCAGCCCGGTGGTCTCCGTTAATCCCGTCCAGGGACCCTGGATCGCCGGGACCATCGGACTGCCGATTCCCGACGTGGAGATGAGCATCCAGGACGACACCGGCCGAATGCTCCCGGACAACGTGGATGGCGAAATCTGCGTCCGGGGCGGCAACGTCATGGCCGGCTATTGGAACGCTCCAGAGAAAACAGCCGAATCCATCGTGGGGGGCTGGCTGCACACTGGGGACATCGGACACCGACGTCCCGACGGTTACTACGTCATCACTGACCGCAAGAAGGACATGCTGAAGCCCAATGGCATCAACGTGTATCCCCGCGAGATCGAAGAGGTCATCCACCAGTTTCCCGGGGTCCGGGAATGCGCCGTGGTTGGCGAACCTGACGAACGTCGCGGAGAACGGCCGGTGGCCTTCGTTGCCATGGAAGAAGGCCAGACGTTCGACGAACGCGCCCTCCACGCCTTCCTTAAAGAACGGCTCGCCGATTACAAGCTGCCACGGCGCGCCGTCCTACTCCCTAGTCTGCCCCGCAATGCGACCGGCAAGGTGCTCAAGACGTCCTTGCGAGCCTCGCTGCAACCGGCCGCAACGTCCGCTGGTGTTTCTGCCGCCTGAACCGCGGCATGTTGGATCCCGGGGGCGGCAACCGTCAGAACCGGACCTCAC
>JBGAPN010000519.1:0-3536 GCA_044221235.1 Limisphaerales bacterium
CATAAAACCGGATCTCAATCGGTCCGTCGACCCGCTTGAGTATCTTCTCCGTGCCCGGCGACAGTGTATGCAGCTTGTCGGCGGTCAAGTCGACGCGAAGCGGGGCGGGGCTCACGATTAGGTTCAGCCCGACCAGGGCGACGAACACCAGGACGACCCCGGCGGCGGAAAACAGAAGGGTCTGAAACTTGGAAGATTTCATCAGGACTCAGAGTTGGTTTCAGATCAGGCAGATCAGGCACCGCGCAGGCCGCGAAGGACCACGCTGGTGGAAAACAGACAGAAGGCGATCACACTGCCAAAGAAGACGATGTCACGCAGGTCAAGCAGTCCCCGTTGAAATTGGGCAAAATGCGGCATCACACTGAACGAAGCCACCGTACTGACCAGCCAGTCAGGCGCCCAGCGGACCAGGAGCTCCGTCACCGGTTCCCAGCCGGCCAGGATGAGGAAGAAACAGATGACCACCGACAGGATGAACGAAATCACCTGGTTCCGCGTCATGGCCGAGGTCATCACCGTCACCGCGAGATAGGCTCCGGCAAGCAGAAAGCTTCCCACATAGCCGGTGAAGACGGCTCCCATGTCCGGGTGCCCCAGGTACGTCGTGGTCAGGACCACGGGAAACGTCAACGTCAGGGCCAACCCCAGGAAGAACCAGCAGGCGAGAAACTTTCCAATGATCGCCTGCCAGGCCGAGATGGGCATGGTGAGCAGCAGTTCCAGTGTTCCCACGCGCCGCTCCTCGGACCAGAGCCGCATGCCGGCGGCCGGAACCAGGAAGAGGTACAGCCAGGGATGCCACATGAGAAAGGCATTGAGGTTGGCTTCACCCCGGCCGAAGTAGTTGCCCAGCATGAAGGTGAAAAAGCCGTTTAGAAGCAGGAAGATGACGATGAACACGTATGCGACCGGGGAGTTGAAATAGCCCACCAGTTCCCGCTTCGCGATCGTCCAGATGTTGCGAATTGCCTCGGAGTTCATGGAAAAGTCGTACGAACCGAAATGGATGCACTGCACGCCAGGGCTGCTCAGGCAGCCGACCGCCGGGTGTCGGGTTGGGTAATGCTCCGGAACACGTCGTCCAACCGGCCCTCCTCCACCCGAAGCTCATCAAAGCGCCACCCTTCGCGATTCGCCAGCTCGCCCACCGCGCGGGCCAGGTCTCCATTGACGGACTTATCGCGTGGGAACACCCGCGCCACAACGGCGCTACCCTCGCCCGAAACGGTCACCTTCCCCGCCACTCCAAGACTGGACAGGCGTCCACGAATGGCATCCGACGCAGTCCCATGCACCCGCAACAACACCGAACCGGCCATTTCGTGGCGCGCCCGGAGTTCAGCAGGCGTCCCATTCGCCACCACCCGGCCTTGGTCAATGATGATGGCCCGGGAACAGACCGCATCCACCTCCTCAAGGATGTGGGTCGAGAAAATGATGGCTTTGTCCCGACCGAACCGCTTCAGCAACTGACGGATCTCGTGCTTTTGGTTGGGATCGAGGCCGTCCGTGGGTTCGTCCAGAACCAGCACCTCAGGGTCATGGATGATCGATTGCGCCAGGCAGGTGCGATGGCGGAACCCCTTGGACAGGGTGTCCACCGATTGGTGCAACACAGACTCCAGGAAACAGAGGCCTGCCACCTTGCGAATGGCGTCTTCACGGGCCGTTCCATGCAAACCGCGCATTTCGGCGGCAAAGGATAGGAACCCGTGAACCGTCATGTCGCTGTAACAGGGAGCACTTTCCGGCAGGTAACCCATCAGGCGCTTGGCCTCAATGGGATCTTCGTTGACGTCATGCCCGCCGACCACCACCCGACCGGATGTCGGAGGGATGAACCCCGTGATCATCCGCATGGTCGTCGACTTTCCAGCGCCGTTGGGCCCGAGGAATCCCAGAATCTCCCCTTTCTGAACGGTAAACGAAACGCGGTTCACGGCCCTCTTCGGGCCGAAATCTTTCACCAGGTCCTGGACGGTAATCATGCCAATTGCGATTCAGCAGGTTTGGTAATCTCGTGACGGGGGAAAAGAAATATTCGGAGTTTTTCCACCGTCAAGAACCTCCGAGCACCGCAAATTGGGGGTAAACTCCGCCCATTTTGCGATCCTGGATGCCAATGCGGACATCTAGCCGGTCGAATTTGTTCAGAAAATTCCAATTATCGAAATTCACCCCTCCAAACCGTCACCGCACGACCCCCGAGACGGACCCGGTCGCCCATGAGGTGGACTTGAACCTCCCCGCCCCGCCGGCTGGCCTGCCATCCGGTCAATTCGACTCTTCCCAGTCGCCGGGCCCAATGAGGGGCGAGGGTGCAGTGGGCTGATCCCGTCACCGGATCTTCCGGGACACCCGCTGCTGGGGCAAAGAACCGGGAAACGAAGTCATACGGTGCGGAACCGCGGGCCGTCACGATGACGCCGCGGACGGGAAGATGTTCCAGGACGCCGAAGTCCGGTTTCAGGGATTTCACGGCGGACTCGTCCTCCAGTTCCACCAGGTAATCATACTCGCTTCGCCCCACCCAGACCGGATACGCCCCCAATGCGGTGCACAGCCCTTCAGGAGGCTCTTCCTGGAGGGCCGGTCGGGACGGGAAATCCATGCGGATGCCGTCTAGACTGTACTGGCACTCCAAGATGCCGCTTTGTTCCGTTTGAAATCGGATTCGAGATTCCGCGGGAACCCGTCCGATTTCCCACAGGACATGAGCGCTCGCGAGAGTGGCATGCCCACACAGCGCGACTTCCGTAGTTGGAGTGAACCACCGCAGTCCCCACAGGGATCCTTTGGGCACGAGGAAGGCCGTCTCGGAAAGGTTCATCTCGGCGGCCACCTGCTGCATCCAACTGGGCGTCGCCGGTGTTTCCAGGACACACACCGCCGCCGGATTTCCCCGAAACGGTTCGTGGGTGAAGGCATCAACCCCATAAAGCAGTGTGTTCATGGTGCGACGGTGCCGTTCCCTGTCATTGCTGCCCAGACGTTCTTGGGCCCCGCCCCAACTCCTGTGCCGCCACGCGGGCCAAGGCCACCGCACCCGGGGTGTCCCCATGGATGCATACTGTCTCGGGCCGAAGCTCGAGCCATGAACCGGTGACGGTCCGGATCGTCCTTCCCAAGCGCCACTGTCTCAGCCGTTCCTGGACCGCCTTTGTCCCGGTAATGACCGCGCCATGCTCAGCGCGGGGAACCAGTTTTCCGTCGTCCTGATACCCGCGATCGGCGAAGCCCTCCTCCCAAACCTTGACCTTCCAGCGGTATGAGCGCCGGGCGACAATGCCTCCCGCCAGCGCATAGATTTTGATTCCCGGGAACCATCGGCGCATTCCAGCAAGATAGGCATCGGCGAGTTCGAGACTGCGTTCCACCGCATGATAAAGAGCACCGTGGAGTTTCACGTGGTGCAGTCGGACACGATGGGCGCGCGCCACGGTCTGGAAGGCACCCACTTGCTGTAGCAGCAGAAGCTGGAGTTCCATGGGCGTTGGTGCCGACTCGACCCGCCCAAAGTTTCCTCGCAATCC
>JBGAPN010000520.1:0-3523 GCA_044221235.1 Limisphaerales bacterium
GCCTTGATGGCATGGACCAATTCTCTCCCCAAATCCGACCCTCTCGCTCCGTGGCGGGTGACCCTGACCGGAGGCGACCCGGACCTGGGGCGCCGACTCTTTGCCGAACGCGCGGACTGGGGTTGCCAACGGTGCCACAAACTCGGCGCAGAAGGTGGCGAAGTGGGCCCGAACTTGACCGGCATCGGGAAAACCAAGGGTGGCGAGTACCTGCTGCGGGCCATTCTGAACCCCAATGCTGAAATTGCGCCTGGGTTTGAGAATCTACTCGTCACCCGCAAGGACGGCGCGTTGGTCGCCGGCGTGGTCAAATCCGATACTCCGGAGGCCCTGGTTCTGGAAACTCCGGAGGACGGCCGTGTGACCATCCCGGTGTCGCAGATCGAATCCCGCGACCGCGGCCTTTCCGCCATGCCCGAAGGTCTTGCCGACATGATGACCCTACGGGAACTGCGCGACCTCATCGCCGCGTTGAGCGAAGTCCGGTAGGGCTGTCGCAATGCGACGGCCCCGCCGCAGGCGGACCATTGCGGCGTCGGCCCAGAACACCCTTCGCAACCCGGTCACACCTTGGGCGACCTTTCTCCGTACCTCAACCGTCCCCAAGGCTACTTTGTTTCCGCGGATGGGCCGGTCGCCAGCAGCGGCGCCACGGCACGCTCCAACTCCTCCCGGGTGAGGGCGCCCAGGTAGCGGGCCGCCACCCGGCCATCCCGGCCAATCACCCAGGTCGACGGCAGACTGCTGGCGAAAAACGATTCCTGGATCTCCGGGGTGGCGATCACCACCGGATAGTTCAGACCGTTGCGTTCCGCGAACGGCTTGACCTTCGCGGCCCCCTCCACGTCGGTGGCGGCACCGATGATCGTGACCTGATTGGTGTCGTGCGTTCGCTGAAACGCCTTCAACTCGGGAAGCTCCCGGAGGCACGGCGGGCACCAGGTCGCCCAAAAGTTCAGAACAACCACCTTCCCGGCGAATTGGGCGGAAGTCACCGTCCGTCCGTCCACGTCCTTCATGCTCCACGCCGGCGCCGAGCCACCTCCCGACGGCAGGCGGACAAACGCGGGTTTGCCAGGACGACTCACCAGCCATCCAAGCAACGCCGCGAACAGGAACAGGTACAGCCAGCGCGCTTTCATGGTGGGCCGGACTTGGATCGGGAGCGGGCCAGGCCTGATTCCATCGCCGCACGGACAGCAGGAATCCACCGGGCATATCCCTCGAGGTTCAGATGCAGTCCGTCCGACTGAAACCACCGGGCGTCCGGCTCGCCCTGGGCGTCGAGCATCGGAGTGAAGGTATCCACAAAGGTCACTCCACGGTAATCGCCGGCCAGTCCGGCAATCCGGGCGTTCAGTTCACGTTGCTGCGGCAGGAGGGCCTTTCGGGACGGACTGGGTTTGACGGCCAGCAGGATCACCGGCGTCCCCGGAAGGTCCCACTCCAGCCGCTCCAAAAACTGCCGGAAGTGTCCCACCACCGCGTCCACGGCAGTTCCATTGCTCAAGTCATTGTCCCCCTCATAGACAACGATGAGGCGCGGATCGTACGGAGTCACAAGCCGGTCCTGGCATTGCAACAGATCGGCCATGGTCGATCCCCCAAAGCCACGGTTGATCACCGGCCACTCGGGAAAGGTCGCCGCCAGATTCGTCCACAGGCGGATGCTGGAGCTGCCAACAAACAGGACGGGACGATACGGGGGGCGCTGGCGCTTGTCGTCCTTGGCGAACGATTCCAGTTCCGCGGCAAACTTTCCCCCATCCGCGGCCTGCAAAACCGGCACGACACCGGCGACACCCATCGCGGCAAGGATGAAGAGAACCCATCGGCGCATGCCGCATCCTATCGAATCCAGCTCCGCCGCCTCAACGATCCATCTGCGGAATCTCCCACCCAGGAACCGGTGCCGCCCACGGTGATTTCCGACCGTGAAAGCACGTCTTGCCGTGTTTCTGGAGTTTACCTGCCGGAGCCCCTTCGCAATGGTCGCGGCATGATCTCCCGACGGCCCCGTCCACGGTGCATGGCGGATACCCGCCTTCCGTTGAACTTCAGGGTGGAGGGGGCATCGCCCGTCGCCGTGCAGTCGCGCTTCCCCTCCGATCCACAACTGGATCAACCCACCCAAATCCTCCCGTGAAGACCCTCCGCAGACTGGTCCTGTCCCTCGACGGCACCTGGAACCAGCGTGACGACTCCACCAACGTCCTCTACAGCCATTCCCTGTGTCTGGATTTCCACCAACGGGAGGTGGACGGAATCCGCGTCACCCAGGAACGCTATTACCAGGAGGGCGTCAACGGGAGGTGGACGGAGTCCGCGTCACCCAGGAACGCTATTACCAGGAGGGCGTCGGCACCGGACCGCTGGACCGCATCACCGGGGGCGGATTTGGGTTTGGACTCGATCAGCACGTCCGCACTGCCTACGACTGGCTGGTCCAGCACTACCGGGATGGGGACGGGACGCCGGACAATCCGCCGGATGAACTCTACATCTTTGGATTCAGCCGCGGTGCCTACACCGCGCGGTCCTTGGTCGGCTTCATCAGCATGTGCGGACTCCTGCGTCGCGGCGCCCCGCTGACGGTTTCCCAACTGTGGGAGAACTACTGCATTCTGGGATTGGCCCGTGAGGAACACGGGTCCGGAATCGTGGATCACATTTTCGGACAACCTACTCCCGGATTTCGACGCATCACGGACCTGGCGTACGATCCCTGGGATCGGCGGTGCCCGACGCGGGTCGGTCCAGGCGAACTGCCCCGGATCCGGGACGGCGTGAAGCTCAACGCCACCGAGGATCTCCTGGTCCGGTGGTCCCGCCGGGTGAAGATTACCTACCTCGGGGTCTTCGATACCGTGGGAGCCATGGGCTGGGACGCCCTGGCCATTCCCGGCCTCCGGAGCCGACTGGCAGTCCAGCACAACATGCGTCCAACCACCATCATCCAGAACTGCCGGCACGCGCTGGCTCTGGACGAGAACCGCAGCAGTTTCGCTCAGACGCCGTTTGTCGCCTTCATCGGCGCCCCGGGGACCGCCGCCGAAGTCGAACGCGCCGGCGGCGATGAACCGCCCCAGTCCGCGGTCCCGTCTACCGACTGGCGACGAGTGCGTGCGATGTGGGACCGCAAGATTGAGCAGCGCTGGTTTGTGGGATCGCATTCCAATGTGGGGGGCGGCTATCCGGACAACCGACTGGCCCAGCGCCCGCTCCAGTGGATCCTGGAGGGCGCCTGCAGGCTGGGCTTGATCTGCGAGGCGCTTCCCGCGCCACCGGCTGTTTCACGCGGCCTGACGCGGCCCACCGATTCGTACGCCGAGTTTGCGCCCCCGCTTTGGACCACTCTCCTGCGCGCCAAGCGGCACTACCGGATCGTCGACCCCGAACCCGAGCTTCGCGCCAGCCGGTACGCGACGGACGGAAACGGCGCCAATCCGCCCGGGTTTACGCTGGTGCACATCAATGAGCAGGTGGATGAGAGCGTCTGGAACTACTGGAAGGACGCCGGTGA
>JBGAPN010000521.1:0-3784 GCA_044221235.1 Limisphaerales bacterium
TTTCGAAGGGAGCACAGGAGGCACCCAGGAACCCGGCCACACCATTGTCCGACCAAGGCACATGGCCCATCTTGGGAGCCAAGCCAACGAAGGCCGGAATCGAAGGATCGCCAGCGCCCTGGACCTTGGAAAGAAACGACCCCATGGAAGGCCAACCACCCGGCGGTTGGTTGCGATTCAGTCGACCGGTGTAGCACTGAAACGCCTCATGCCGGTCTTCCATGCCGCTCATGGACCGGATGATCGTATATTTGTCGGCCAAGGCGGCCAATCGGGGCAGGTGCTCGCAGATCTGGATCCCGGGAACGTTGGTGGGAATCGGCCGGAATTCCCCCCGGATCTCCGCTGGCGCGTCCATTTTCAGGTCGAACATGTCCTGATGGGACGGGCCGCCCGGCAGGAAAATCATGATGACCGCCTTGTGCTGGTTGCCTGCGCTTCGAATCCCCGCAATCGCCTCAGCCCGGAGCAATTGCGGTAGCGCCATTCCTCCCAATCCCAGGGCCCCAATCCGCAGGAAATTGCGACGGGAGACCCCATCGCAATAGCCGGATTGGTTCGGACTTGGGCCCTGAATGGTGAGCATACGAAATCGAGTTTGCTTTTGGACGCGCTTCGAGGGGGATCCTTTCAAGGGAATCTGACCCGGATCGCTTGGTGGAAAGCAACAATCTTCCGCTGCTCCAGACTTTCGCGACGCTGGATCTGCCGTTTAGGCTGTCGCCATGACGGTCAACCTTGCCTACGGCCAGGGCCAGCTGCCCATCGACTTTCTCCCAGAACGGACCACGGTGATCCAGCCGTCCCACCGTGCCGGACTGTCGGATGAGCGCGGGGCATTAGAATCAGCCTTGGCCCAACCGATTGGGGCGAAGCCGCTGAACGAATGGTTTCGCCCTGGAATCCGCATCTGCCTGTTGTTCACGGATATCACGCGGGCAACGCCGAATGATCGGCTGATCCCCTGGTTGCTGGAGTATTTGGAGCGGAATGGGGTCCAGCGGGACCAAATCACGCTGTTGAACCAACTCGGCACCCATCGTCCGAACTCCCGGGCGGAGTTGGAGAAAATGTTGACCCCGGCGGTGGTCGCGAACTACCGAGTGCTAAACCATGAACCGGACAACCATGACGCCTGCGTCCAACTAGGTGCCACTCGGACCGGAACGCCGGCTTGGATTAACCGGCATGCAGTGGAGGCCGACCTGCGTATCCTGACCGGATTCATTGAGCCCCATTTCTTTGCGGGGTTCAGCGGCGGTCCCAAGGCCCTGATGCCGGGCGTTGCGCACGTGGAAACAGTCATGAGCAACCACGGCGCCCATAACATTGGGGATCCGCGGGCCACCTTTGGAGTCTGCGAAGGCAATCCACTTTGGGAGGAATTGCGGGACATCGCGTTGCGGGTCGGGCCCAGTTTCCTGGTCAACGTCACCTTGAATGAGCGGCGCGACATCACGGGTGTGTTTGCCGGTGATCTGCTGGAGGCGCACCGGGCCGGCCGCGAATTCGTGCGGGTTTCGGCCATGCAGAAGGTGAAATCCCCGTTTGAGGTCGTGGTGACCACCAACTCGGGATACCCGCTCGACATGAATCTCTATCAGGGAGTGAAAGGTATGAGTGCGGCGGCCCGGATTGTCGCAGAGGGCGGCACCATCATTCTGGCAGCGGAATGCCGCGAGGGAGTGCCCGCTGGAAGCCCGCTGGATCAACTCCTGCGCGAAGCCCGGTCGCCCGAAGAAATCCTCACCATGCTGGCGACACCCGGGTTTGTGCGTCCCGAACAGTGGCAGGCCCAAATCCAGGCATTGATCCAGAAGATGGCCCGGGTTCTGGTCTATTCGTCCATGCCTCCTGAAACCTCTGAAGGCCGTCCATCTCGAGCCATGCCAGGACATCGGCGCTACCGTTCACGCTGAGTTGGAGCGGTTTGGGCCTCAAAGCCGGGTGGCTGTCCTCCCGCAAGGCCCGCTAACCATTCCCTATCTCGCCTAGGCGCCGCTGAGGGGTCAGGAGACCCATCCAGGCGTCTGGAGCGGAGCCGGATTCGGCACTGGTTTCTGCTTCAAAATGACTGCTTTCCCAAGATGACCGCATGTTGACCACGATCGTCATTTTCGTTTTTTGCTGTGTGATCACGGGTATCTACATGTGGGTCGTGAAGGAGCAGCTGGATCAGGCCGAAGAGTCAGACAAGGGACAGGGGCACTGAGACCACCTTCAACCAGAAGGGGCCCTTCAGGTGCCGGACGCCTCCACTGGGCATTCGTAGCGTGGGTGTTGCGTCGGGTGCTGAGAAGGGATGGAGCTCTCGGACAAGGTCCTCCCCGCAATTGGACAAGGACCAAGTTCCATCAGGTCACAACCATTTCGCCGCTGTTCAACGAGCTGCTGATCGCCGCGAGGGCGTTCCTGAATTGAGTCGGTCGGCGTGTCGTTCCAAGAAGGCGACGGCACGTTGCACTCCATTTTCTGAACCGACCTGCCGGGAAAGACATTGGAGCCGGTCTTGAATGGACTTTGCGTTTAGGACGGACTTCAAACCTTCCACTAAACGTTCCCCGGTCAGGCGGTGTCTCGGTACTGGCCGGGCCGCGACACCAAGCTTGTGGAGCTGCCGGGCCCAGAACTTTTGTTCTCCCGAGTACGGAACGGGAACGGAGGGGATTCCGGCGCGGATGGCTTCCGAAGAGGTACCGGCCCCCGAGTGATGGATGATGGCGCGGGTTCGCGGAAGGAGCCAGGGGAGCGGGACCCAGTCGGCTGGAAAGATGGTTGAAGGCCACTCGTCGAATGGTGAATAATGGCGCGGGTCCGCGGAAGGAGCCAGGGGAGTGGTACCCAGTCGGCCTGAAAAATGGTTGAAGGCCACTCGTTCCCTCTGTGGCCCCAACCGGACAGCACAATCCCGCGCTGGCCTGTTGCGGCCAACGCATCGATCAAGTGGCGTTTCAATTCCTTCGGCGCCGGGTCGACGATACTCCCAAAGGCCATGACCACCGGTGGAGGGCCACTTTGGAGGAAGGTTTCCAGCGCAGGGTTGGGCGCGAATCCTTTGGCAGTGTCCAAAAACCAAAAACCTGTGACTTCAGCAGATTCAGGCCAGTCATCCGGTTTGGGCAGGACGCTCGGGCTGTATCCGAAGAGGTAGGGAATTCCCCGTTTGCAGGCGTGCGGATGGGGTCCAGACCATCCCAGCGGTGCTAACCCAAGCGAACGTCGCCACGCATTCACCCATCGGCGGTCCGGCATCCAAAACAGCTGTCGAAAGGCAATGTGCGTCAGCGTATTGAGGAGGCCACCGAGGGATTTGGATTGTCTCGACAGATGATGCGGAAACCGGCGCGTCGGCAACGTGGGATACGCGGCAAGGAATGCGAATGGCACGCCCCGGGCCTCGGTGGCATGGAGGTAATTGGGAATGTGGGATAGGACGAGGTCGCGGCCCCGGCACACTTCCACCTGCCGCTCCAAGGAAGCCGCAGGCGGCGGACGGCGATGAAACAAATGTTTTACCAACCGTACGCGGGCGCTGCGCCCGATGGTGCCCTCCTGCACATCCCGCATGACCTTTCTCGGGTCGGGTTCCCAGAGGGGAACAAAGGGAAGTCCGGCGCCCTGAATCAGATTGGAAAACGCGGCGACCGACGCCACTTCCACCTCATGGCCAGCCTCGAGAAGACCCCGGGCGACGGCGACGCAGGGTTGGACATCTCCATGGGTCCCGGTGGTGCAGACGAGCAGCTTCATCGGACCGGGACCCCAACGAGGTCACTCCATGGGA
>JBGAPN010000020.1:0-23931 GCA_044221235.1 Limisphaerales bacterium
CGCTTCCTCCTGGGGGCGGGATCACCCTTGGGCGGCGCCAGGCCCAAGTCGGTGGTCGCGCTGCCCGATGGCCGGCTGGCCATCGCCAAGTTTCCCAAGCCGGATGATGTCCGGGACATTGCCGCAGGCGAGATCCTCGCGCTGACATTGGCGGCCAATGCGGGCATCCGGGTCGCCGAGCATCGACTCGTCAAATCCAGCGGACGGAGCGTTTCTGTCATCACCCGGTTTGACCGGGATGGCGGGAAACGGATTCCCTTAATTTCGGCTAACAGTCTTCTGGGACTCTCTCCAGGCGAGCTGGGTGCCTACACCGTGCTGGCCGACGGCATCCGACAGTTCGGCGATGACGTGCGCGGTGATCTGCGGGAACTCTGGCGACGGCTGGTCTTTTCCCTGCTGGCGAGCAACTACGACGATCACCTGCGCAACCACGGATTTCTGATGCGCACGGCGGGTCACTGGTCGCTCTCGCCTGCATACGATCTTGATCCCGTCCCTGAAATGGACCGAACTCAAACTCCGAAGACCGCTGTCTCGGAAGCGCAGGAACCTCCGAGTGTCGCGGCCGCCCTGGATGCGGTGCCCCGCTTTGGGCTTCGAGGCCCGGAGGCCCGGGCGATTCTTCGTGAAGTCCTGGAGGCCGTGCTGGGCTGGCGCAAGACGGCGCGACAGCTCCGGATGTCAGCCGGTACCGTGGCCGCCTACGCCAGTGCCTTCGAGCATCCGTTGATTGAGGAGGCGACCCAGCGGGTCCGATGAACTGCAGACGGGCAGTGAAACTGCAAGGTTCCCCGCCTTTCAGGGACTCACGGGTTCGATCCGCAGCCTTCCGTATTGGGCTTCGTCCCCGGACAAGGGGACCGGAGCCCGCCAGATGTCGGTCACTCCGCCCGCTGCCGGGGAGGATTGTTCCAAAGTTCCCGGATTCCAAACCGCGGTGAGATCCCCGGCGAACTCCACGTGAAACGCCAGGTCGGGCGCATCAGCACGCCGCGTGTAGCTCAGAATGAGGAACCGGACGGTGCTGCCGTCGACCACCCGGGTCTGAACCGACGCGTGGACGGGCGATTCGACGTTGATAACGAGCGGATGGGTTCCCAGGGCGTATTCCATGAGGTTTTGGAGCCCGTCACCGTCATTGTCGGCCGCCGGATCCGAAACACCGGGATAGGCCTGCTTCCAAGAATCAAAGCCGGTGCCGTCGTCCGCGCCGGGAGTGCCGCCGACCACACTGCTGGGTTTCCAATTGGAGGGGAGATTCGGATCGGGACGATTCGCGGGCGTCACCAGGGTCAGTGTCCTCCCCGCTCCGTCTGCGGCAGCCGGCCAGGGCGGTGAATCGGAATAGGTGAAGTCCACCACCGGGGTGCCGGCGCCGAAGCTCAACTTCAATTGCTCGCCGCTGTTGTTCAGGTTGTCGGAGGTGGTTCCTGCGATGAGCCCGTCGAACCTGTTCCCGTAACGGGCATGAAAGGCATCCCGGTTCCGTACCACGAGGACAAAGCCGCCCGGAGGAACCGCCCATCCCGCCGGAAAATCGAAATCCACACCCTTGGTGAACCGCAGTCCTGTCATGTCCACGGCGTGCAGGCTGACATTTTTTAGCTCGATCCATTCGAAGTCGTCGCTGGAGAACCCGGCGGCGAACTCGGTGGGGGTGACGGGTGCGGGATTGTAGTTCACTTCGCTGATCACCAAGGCGTTGGTGTAGACGGCCACGTCGGGCACCGCGGCCGTGAATTGCACGGCGGGTGACCAGTGGCTCCAGCGCCCCGTGTCGTCCTTGAACCGCACCCGGGCCCGATAGGTGTGTCCCGGCTCACAGGCGGTCACCGGAAACCGGAACGAGGTGGTATTGTTGGTCATTTCAGCCGAGCGATAGACGTCGGTGGCCTCGAATTTGAAGGGGGCACCTTCGACATACGCTCCCACCCCGGGCGCCGAGAGTTCTCCGATCCGCCACTGCATGGCACCAAAGGTTTCGGCCCCCTGAGGATCGGAGAAGGCGCTCGCGGTGAAGGTCAGGTCGTTGGCGGGAAATCCGGCGGCGCCCGTGAACTCCAGGGTCGGACGATCCGGAATGGCGACGTCCGTGGACTCCAAACGGAGGTAGTTGTATCCGTAGCCCCGCTGGTCGCCGTCACCAATGGCAAAGGTGTTGGGATCGGTGTCGGTGTCGTAATCGATGAGAAACTTGCAAATCCCGGCGAAGTCCGCCGTCGCGTAGGTGCGGGTCCAGGTTCCACCAATCCGGGAATCGGACATCACCCGCGGCTGGTAGAAGTGGCCCGTGTGTCCGCCTGTGGTCCGCGGATGATAGTTCCACATGTACTGGTCGAGCAGATCCCAGCCCGCCGATTCGCCAGCGGGCCGGATGATGCGCCGATATTCTTCGACCAACTGGCCAATCTGGCCGCCCGAAGGCGTCCCATCTTCGCAGATCAGGTCCAGCAATTCACGGCAGCGGTTCCGGTACTCCAGCCGGATGCTGGACATGGCGAGGCTGTTTCTCTGGTCAATGGTCCCGCTCCAGTGGGTCTCCGGGAAATACATCATGTCGAGGTCCCACGGGATGGGGAGCCATCGGTTGTCGGAACCGCGGTGGTAGAAGTAGTGGTTCCAGCCTTCCCGGAGGTCGACGTTTCCCGTGATGCGATTGCAGGCGTGAAAACTGGTGTACACGCCGATGTCGAGGTTGGCCCGCCACCAGGTTTCGTTGGCGGCCGAGTTGGACGTCCGAGTCACGGACCCGTCCCGGAAGGTGTTCCAGTCGCTGGTGTCCACCGGGTGGGTGGCGCCCTGGTGCGTCTTGTCCCCTTCGTTGCCGGCGATGTGGTAGACGTTGCCGTCGGGCAGTCCACGCTGGTCCAGGAACGATCCGTCCGGATCCTCAATCGCCAGATACAACCCCCACAGGTCCGAGGAATATTGCCCGTTCAGGGAGCCTGCGGGTCCGAACGGATCCGAGACCGTGCCGCCGGGGGAGGCACTTTCCGCAGCCCGGCGGATCACCCGGAATCCCAAGTGATGCATCTTGGCAGAGGGAACCCCGGCGAGCTCGAAGATCCGTGAGGAGACCACTTCATCGAGTCCCGCCCATCCCCGGAAGCACGGGTTCCAGGGACTCGCGCAGGCGTGCATGGTGAAGGTGTCCCAGGGACGCGCATAGGGACGGCCCCACGAGTCGCGTGCCTCAAAGCCCCGGGCGCGGTTGAAGTGGAACCGCCACTTGTTCTTGCCCGACTGGTAGGTGGAGGCGCTGCCCTTGTTGTGGAACCGGATGTGATCATACACTTGGCCCTCGTACACCAACGTCCCCCACATCCGCACCGTGTCGTAGGCGCCGTTGTACTGACTGTTGATGACATCCGTCTCGTTGGCGATCAGGTGGTAGGATGGCAGCGTACCCAGCAGCGACGGCGGAAAGGTGGTGAGGGTTCCGGAAGGCGGCTGGTTGCGTGCGGTCCAGGAGGGCAGGCCGTTGTAGACGAAATAGGCGAAATTGGGCTGCTCGTCGTCGGCGTAGGGCACCGAGATGGCGCTGCGGCCGTCGGTGGCAGAGATCCGGTAACGCACCAGCCGTCGATGAATCTGGATGGCTGCAGGAACGGTGCAGCTGTAGATGCCATCGCCAGCAACGGCGTCCCCGTCCGTTCCGGCATCGTTCATCGGGAGGTCGGTCCACGCGGTTTCGTACGCGGCATCCGAACGGCGGATGTACTGGCCCGGGCTCACCACCTGGTAGCGCAGGGTGACTCCCGCAACGCCGTCGGGATCGGTGATCCGGGCGCTGATTCGCACCGGGGTTCCGGACGACGGGATTGTCGGGGAGTGCTCGACCTGCCGGATTTGCGGGGGAGCCAGCGTGGAATAGACCGAATTGGTGGCTCCTGGTGTCCCGCTGCCGGCTCCGGCGACCAATTCGGCGTCCACCAGCAGGTCGGAACTTCCCAGAGACGTGTTGAACACCTGGAGCGCAATCACGTTGGGCCCCTCCCGGAGGATGGACCCTGCATTGGGAATGGCGAACTCCCCAGGCCACGCAGCCGTCGTCCACCCTCAGTCTCAGGACCACGCTGGAGGGAAGAGTTCCGGCCGGCAGCGTGAAGGTTTTTCTCAGGTAGACCGACCAGTAGGTGCCCTGCATCCCCAGGGTGGGGGTGACAATGTCCGGCTCCCCGTAGCCCAGGGGCAGTCGCCCGCTGGTTTGCCAGGACTCGTCCTCCGCGAAGTCCAGGCTCCGCCATGCCTCCACCGGAGAGGACGCTTCGCTGGTTCCCGGCCGGTAGTGCCAGCCATCGGCTCCCCGCGGAATCAGCGTGGCCAATGTGCCCGACCGCCACGAACCGCCGAGGTCGTTGTCGAGGGACGGATGGATCAGCTCAATGCTCGGACCGCTGCCGCGCGCTGCGGTGGGCCAGGGAAACCCGGAGCCGTAACGCACTTCATCCACCACCGTTCCGGTCGTGTCCCGGACCTGGACGCGATCGCCACTGTTCTTCAGCACACCGACCCAGGGGCCCAACGGCGTGAATCCGTATTTGGCCCGAAACTGGGCGGGATTCTGCGCGACCACCCGAAACCCGCCCGGGGGAATGCGTTCGCCCGCAGGAAACACGTATTGGACGCCGTCCTCGATCCTCCAGCCGGCCAGGTCCACCTCGGTGGCACCTGCATTGTGCAGTTCAATGAACTCCTCCTGCCGGGTGGGATCCGCGGGATCATACTGGATTTCGTTGACCACCACCTGGGCCAGGGTGGTGGTCGCGGCAGCCGGCGACAAGTGAGCGTGCGGCAGAAGTGAACATGAATCCGACTAATGCATGGCCAAGGAGTGGAATGTGCAATGGCGGGCTCTCACCCTGTTTTCTTGATGCATTTCCCGATAGGATTGGCGAGAACGCCCGGAATCACCCGCACGAGACCGGCGCCGTCTGGCGTTGGACGCCTGTCGTTCGGTTCCGTGCCCGGGTGGCCTGAACGTTCTCCCCATGTCCGCAATCACCCTTCGATCCTGGTCTGCCCACCTCATCCTGCTCCTCGCGGTCCTGCTTGCCCCGGTCGGGTTGGCGCCGGTGCAGGCCGAGTTCATCCAACCCGTGTCCGTCACCGTGTCCAATGGTGAGGACACCCGGGACTCGCTCATCGATGGGGCGGGACTGGACGACGGCGGGGTCGGTTCGCCGAGTTCCATCCACACCACGTCCCCCTCGGAGATGTGGAGTTCCATCGGCTCGATCCGGGCGGACGTGGTGTTCGACCTCGGAAAGGCCACGGACCTCACCAAGGTCTACATCTGGAACTATAATGCGGTGAACGACACCGATCGTGGCATGAAGGACGTGCAGGTATTGGTGTCTTCGGATTCCGACCCGGCCACGGCGAAGTTCACCGGAATCGCCGCGGTCACCCTCGCCGAGGGGGGCGACGCCGCGCAGGCCTTCGACGTGGCGGGCACCGATGTGCGCCTCGTGAAACTGCGCAACACCAGCAACTGGGGAAACGGGTACTCCATCGGCCTGGCGGAGGTCCGCTTTGAGGGCGGTGACCTCGCCGGGAGCGTTCCCTTTGTGTCCATCAGCAACCTGAAGGATGGCGACACCGTGCCGTTCGGAAGCGACTTTTCCCTGCTGGCCACGGTCACCGACAAGGATTCCAACCTGACCAAGGTCGAGTTCTTTGACGGCAGCACCAAGCTGTCGGAGACGAACCGATCCCCCTACAGCAGCTCCTTGAAGAACCTGGCGAAGGGCGAACACACGCTCCGGGTCGTGGCATCCGATGCCACCGGGTGGAGTGCCTTTGCCACGGTCAACGTCCTCGTGAACGAGATCGTGCCCGGCACCGTGATCCAGATCGATGACCAGCGGGACATCGGAACCGGCACCAACCAGATCCGGTACTCGGGCACCTGGACCCTCGCCCAGGGCAATGCGAATGACCCGCGCTTCCTCAACAACGACCATTATTCGGATCAAAGCGGAGCCTACTTCGAGGTGAAGTTTTTCGGGGTGAAGATCGACATCTACGGCACCGTGGCCAGCCACCACGGCACCGCGGCGGCCATCATTGATGGCGGTGCGCGCAACGTCATCAACTACAAGGCGAGCCAGCGGGGCGAACAAAAGCTCATCTGGAGCAGCCCGCTCCTGCCGAACAAACTCCATGTCCTGCGGGTCTCCGTCCTGGGCACCGGCGTGGTCACGGCGGACCGGTTTGACGTGACGCAGTCCGACACGCCTTCGAACGACCGTGCGACGGTGAAACGCTGGGATGTCGCTCTCGACCAGTTCACGGTCGACCTGGAGGACGTCGGCCTGAGCATCGTGGACACCAATACGGTTTCGTTGACCATCGACGGCGTGGCGGCTCCGGTGACGGTGGCCAAGGTGGGTGCCATCACGACCCTGACCCACCGGCCCGCCGCCTCGTTCGCCCCGGGTTCGACGCATCCCTTCACTGTCGCCGGCAAGGATCTCCTGGGGAACACCCTTGGAACGGTGGCGGAGTTCACGGTGCCCGCCCCGCCGTTCCCGTTGACCGGACTGGGCGAACCCGCCGGGGCTGCCGGCTTCTGGAGTGTCCGGCAGGTCTGGAGCGCCGGACGTGCCGACGCTGTGGTCACTGCGGTGGACATCGCGCGGTCGGTCGGCACCGCCGGATTCACCGGCAAAGTGCTCGATGTCCAGTCTCCGGTGATCAACTTCAACTACACGCCCAGTCCCGGAAATGGCGGCCTGTTCACCGACGATAGTCCCTTCCCGGGCGAGGCCCAGGAACTGGTGGCCTCCGACTGGATCACCGTAGCCCGGGCCCGGGTGCGCATTCCGCGCGACGGTGACTGGACCCTTGGGGTGCATTCCGACGATGGGTTTGCGCTCCGGTTCGACGGGCATCCCTTCGACAGCGTATCGGGCGCCGGGGCCATTGATGAAGATTTCCCGGAGTACATCCTGTTTGCCGTGGGCACCGGCGACAGCAACACCCGCGGGGTGCTGAAAGGCGTGAAAGCGGGCGACTACGGAGTTGAATTCATCCACTTCCAGCGGGTGGGTGGCGCCGCTGCCGAAGTGTACGCCGCCGAAGGGGCCTTCGTGGAGGATGGCGATACTGGGGATTGGGCCCTGATTGGCGGCGCCGGCGGACTCGAATTGGTTGCGGACCAGGTTCCCGTTCCGGAATTCAGGGTGGGTTCCCTGAATTGGGAGAACGGCAAGGTCGTGATCGACTTCCAGTCTCCGCGGCCCGGAGGAGTCCACCGCCTCCACGAGAGTTCTGACATGGGAAGCTGGTCTCCGGTGTTGGGTGCCGCTTTCAGCGCGACCGGCGGCAATGGCATCCGCGCCACCGTGGACACGCCGCCGAACGGGCCCCGTTTCTACCGGGTGGAGATTCCTCAATAGCCCACCGCGACCGCAGACCGCGGGTCTCCGGGTCGGGTATCCCGCGGACCCCCACCGGACGGATCGAGTCCAACCGCATCACTTTCGGGCCGGGACTGGCAGGTCCAGCACCCGGCGGAGGTGCGGTTCGAGTCCGCGGGCGCAGGATTCGAATCCCAGCGAGTTGGGATGCACGCCGTCCACCAGGCCCGACGCCTGGGTGCGGGACAGCAGTTCCAGTCCGTCCACGAAATGGATGGACGTGTCACCCCGCTGGCGCCGGTCCCCGACAAACTCTCGGGCGATGCGCCGCTTGGCGTCCTGGGCGCTGCGAACACCTTCAGAGACAGCCTCCTCGGGGAACCAGAAGGGGCTGACAACTAGGATCGGGGTTTTCGGATGCTTGGCGCGAAGGAGGTCCACAAATCCGGGCAAGGTCTTTTGGTAAACGTCCACCGACGGATTCGCCCAGTAATCGAGGACATAGGCGGCCGCATCGATTTCCGCGATGGCCTGCGCCAGGGCGGGTTCGCCGAGTCCGCTTCCGCTGAAGCCCAGGTTGACGAAGTCCACATTGAGATCGCGTCCCACCATGGCCGCGGCGCTTAGGCCGGCGTTCTCCGCACAGCCACCTTGGGTGATGCTGGATCCGTAATACACCACGGGCTTGGGGATCGAGTACGGGGCCGGCGCCTCCAGCGTGGCGCCCGGATCCAGCCGCAGCGAATGCAGGGTGATTCCATTGTAGAGCGGGAGGTACACGGTGATGTCGCGCGGGGTCTGCGAGTTCCCCAGGGTCCATTGCCGCTCGATCTGGGCCTTGTCATCGGGCCAGGCGCTGCCGCGATATTCCCCGTCGACATAGAGGTCGAGACCGCTTTGGCCCACGGTCGTCATGTGGTGCATCCGCGAGACGCCGGGGTTTTCCGCGCGGAGATGGAGCCGGGTGGAATCGGTCCGGAACCGGAGTCGTCCTCCCGAAGGTTGCTGGGCCAGGCCCCAAACGTCCGCCGGGAAGGTGTCCTTGAGGCGCATCGGAAGGCGGCGCAGGACCGGGCGATCGTCGGCGAACCAGGCGAGTCCGTTCACCTGAACCGGAGCCTCGGTCCACGGGACCACCCGTGCATCGGGCGCGGCGCCGGACGGCGTGAGGAGGAGGACTAGAATCCAGAAGGGAACGCGGCAATGGGCCATGGCCTATTGGCGCAAATCCCTGTTGGTATTTCAAATGTCCGGTACAACTGGGTGTTGGATGTCCCCGGGTTTCCGGGTTTCATTGGCCCTCCACACCCATGGAGCCCCCAGGACCGCATCCGCCGACCTCGTCACCGCACTTGGAACGACGGCTTGGCCCGCTTCAGGCCACCGCCCTGAACATGTCCAACATGATCGGTGTGGGACCGTTCATCACCATTCCCGCCCTGATGTCGGCGCTGGGTGGACCGCAGTCCATGCTGGGCTGGCTGATCGCCCTGCTCATCACGCTGCCCGACGCACTGGTCTGGAGCGAACTGGGGGCGGCGTTGCCCGGATCCGGCGGCACCTACCGCTGGTTGCGGGAGGGATTTGGACTCCAGACCTGGGGGCGCCTGATGGCCTTCCTGTTCATCTGGCAGTTTATCATCAGCGGTCCCATGGAAATCGCGTCCGGGTATATCGGCGTGGTCCAGTACCTGGGATACCTGACCGACGGCATGACCCGGGCCGGGGGCGGACTCTCGCTCAAGGGGGGCTTGGTGGTCGTGGCGATCGGACTGCTCAACATGGCGCTCCTGTACCGCCGGATCACCTCGATCGGCCGGATCACCGTGACACTTTGGGTTGGAGTCATGATCACTGTGGGGGTCGTGCTGGTGGGCGGTGCGTTGCATTTCGACCCGGCGAAGGCGTTCGATGTCCCGCCGGACCCGTTCAAGCTGTCCATGGGCCTGTTCAACGGTTTTCTCACGGGCCTCGGGGCCGCGACCCGGATCGGCATCTATGATTTTCTCGGCTACTACGACGTGTGCTACCTGGGCGACGAAGTCAAGGAACCGGGGCGCACCGTCCCGAGGGCCATTCTCTCCAGCCTGATCCTGGTCGCCCTGATTTATGTGGGCATCAACCTGTCCATCAACGGCGTGATTTCCTGGCGCGAATTTGTGCCGGCAGAAGGCCACCCGGAGATTGCGAACTACGTCGGCTCCGTGTTTGTGGAACGTCTGTGGGGACCGACCGCCGCAAAGATCTTCACGCTCCTGGTGGTGTGGACCGCTTTGGGATCGGTCTTCGCCCTGCTGCTGGGGTATTCGCGGATCCCGTACGCCGCGGCGCTTGACGGAACCTTCTTCCGGGTTTTTGGACGGGTGCATCCGCGGGGAAAGTTTCCGCATGTCTCCCTGGTGCTGCTCGGGGTTCTGTCGATCGCGGCCAGCTTCCGGACGTTGCAGGAGGTCATCGACACCTTGATCGCCGCACGGATCCTGATCCAGTTCATCGGGCAGATCGTGGCCCTGGTCCTGTTGCGCCGGCTGCGGCCGCAGTTGAACCGGCCGTACCGGGTCTGGCTGTATCCAATTCCCCTGCTGGTGGCGGGGGTGGGATGGCTCTGGGTGTTCGCCACCACGCCGGTGGTCATCGTTGGATTTGCACTGGGAGCCCTGGCGGCCGGAAGTGTCGGTTACCTGATCTGGGCCCGAGTGACCTCCAAATGGCCCTTCGCCGGACGTGGAACAGACGCCGAGGGCGCATCTTGACCGATCTTTCAACCTTCAACCTTCAACTTTCAACATCCCCCGAGCCCTCACCCCAGCCCTCTCCCTTCTTCCCTGAGTCAGAAGGGCGAGGGGGAAGAGCTCGGGGCAGTGCCGAGACGCCGCTGGCAAAGGAAGAATGAGCGGACGCATGTTTCCGCTCGCCGGTCCGAAGGGCTCACGCGAAAGTCATCGCGATGTGCGCGATGCGTCACCTCCTGCTGTTCGTGCTGCTGTTCGGGTGCGGCTGGACGCTGCGGGCCGCGGAGCAGGACAACGGAAACACGCCCGTCCGCATTGCCGCCGCCTCGGATCTGATCTTCTGCCTGGAACGTCTCGGAGAGGCCTTCCAGAAGGACCATCCCCAGGCGGCGCTACTAGTGACGCCCGGGTCTTCGGGGAACCTGTTTGCCCAGATTCGGCAGGGCGCTCCCTTCGATCTGTTTCTCTCGGCCGACCGGCAGTATCCGCTCGCGTTGATTGCGGCGGGAGTTGCGGACTCCAACTCGCTGACCGCATACGCACGAGGGCGGCTGGTCCTGTGGACAACGCGAACGAACGTGGAGGTGTCCCGCGGACTCGGGTCGCTGGTGGATCCGTCGATCCGTCGCATCGCCATCGCCAATCCCGACCATGCCCCGTATGGCCGGATCGCCCGGGAAGCCCTGGAACGGGCGGGAGTGTGGGCCCGGGTAACCAACCGGCTGGTGCTGTCCGAAAATATCGCCCAGGCCGCCCAGTGGGTGCAGACGGGCACCGTCGATGCGGGATTGGTGGCGCTGTCCCTGGTGAAGGCGCCGAAGCTGGACGGAGTCGGCCGCTGGTGGCTGCTGCCGCCGGAAAGCCACACGCCGTTGGAGCAGGCGGGGGTATTGACTCGGACTGGCTCCAAAAACGAGATGGCCCGGGACTATCTTCGGTTCCTTCAAAGTCCGGAGGCGCGCGGTATCCTGGAGCAGTACGGATTCCAGCGGCCGGGTGACACGGCAGGTGCCCCTTGAATCCGATCTCCGACCCTTCGCCCTGGCTTCCGCCGGAAGCATGGCAGTCGGTGTTCCTGACGCTCCGCCTTGCGGGGACCGTCACCGTGTTGCTGTTGTTCATCGCAGTGCCCCTGGCCTGGTGGCTGTCGGTGTCCCGAAGGCCCTGGGTACCGCTGGTGGAGGCCTTGGTGGGGCTTCCGGTGGTCCTGCCGCCCACGGTGCTGGGCTTCTACCTGCTGGCCTTCTTTGCGCCCGATACCGCGCTCGGCGGATTCTGGGTCCGCATCACCGGGGACACGCTGGCCTTCAGCTTCCCGGGTCTGGTGCTGGGCTCCATGGCCTACAGCCTGCCCTATGCGGTCCAGCCGCTGACCGCGGCGTTTCGCGGGGTTCCCGGCGCGTTGTTGGATGCGGCCGAATCCCTGGGCGGCGGGGCGTGGCGGAATTTTTGCAAGGTCACCTTGCCGTTGTCCCGACGCGGCCTGTTGGTGGCGGCGATGCTGAGCTTCGCCCACACGGTGGGGGAATTTGGTGTGGTGGTGATGCTCGGGGGCAGCATTCCCGGACGGACGCGCGTGGCGTCGATCGCGCTGTATGACGAGGTGCAGCGGTTGAACTATCCGGCAGCCCACCGTCTGGCGTTGGTGCTGCTCGCGCTTTCGTTCGTGGTGCTGGTGCCGCTGGCGTGGTTGCAGAGACGGGGTAAGCGGTAGGCGGGAGGGTCGGTAGGGCTGGCTCGCTGGGCCGGCCCCGCCGTTCCGAGCGCAGCGATGGACGGCGGATCTTGCGGCGCAGCGTGGGAGGACCCCAAACCTCAACGACACCCCGGCGCGGAGGGGGTCAATTTGGAATCCAGGAAGGCAGGACGGGGTAGCAGGTGGGAGAGCGAGTGAGTGGGATAAGGGCCGGGCGGACCGCGGACTTCATTCCGCAGCGGGGCCATAGGCGTCATCCGCCAGGGATGAACTCCCACGCGTGACCTGGGCCCTGCCCAGAAGCGACCTCAAGGTCGCGGTGCGTCGATGTGTGTGGTTAACGCGGGATCAGGCGGATGGCGTTGGTGGGCGCGGGACAGACCTGTTGGCAGATCCGGCATCCGTTGCAGAGGTCGGGATTGACCATGGGCAGGCCGGCGTCCCATTGCATGGCGCCGGGAATCGGACACTGGTCGATGCAGACCGAGCAGGTCTGGTGGATGGCGATGCAGTTTCGTCCGGACACCAACGCGTACCGGGTTGGATCGGGCTCGGGGACGGGCTTGGCGGCCGGCTTGAGTCGTCGGCCGAACAACCGGAACAGATCCCGTCGGGAAACACCGCTCATCGGGGACATCCTACGACCTGCGGGCGGAGGGACAAGCGGAGACCGAGCGGAGGAAGAATTCCACCGCGCCACCGGCTTTCCGAGTTTCGTGTGGTTGGTGTCGTTCGTGGTTCCTTTCCGGAGTTGAACCACGAAAGGCACGAACCACACAAACGGAACGGGGCCATGAACCGTAGACGACGAGGGGACGAGACGCTGACCGGCTTCCTCCGGTGGACCCCACGGGCTGAGTTCGTGGGTGAGGCGAAGGGAGGAGATGGCGCGTCGTGCCCTCCGCGGCTACGGGGTAGACGACGAGGGAACGAGGCGCTGACTGCCTTTTCCTGGTGGACCCCACGGGCTGAGTTCGTGATTTGGGCGAAGGGAGGTGAGATTGCGCGTCGTGCGCTCCGCGACTACGAGGGATCGCCGCGGCTGCGGGCTTCTCATGCGCCCGAAAACGGGGTATCCGTTCGGCGTGAAAGGCGAGGAGTGTATTGGTGCCCTGAAGGCGCTCGGTGAAGAAAACCGGATGCGCATTCTCCGCCTGCTGATGTCCGGGGAATCCAGCGTGAATGTGATCTCGGAGCAGTTGGACATCTCGCCCTACAACGTCTCCAAGCACCTCAGCATCCTCCGCGGGGCCGGCCTGGTCACCAGCCGGAAGGACGGCCGGGAGCGGCTCTATTCCGTGGCGCCCGCCTGCCGGGTCCAGCGGTCCAACGGACAGAAGGTGATGGACCTCGGTTGCTGCAGTTTCCGGATGGAGGAGCTGCCGAAGTAGGTTTAGCCCTCCAAAAGGGCTTGTTCGGACCGGGGTGACGTCTGCACGATCGCGCAGACATGCAGCTCCGAAATCCATTCGCCGCCCTGGGAGCTGCCGCGTTGCTGTGGGCGGCGGGCGTGCCAGTGGCTCGGTCCGCACCCCTGCGGATCAACGGTTCCACCACCGTGAACCTGCCGGTTGCCGAGGCCGCCGAGATCCTCCGGGCCGAGCGAAAGCTCCAGATCACTGTCGATACCCAGGGCGGAAGCGCCGGGGGCATCTCGATGCTGGGAGATGGCCAGGTGGAAGTGGGGATGATCAGCAAGCACGTGGCGGAGGCGGACCGCCAGAAGTTCCCGGCGGTCCGGTTCGTCGAAACCCACATTGGTGAGGATGCCGTGGCCCTGGTGGTTTCCCGGGATGTCTGGGAGGGCGGCGTCCAGGCGCTGAGCCGCGACCAGGCGCGCGACTTGTATGAGGGCCGGATCAAGAACTGGAAGCAGCTGGGCGGACCGGACCGGAGGATTGCCTTCTTCAACAAGGAGCCCGGCCGTGGCACCTGGGAGGTTTTCACGCATTGGCTTTACGGGGACTCGCGCAAAGCGCCCCCGGTCAGCTATCCCGAGGTCGGCGGAAACGAGGAGACTCGCAACAAGGTGGCGTCCACCCGGGGGGCCATCTCGCAACTTTCGGCCTCCTGGGCGGACGGCAAGACCATCTTCGCGCTGGCCATCGTGTCGGAAGCCGGGAAGGCAATTCCTCCCACGCCCGCCCACGTGGCGGACCGTTCCTATCCGCTCAGCCGGCCCCTGTTTCTCCTGACCAACGGAGAGCCCACCGGCGACGCCAGGACCTTGATCGAGTTCCTGCTCGGCCCCCGCGGCCAGGAGCTCGTCCGCAAACACGGTTATCTTTCCCTCGATCAGCTGAAATGACAGTTCACTCCATTCCATGACACTTCCGCGTTCCTTCCTGTTGACCAGCTCCTTCCTCACGGTGGCCTTGATGTCCGTGCTGGGGGACATCGGAATCATTTCACCGGCGGATGCCAAAAAATGGATCGAGAATCCGGACCCGAAGGCCCGTCCGGTCGTGCTCGATACCCGCGGCGGCTACAAGGATTACTTCCGCGGTCACATTCCCACCGCCCATCACCTCAATTTTGACACCCTGCGCGGCACCGACCACGGGGTGCCGGTCCAATACCTGCCGGAGGACATCACGCGCCAGCTGCTGCTCCGGGCGGGAGTGGATCGGGACCGCATGCATCTTATTTACGCCACGGGCGAGGCGCTTCCGAACGATGAAATCCTGAGCGCCAGCATGGTGGCCTACGTGCTGGAAAAATTCGGGGTGAAGGACATTCGGATCGTCGACGGCGGACTTCCCGGCTGGATCGCGGCCGGCTTCGCCCCCACCCAGGAGTATTTCGGGAATCCCAAGGGGGACCTGCCCCGCAAGGGCAACCCCGGGGTCGCATTGACGGTGAACGAGGTCCTTCGCGACAAGGACAAGCCGGGATTCATCCTGGTGGACGCGCGTCCGAAGAACGAATACCTGGGCCAGGACAACATCTGGCTGCGCAAGGGCCACATTCCCGGCGCCGTCAGCTTCCACTGGGCCCGGCTGATGGCGAAGGACAATACCCATCAGTTCAAACCGTTCGCCCAGGTGAAGGCCGAGCTGGAGGCCGCCGGAATCACGCCCGACAAACAGGTTTACTGTTACTGCGGCACCTCCCGCGAGGGGAGCCTCCTCCGGTTTTACCTCAAGCACGTGGCGGGTTACCCGAACGTCCGCCTCTATGAGGGAGCCTGGAAGGAATACGTGTGGATCGAGAATCAGTCGCTCCCGGCGGAATTGACCGAGAGCAAGGCCCACTGAGGACCGAATGGCGTCCCACGCCTCTTCTGACCGGAACCCACACGGTGGCCGTCGGCGACGGCCGGGTCCTAGGTCCCTCACGCGCGGGCTGAGCTGGGGCTTTGCCTCGCTGGCCGCGTTGTTTCTCGGGGGGTTGCTGGCGGTGTTCCTGGTTCAGAGCCTGCCGGTGTGGCGGGAGGTTGGAGTGGGCTACCTGACGGGAACAACGTGGTTCTACCGTCTGCACCAGTTTGGAACCCTGCCCATGATCTACGGCACGGTGGCGGTGAGCGTCATCGCCCTGCTGTGGGCGGTTCCCCTGGGGGTCGGAGCCGCGATCTTCACGGCCGAGATTCTGCCAGCACGGCCCCGGCTTGCAGTGAAGATCGCCGTGGAGCTGCTCGCGGGGATTCCGTCCGTTGTCTATGGATTGCTCGGCATCCTGTTCCTGAGGAATTGGGTCTACCAACTGCTGGCGTCCTTTGATCCTCTCAGCGGGGATTCGCTCCTGACCGCCGGATTGCTGGTGGGCGTCATGGTCCTGCCCACCGTGCTGTCGCTGTCCGACGACGCCCTGCGCGGAGTTTCGGCACTCCAACGCCAGGCCGCACGCGGTCTTGGACTCAACCGGGCGGAGACGATCGTGTCGGTTGTTCTCCCGCAGGCCGGACCGGGAATTGCCGCTGCGGTGCTGCTCGCCTTCGGCCGGTCGCTGGGAGAGATGATCGCCGTGTTCCTGGTGGTGGGACGTCAGGACAACCAATGGCCGGAGCCTCTGTGGTCGCTGCGTCCGTTGATGGAGTCCGGACAAACGCTGGCCAGCAAATTGGGCAGCTCGGAAACCAACCTGGCGTACGGCGATCCACTGCATTGGGCGGCCATGGTCAGCCTGGGACTCGTGCTGCTGATCCTGGTCGGTGGCGTGACGGCACTCGCCTTCCGGCTGCTGCGAAGGGAGTCCCATGCGTAAGCAATTGGATCGCGCCCTCACGCTCGCCACCGGCCTCTGCGCGTTCACGGCGTGCGGGATTCTGGCCCTCGTGGTCGGGGCGATCCTGGTTCGCGGCCTGCCGTCCGTCCGCTGGCAGTTTTTGACCGAGCAGATCCGTCTCGTCGGCGCGGAGGGAGGAATCTTCTTCAACCTTGTGGGCACGCTCATCCTGATCTCCACCGCGGTGGTCGTGTCCACGCCGGTGGCTGTCGGCGCCACACTCGTCCACCAAGTGTATCTCGTGCGCGAGTCCAGCCGGCGTCGACTGCTCCTGATGCTTTATCTGCTCAACGGCGTGCCGAGCCTGCTCTTCGGCCTGTTCGGGTTCATCGTTTTTGCGAAGTTCCTGGGATGGGGCAAATCGTGGCTCACCGGGGGAATTCTCCTGGGCATGATGATCGTTCCGACGGTGTCGGTGGCCCTGGTGGAGCGGATGAGCAGCCTTCCGCGCCGCTATTGGGAGGCCGCGGCGGGCCTCGGGCTTGGCACCGGGCAGGTGGTCTGGTCGGTCCTGCTCCCGCAGAGCGCCACGGGCTTGGTGACCGGTTCCCTCCTGGGACTGGCCCGCGCCGCCGGAGAAACCGCACCGATTCTGTTCACGGCCACGATTTTCGCCGGGGCCACCGTTCCGGCCGGAGTCCGGGAAAGTCCGGTGCTGTCGCTGCCCTACCACATCTTCATCCTGGCACAGGACTCCTTTGATCCCGTCGCGGGCGCCAAGGTGTGGGGAACGGCGGTGGTGCTGCTGGCATTGGTCTGCGGATTGAGCCTGCTCGCGTTGCCGCTGCGACTTCGAATCCACGAGGAGGCCCGGCATGAGTGACGCGCCCAAGTCCGGAGTGCCTGTCCTCGAAGCCCGGAGCCTGGCGGTTCATGCCGGACAGCGACCCATTCTGTTGCCGACCTCGCTGCGCCTCAACCTGGGTTCGGCCCTGGTCCTGGTCGGACCCTCCGGCTCCGGGAAAAGCACGCTGTTGCGGTGCCTGAATCGACTGGTCGATTTCACGCCGGGTCTCCGCGTGTCCGGAGACGTGTGGTTTCGCGGATCCCCGATTTATGCGCCGGAAGTCGACGTCGATGCCCTGCGCGCCCGGATCGGGATTCTGTTCCAGCAACCCGTCGTCTTTCCGACCAGCATTCGAAAGAATGTCCTGTTTGGGGTCCGGCATCTGGGAGTGACGCCGAAATCCCGCTGGCCAGATCTCCTGGAGCGTTCGCTGAACGAGGCCTCGCTCTGGGGGGAGGTGAAGGACCGGTTGGAGGATTCCGCCTTGAAGCTGTCGGTCGGACAACAGCAACGCCTCTGCCTGGCTCGGACGCTCGCGGTGGAGCCCGAAGTGATCCTGCTCGACGAACCCACCAGTGCCTTGGACCCGCGATCGACCGACGTGGTGGAGGAATCGCTCCTGCGGTTGAAAGGCCGGCGGACGCTGGTCCTGGTGACGCACAGCGCGGCCCAGGCCCGTCGCATTGCGGACCAGGTGGTGACTCTTCAGCCGGCGGATCAGGGAACGGCAGGCGACTGATGCCTCTGTCCTTGGTTTCCGGAGGCGTTCAGTTCCATCGCGGCCCGGCGCAGGGCCAGCCCCAGGGCGTCCCAATCTTCCGGGGTGGTTTCCCAACCAGCACTGAAACGCAGCATCCGGTCGCTCTCATCCGGTAAGAATCCCATGGCGGCCAGGACCCGGGAAGGCTGTTCCTTGCCGCTGGCACAGGCGCTGCCGGTGGAGACGGCGAATCCCAGCCGGTCGAGCTTCACCACCCAACGGCGGCGGCAATCGGCGGCCGGCGGCATGAGCACGGAGACGGTGTTCCAAAGGCGGGAAGCATCTGCACCGACGACCACCGCATCGGGCAGATCGGCGTGAAGTGTTGCGATCCACTGGTCCCGCCATTGAAGTCGCTGGGCAATGGCTGAGTTCGAGGAATCGCCCGGTGATTGGAGCCGTTGTTCGCGTTCCGACCACGCCGCCATCATGGACAGAATGCCAGCCACGTTTTCGGTGCCGGCCCGGCGTCCGTCCTCCTGCGGACCCCCGACCAGGAGGGGTTGGAGGTCCGGGGGAGCTTTGAGAAATCCCACGCCCTGGGGGGCGCCGAACTTGTGGCCGCATCCCGTCACGAAATCGCAGGCCCCCAATCCGGCAGCAGGGAGTTTCCCCACCCATTGGGCCGCGTCGCAGGCGAACGGAACCCCGGCAGCGGCGCACAGTTCCCGGACCTGATCCCAGGGTTGGAGCACTCCGGTTTCGTTGTTGGCCGCCATCGCCACCACGGCGGCGACTGGACCTGTGCGAAGTCGGCCTTGGATCCAGCCGGGGTCGACCCGGCCTGAACGCGGCACGGGAATCTCCTCGGAGCGTCCGCCCAGCCAGCGTTGGATGGCCCGTTCCATGGAGGGATGTTCGATGGCAGACACCAACACCGTTCCCTCCGTGGTGCGTCCCAGGTGCCGGATCAGGGTGTTATTGGACTCGGTGGCCCCGGAGGTCCAGAGAATCTCCTCGGGACGGCATCCCAGCCAGCGGGCCGCGGTGTCGCGGGCCTCCTCCACGGCGTGCGCAGCGCGCTGACCCCAGCGGTGCGGGCTGGATGGATTGGCGGGGAAGCGATCCACCGCGTCCAACCACGCTGTCCGGGCCGCGGCGCACAGCGGATGGGTGGCGTTGTGATCAAAATGGCGCACGGACGGATCCTGACGGACTCCCGGGAGGGTGCGAAGGCCGGAATTTGTCCTACTCCCCGGATGAAGTTTACGTAGCCTCCGCGCGTCTTCCGATGGCCGTGCCGTCCACCCTGCTCTACAAACGTGCCACCTTCGTGACCCAGCTTCCGGTCACGCACCGGTATGCGCCGTCCCATTGCTGGCTGGCGGCGGCGGGTGGCGGGCGCTGGCGGGTGGGGTTCACCAAGTTCGCGCTCCGGATGCTGGGGGAGCTGGTGGATGTGCAGTTCGACCGAGCTCCCGGCGCGCCGGTTCAACCGGGCGACGTCCTGGGATCGATCGAGGGATTCAAGGCCGTGAGCGACCTCTTCTGCGTGGGACGCGGCTCGTTCGTGGGTGCCAATCCAGTGTTGAAATCGAATCTGGAGACCCTGGCGCGGGATCCCTATGACGCGGGCTGGCTGTATGAGTTCGAGGGGGAGCCGGATTCCCGATGCCTCGACGTCCAGGGCTATCAGGATTTGCTCAGTGCCACGATCGACCGCATTCTGGCGCGGCAAAAAGCCGAAGAATCATCCGAATCGAAATGAGTTCCAGTTCCACAACGGCTGCGGTGCCTGCCCGATACTTCATGATCGGCGGCTTTCTGGGCGCCGGGAAAACCACGGCGGTTTCCGCCCTGGCCCAGCGTCTGGTTCGGGAGGGACTTCGGGTCGGCCTGATCACCAATGACCAGGGGAGCGAACTGGTGGACACCGCCATGCTGCGGGCTCGCGGGTTCGCCACCGAGGAGATTCCGGGCGGCTGCTTCTGCTGCCGGTTCAACTCCCTCGTCGAGGCCGCCGGCAAGTTGACCCATTCCAGCCAGCCCGACGCCTTCGTGGCCGAGCCCGTGGGCAGTTGCACCGACCTGGTGGCCACGGTCACCTATCCGCTCCGCCGCATGTACGGGGACCGGTTTCGCATTGCCCCCCTGAGCGTGCTGGTGGACCCGGTTCGCGCCGAGCAGGTCTTTGGCCTCGCACCGGGACGCAAGTTCTCCGAGAAGGTGCTCTATATCTGGCGGAAACAGGCCGAGGAGGCCGACCTGCTGGTGATCACCAAGACTGATCTGGTGGATTCGGGCCGACTCGAACGCTTGCGGGAGCGGCTGACCCGGGAATTTCCCGGGAAGGAGATCCTTTCAGTGTCGGTACGGACCGGAACCGGCGTGGAGGCGTGGTTTGAGCGCATCCTGGGTGGTGAGCAGCAGGCACGTCCGGTGATGGCCGTGGATTACGATCTCTACGCCGAGGGCGAGGCACTGCTGGGGTGGCTGAACGCCACGGTCCAGCTGGCGGGGCCGGCGTTCGATGCCAATGCGTTGATCCGCGGACTGGCCGACGATCTTCGGACCCGGTTGAGCGGTGCCGAGATCGCCGAAATGACCTTCAATCCCGACGAGGGTCTGGGGGACATTGCGGCGGTCAGCCTGGTGCGAAGCGACTACGTTCCCGAACTCGGCCTCACGCTCGAAGGCCCGGCGGAATCCGGCCAACTGATCCTCAACCTGCGGGCGGAGGCGGATCCGGAAGCCCTGCGCCGGGCAGTGGACGGTGCCCCGGCCGCTGCCGGGTCAGTTTCCGGGCCTGATCGCCCGGCTCGAGCACGCGGAGCAATTCCGTCCAGGTCGTCCAACACCCACTCACCGCGTCACGGATTCCGGCCTTGTTTCCGTATGAGTTCGACCCCGTCCGGCGCCCCGGCCCTCCTTTACTGTCACTGCCAGTACGCCCAGGTGGTGCCGGCGGACGTGAAGGCCGCGGTGTTGAAAAACCTCTGCGCGTCGAAGCTGCCCTTCGAGGCGGTGCCCGACCTTTGCGAGTTGTCGGCGCGACGGGATCCGGCGCTGCAGCGGTTCGCCGCCGCGGGACCGGTCAAGGTGGCTGCCTGTTTTCCAAGGGCTGTAAAATGGCTGTTCGCGGCGGCCAACGCTCCCCTGCCTGCCGAAACCACGGAGGTGATCAACATGCGAACCCAGTCCGCCGACGAAGTGATCGTGTCCCTGCACTCTCCTGAGCTCACGCCCAACCTGCCCACCGGCAAGGTTACAGCCGCGGACGCTCCCCGGCCGAATCCCGAATCCGCTTCCTGACATGGCCCTCTCCGATCTTCCCCTGCGCGTGGTGCTCTATGAAGGCTCCGGAGCCGCCCCGGTGTCTCCCGAGGAGCGGTTCGCGGCGGTGAGCACCCTGCTGGAACGCGGGTTTGGCGTGACACGGGCCGGTTCATCCCGGCCGGTGGCGCCCGCCGATGCCAGTCCGCTGCTGGTGGTGGGACGGTGGGAGGAACCTCCTCCCGCGGCCGAATCGGAACAGCGCCTCCGATGGGCTGAATTCGATCCGGCGACCGTGGCCGAACGGGCGGAATCGGCCCGCGCCGAGTTTGCCGCCCCGTCGCCGGGCGCGTGGAAACCCTGGTTTCCGGTCATCGACTACGACCGCTGCACCAATTGCATGCAGTGCCTGAGTTTCTGCCTGTTCGGCGTTTATGGGGTGGACGGCGAGAAACGCATCCAGGTTCAGAACAACGACAACTGCAAAACCAACTGTCCGGCCTGTTCCCGCGTCTGCCCAGAGGCCGCGATAATGTTCCCCAAGTACAAGGCCGGTCCGATCAATGGCGACGTGGACAGCGACTCCGACCTGAACCGGGAGAAAATGAAAATCGACATCTCCGCGTTGCTGGGCGGCGACGTGTATTCGCTCCTGCGTCAGCGCAGTGAACGGGCCCAGAGCCGGTTCAGCAAGGAACGCGATTCCGACAAGGCGCTCGCCGAGCGGCAGAAGTGTCTGACCAAACTGGCCGCGTTGGCGGGGGACATCCCGGCGGAAGTGCTGATGAGTCTTCCCTCCCCGGATGAAATCGCCCGCAAGGCGGAGGAAGCCGCTGCAAGAGCCCGGGCAGCCCTGGGCACCGCCGCGAACTGACCATGGTTCCCACGCTCGTCTACCGCACGCTTCGAACGGCTGACTTCCGCTGCATCCGGAAGTTTGCCTGGAATTTTGGCGTCAAGGGGCTGCTCTCGGTGGAGAAGTTCAAGCGGCGCATCCGCAAGGGCGAGTACTTCCCGCCGTTCCTGTACCTCTCCATCCTGAATTCCTGCAACCTGCGCTGCCAGGGCTGCTGGGTGGATGTCTCCGCCGAACGGACCGAAATCAGCCTCGATACCCTCAACCGCACCATCGAGGACGCCAAGGCCCATGGGAACGCCTTTTTCGGGATCCTGGGCGGTGAGCCGTTCATGCATCCGCAGTTGCTGGATCTGCTCGCGGCGCATCCGGACTGCTATTTCCAGATTTTCACCAACGGGCAGTTCATCACCGAGAAGATGGCGACCCGGCTCCGGGAACTGGGCAACGCCACCCCGCTGGTCTCCATCGAGGGACGCGAGGTCACCAGCGACGAACGGCGCGGCAACAAGGACGTCCTCAACCGCACCTTGCGGGGACTCGACCACTGTCTGCGGGCCGGACTGCTGACCGGAGTCGCCACGAGCGTCTGCCAGACCAACATCGACGAACTGCTCACCGAGTCCTGGCTGCGCGAGCTCATCCGGCGCGGGGTCCACTACGTTTGGTACCATACCTATCGTCCGGTGGGGCCGAAGATGAATCCCGCCCTCGCGCTCCGGCCCGACCAGCTGGTCCGGGTCCGGAAGTTTGTGGTCGAGATGCGGGCCCGGATGCCGATCGCGATCATCGACGCCTATTACGATCATGCAGGCCAGGCGCTCTGTCCCATGAGCACGGGCATCAGCCACCACGTCGGCCCCACCGGAGGCATTGAACCGTGTCCGATCATCCAGTTCGCCAAGGAGGACATCCGGGATCCGCGCGGTGTTTTTGTGGCGATGCGGGATTCGGAATTCCTCAAGGACTTCCGGGAACTCAGCGCCCGGCACACGCGGGGTTGCGTGGTATTGGAGCGTCCCGACCTGGTGAAGGAGCTGGTGGTCAAGCACGGGGCCCGGGACACCACGCTCCGGGGCACGGCGATGGCGGAGCTCGACGCCATGACCCCGCGCTTCAGCCAATGGCTGCCGGGCGAAGAGGTGCCTGAGCAGCACTGGATGTACCGGCTTTCCAAGAAGTACTGGTTCTCTGATTTTGGCGCCTATCGGCAGGTGGCCCATGATGCCGCCGGCAAGGCCCTGGAACTTCAACAGCGGCTGGCCCCTTCCGGGCTCGAAACCAAAACGTCCCTGGTCCACTCTACCCGCGCATGACCGCGTCCCCCATCCAGTTTGTCGCCAGCTCGCCGGTCGGGCTGCCCCGGCTCGTGCCTCAGCAGAAGTGGCGGCCGCCGAAGAAGAACATTCCGCCGACCCTGCTCCAGCGGCAGCAGATCCTCACCGCGGTCCGGAACTACGTGGCCGAGGTGAATCCGGTGCCGCCGCTGCCCGCCGACGAGCTGAAAGTGCATGCGGGACGATTGGTCGAGCAGCTGAAGTGCGATCCCCTCTTCCGCGACTACATCGGCGTTCTGTTGAACAACGAGATGTGGCGCGAGCAACTGGCCGGGGTGCCCTTTGAGCGCCGCCTCCTGCTCCTGCCCAAGTGCCTGCGGGTCGAAGCCAAGTGCCCGGCCCCTTTCGACGAGTTTGGTCTGTTGTGCAAACAGTGCGGGCTCTGTTCCATCCAGGATCTCACCACCGAGGCGGAGAAGCTGGGCTATGCGGTGCTGGTCGCCGAAGGGTCGGCTATTGTCATGAGCCTGATCCAGACCGGAAAGATCGAGGCCATCGTTGGGGTGAGCTGCCTGAGCGTTCTGGAACGCGCTTTTCCGTACATGGAAGCTGCGGCCATCCCGGGCGTGGCGGTGCCGCTGCTGCAGGACGACTGCATCGATACCAATGTCGACCTCGACTGGGTCTGGGAATACATCCACTTGACCGCCGACGACCGCACCCGGCGTCTGGACCTCGGCCAGCTGCGCGACGAGGTGGACTTCTGGTTCACGCCCGCGTCGCTGGACCTGATCCTGGGTCCCGCCCAGGGCGAGACCGAGCGCATCGCCCGGGACTGGCTGATGCGGGCGGGCAAACGTTGGAGGCCATTCCTCACCGTTTCGGCTTATCAGGCCCTGAGTGGCAAGCCCGATGCCGAGCTACCCGACGATCTTCGAAAAGTGGCCGTGGCCGTGGAGTGTTTCCACAAGGCGTCGCTCATCCACGACGACATCGAGGACAACGATGCGGAACGC
>JBGAPN010000522.1:0-3501 GCA_044221235.1 Limisphaerales bacterium
GAGGCCGCCGAAGCCCGGACGCTGATCGACGAGCAGAAATCTCTTCGTTCCGCGGTCTCCCGACTTGCCGAGGGAACCCCCGCGTGGGTCGGAACGTTTTCCCAGCCCACCAACACCCACCGGCTCTACCGCGGCGACCCTCTCCAGCCTCGGGAAGTCGTTCCGCCCGATGCCATCGCCGCCCTGGGTCGCCTGGATATGGCACTCGACGCACCGGAGCAAACGCGTCGGGTCCGCTTTGCAGAATGGCTCACCCAGCCGGGTCATCCGCTGACCGCCCGCGTCATCGCCAACCGCGTCTGGCATTACATTTTCGGCACCGGCCTCGTGGACACGCCAAGTGACTTCGGCACCAACGGAACGGCGCCGTCGAATCCGGAATTGCTGGACTGGCTGGCCGACGAACTGGTCCGCAGCGGCTGGTCGCTCAAACACCTCCAGCGGCTGATTCTGCTCAGCGAAACCTTTCGGCAATCCTCGGCCCCCAGGTCTGATGCCCTCGCCATCGATGCGTCGGCCCGATTGCTCTGGCGGTTCCCACCCCGGCGTCTCGAGGCCGAAATCATCCGCGACCATCTCCTCTCTACCTCCGGGGTGCTGGACCTCCGCATGGGCGGACCGGGATTCCACCTCCAAAAGGTGGAGGAGGACAACGTGTACCGGTACTTCCCCAAGGAGGATTTCGGACCCGAGGAATTTCGTCGAATGGTCTACCTGACCCGGATCCGTCAGGAACAGGACTCCGTGTTCGGTTCCTTCGACTGTCCAAGCGGTAACCAGGTCCTGCCACGCCGGACGCGGTCCAATACGCCCCTGCAGGCCCTGAACCTCTTCAACAGCAACTTCGTCCTGCAACAGGCCGGATTCCTGGCCGACCGGCTTGAGCGCGAGGCAGGATCCGATCCCGGAGCGCAAGTACGCCGGGCCTACGCACTGGTCTACGGAAGGGTTCCGGACGAATTCGAGCGCACCGCATCGGAAACACTGGTCCGGGATCAGGGCCTATCCGCCTTCTGCCGCGCCCTCTACAACAGCAGTGAGTTTCTCTTCATCTTCTGAGCCGCCGCCATGGAACTGCCCAACCGCCCCCATCCACTGCTGAATCGGCGTGGCTTTCTCAGTCACAGCGCCACCGCCATGAGCGGGATGGCCCTGGCTCAACTTCTGGGACGGGACGGACTGCTCGCCGCCGGTGTGTCCGCCAAGGACCCGGTTCGACCCCGGATTGATCCGGCGAATCCCAATGCCGTCCGCCCACCGCATTTCAACCCCAAGGCCCGGCAGGTTCTCATGATTTTCTGCGCCGGGGCATGCAGTCAGGTGGACACCTTCGACTACAAACCCGAGCTGATCCGGCGCCATGGACAGCCCATGCCGGGTGGAGACAAGTTGGTGACCTTTCAGGGCGCGCAGGGAGCGCTCAACCGAAGTCCTTGGGAATTCCGGCCGCGCGGCCAGTGCGGCAAGATGGTTTCCGACCTCGTCCCCCGCCTGGGTGCCCTCTCCGATGACATCTGCTACGTCCATTCGCTGACGGGCAAGACGAACACCCATGGGCCCGGGGAAAACTTCATGAACACGGGGTTCACGCTCGATGGCTTCCCCAGCATCGGAGCGTGGACCACCTATGCGCTCGGCAGCGCCAACGACAATCTTCCAGCGTACGTCGCCATTCCCGACCCGCGCGGCGCGCCGCAGAGCAGCGGGAATTGCTGGAATCCCGGCTTCCTCCCCGCCGCCTTCCAGGGGACCGATTTCAATGCGGCGCGACCGCTGCGGAATCTCTCCCGTCCGTCCGGAATCAGCGCGGAGACCGACCGCGCAACCCGCGACTTCCTGGCCCGCATCAACCAGCACCAGCTCCGCAATTACCCCGGCGACACCGAACTCGCCGCCCGCATCTCCAGTTATGAACTGGCCGCGCGGATGCAACTCTCCGTCCCGGAGGTGTGCGACCTGTCCACCGAACCCGATCACGTCATCCGCATGTATGGCGCGGACGCCCGCGGCGACCGGACCCAGGACATCAAGGCGGCGTATGCCCGGAACTGCATTTTGGCGCGACGACTGGTCGAACAGGGCGTCCGGTTCGTCCAACTCTTCAACGGCGCCTATCAGGTGGGCGGCGAGGGCACCAGCAACTGGGACGGTCACAAGATCCTGCGGGATCAATACACAGTCCACGGGGAAATTCTCGACCAGCCGACCGCCGCACTCCTCGTCGACCTCAAGCAGCGCGGCCTCCTGGCCGATACGCTGGTGGTCTGGTGCACAGAATTTGGACGGATGCCCACCTTCCAGGCCGGGGCCAGCGGTCGGGACCACAATCCGGGCGGATTCACCGGCTGGTTTGCAGGCGCCGGTGTCAAGGCACCCTACTCCCACGGCGCCACCGACGAATTCGGATACAAGGCCGTGGAAAACATCTCCACCGTCTACGACTTCCACGCCACCATCCTGCACCTGCTGGGACTCGACCACGAGCGGCTGACCTTCTACCACAACGGCATCGAACGCCGTCTCACTGACGTCCACGGAGAAGTCATCCGGGAGATTTTGGTTTAGGCTTTCCCGTTGCCCCATTCTCTGGACGCGCCTCGGTGTCTTCGGGGCTCAGTATTTTTCCAGCCTACGCCTACCGCTTACCGCTTACCGCTTACCCCCTGCCCCCTCACCCCCACGACTCACTGGCCACCGTGGACGTCTCCTCTGCGACATCCATGGCCACTCCGGGATCCGCATCGGTAAAGCCAATCAACGCTACCGCCAGCCAGGTGCAGGAACCCACCAGTCCAGTCCGGGCGCCTGGACGAAACCGCTTGATCGCCCGCAATCGATGCAGGAGCGGTCGGATATCCGACTCCCCTTCTCCGAGGATGCTCACGGACGCCACCTTAGGTCCGGCCAACCCCGGGGTGACCCGCTCAATCAGCTTGAGCATCACTTCCCCATAGGCGCGGCCTTCCGTGGGCTCAGCCGCCAGGGCGAGGGCATCACAATCCTCTTCCCGGTCCGCTCGCAGCTGTCGCGTGACAAACCACACCAGCGGGTTGAACCAGTGGATCATCTCCACTGCGGCCAGCAGCCAATTGAGGACCAAATCCCGCCGCTGCAGATGAGCCAGTTCGTGGAGGAACACCATCCGCAACTCTGAGAAGCTCAACTCCCCAACCAACCCCTTGGGCAGAATGAGTTTCGGACGCCAAATGCCAAGGAGGCAGGGACTCCGTACAGTGGACGACTCCAGGATCGCTACCGGGGTCTCCGAATGAATGACCTCCTTGCAACTTTGCAGGAGCCACCATGCCTCCCAGGAATCGAGGGGCCGCGACGTCCATCGCAGCCAAATCGCCAGGACACCGCCCGCCAGTGCCCGGGCCAGCAGGACGAGGGCAACGGCTCCCCAGGTCCATTGGACGACCGGGTTTTCGAGAAATCGGGCCAACGTCAGCGAAGGCCCGATACTGCCCCCGGAACCAAAGGCCGGTTCAAATCCAGGAG
>JBGAPN010000523.1:0-3495 GCA_044221235.1 Limisphaerales bacterium
TCAAGGACACCAATGTGGTCCTGGCTGTGGCGGTGACGCGGGTCAATCCAAACGTCATCATCACGACCCGGGTCCTGGACAAGGAAAACAACGATGCGGTCCTGTACGAACGCAGCGTTGTCGATACGCCCGCTGTTGACCGCACCCTCACCGAGGAAGAACTGGAAGCCGCGTCCGGGATGCATCTGCACACGGGACAGGATGTGGGGGCACCGATGGCGTCCGGGACTGACGTGATCTTGACCGTCTTTCAATACAACGACGGCACGAGACCCGCAGCCGAAGTCACTTACGACAACCTTGAACGTTGGACATACATTGTTCCGGATTGGCAGCCCGGAATCGCCGTCAAAGTCCTGTCATCCATCCCGCCACAGGTGAATCTGACCTTGGCAGCGGAACCGAATTCCACCTGGGCGATCGACCGGGCCCTGGAGCTTACCGGCCCCTGGACGAATCCGGGTACGATGTTGATCGGGCCTGGTGGTTCCGGAGAGCTTCACGATTCCGATTCACCCTCGCCTGCTGGGTTCTACCGTGCCCGGCCGCAGGAGTGAACCCGCTCCGGAACCACCTCAAGGTCGGCCCAACCTGGAAACCTTGAATCCGGCCATCCAGGGAAGCCCGGCGCAACCCAGCTCGCGACTTCTTTCCCGCACAGTTTCTTCAGAAATCGTGGCGTAGTTGGACGAAGAAAATCGCCCTGAATCGGTGAAGCAAAACTCCTGTCGGTCGGCCGGGTGGCTGACTGAGTTCAGGACAAACCAAACCTCACGCATCACAGAGACACATTATGAAACTCCACCTCCTGGCAGCAATCATGTTGACGGTCGCGGTGCAAGGCCTGGCCGCCGAGCACCGAGGTGAAAGACCGGCACCGGGGAAGGCGAAGGCGTCAAAGCAACTCGGGAGCATACGAAACGAAGTCGCCTCTACGCTGTCACCCGGCATACGATACGACAACATCGTGAACATCGGCTGCGGTTGGGCATCTGGCGTCAATTTCTCCGGCAGCTACGACTGGCCGAGCTTGCTTCAGGCAATCATGGGCGACCCCGCCCATGTCTATGACATTCTAACTTCCACCCAAAACATGACGAGGTATCAAAACAGGTACGCGATCCTCATCAAGGAAGCGCTTGAAGCTCGGGATGGAACCTCAATCAACCTGATTGATGTCGCCAAGACCGGCCACACGTCCCCTTACGGCCGGCTTGAGATTGAAGACCTGGACACCATCATCGCGGCCCAATTCGGTGGAAAACTGCATGGCAACACACTCGTTCTGTATGAGTTCGGTCCGCCGGATTTCATTCGCCTGATTTCGATGCTGTTCGATCGCGACCCGGAACTGAACCCCATCGCCACTTCATTCGGGGGCGAACCGCTTCCCCCTGGCGCTGCCGCATTTGGGGATTCCTACTGGCAGGCCCGGTTCGTTGTCAGCCAGGGCGGCGACCCATCGATCCCAGACAGGGTATTGCAAAGGTATGCGGGTCATTTTCTGCCAACCCAGACCCGCGCGGGGGTACCCTACATTGATGAAACGGACGTGCTGGGGCCTCCCTATTCGAATCAGCTGACGGTGTCCGATCGTTTTTTTGCGAGCTACGAACGGGATTACAAGCGTCTCCTCGGAAACGATCACGGCAGGTATGGCGCCAAGGTCGATGTCATCGCAATCGGCAACGAGAATCCGTACGAAGGCGGTGCCAACTTCCGGCAGTATGGAAACAGCGTTGCGGCCAATGCCGCTGCCTGTTTCCCGTGTACGTTCTTCCCGACATTCTTTGGGTGCCGCCCTGACACGATCGGCTCAGCCCAGCTGGGGATCGACGACGAGTTCGTGCACCCGTTTGCGGGCAAACTGGAGGAACTCGCCTTCGACTACTCGAACCGGATGCTGGAACAGGCAAAGGACAACGGAGTCAGCATGATCAACGTCTACGGACTCTTCGCCGGGCACCATTCGAGATTTGATGATCCTACCTCGCCCTCCTACGTCGAATCCGACCCGACGTACTGGGCGTACATGGCGGAGATTAATGCACTGGGACATGAAGTGGTCGCGGACGTCATGTTGCACATTCTGAACACGGGGAAGAGTGTCTACCCCCGGAAACACAGCGGCACATTCCGGCAGCGGGCGCTGGAGAACGAGTTCCCTGGAGTATTTGGGTACTAGGAATGGGGGGGAAGCGTTCTCGACAACGCCCAGGGGGGTTCCTCCTTCAGCCTTCAACTTTCAACCTTCAACCTCCTCAACCCCTCCCCCGACTTCCCGCTTGGCCCGACCGCAGCCCTTCCCTAAGTTCCCGGCCGATTTCGATCCATGCCGGGGGTATACCTCAAAACGTACGGATGCCAGATGAACGAGCGCGACAGCGAGGCGGTCGCCGCCCAGCTCGTCGCCCGCGGCTACACGCTGGCACCGGATGAGGGTTCAGCAGACGTCGTGCTCCTGAACACCTGTTCCGTCCGCGATCTCGCCGAGCAAAAGGCCCTGTGGAAAATGCAGGCCCTCGAAGGCATCGCCCGCGGCCAGGGCCGCAAGCCGGTGCTCGGATTTCTCGGTTGTATGGCCCAAAGCCGCGGTGAACAGCTCGTCAAAGACCAGCCCGGCGTCCGGCTGGTCGTTGGGACACAAAAATTTCACCGGGTCGGGGAACACCTCGACGCCCTGCTGCAGGGACACCTGTCCCATATCGTCGACACCGCCGAGGAAGCCGGTTCCCAAGGCGCCATTCGGGAGCACCTGCCGTCGCCGTCCGATGCCCGCGCGGTGACGGCCTTCGTCAGCATCATGCAAGGGTGCAACCAGCACTGCACGTTTTGCATCGTGCCCTCCACCCGCGGCGCCGAACGCAGCAGAACCATCCCGGACATCGTCGACGAAGTCCGAACCCTGGTGAGCCGCGGGGTTCGTGAAGTCACGCTGCTGGGACAGATTGTCACCAGCTTTGGGCGCCGGGATTACCCGGTCCGCGACGGGCGTTCCGCCTTCGTCCAACTGCTCGACGCCGTCCATGAAGTGGAAGGCCTCGAGCGGATCCGGTTCACCTCGCCCCATCCCAAGGGATATGGCGATGACCTGATTGAGGCGTTCACCCGCCTGCCCCGCCTGGTGGAACATGCGCATCTGCCCGTCCAGAGCGGTTCCGATCGGATCCTTCGCCAGATGCACCGCGGGTACACCCGGGAGCGTTATCTTGCCATCGTTTCGCGCCTCCGCGCTACCAAGCCGGAAATGGCGGTGACCACCGACATCATTGTCGGTTTCCCCGGTGAAACGGAGGCGGAGTTCGAGGAAACCATGTCCCTCTGCCGCGAGGCCGCGTTCGACCAGGCCTACGTCTTCAAGTACTCGCCGCGTCGGGACACGCCCGCCGCCACCATGCCCGGCCAGCTGCCGGAAGAGCTGATTGAGGAACGCCATGCGCGCCTGCTCGCCGTGGTCAACGAGATCGCGTCACGCAAGTACGCGGACCTCGTGGG
>JBGAPN010000524.1:0-3786 GCA_044221235.1 Limisphaerales bacterium
GAGTCTCTGGCCTTGTTTGGTCCGGATGGAGTCCTGCTCGACGGGGTGACGTTCGGTGCGCAGACGGCGGATGTCAGCCTGGGAAGATTTCCGGACGGCGCGGCGGGTGACCTGTCGCCGATGGAACAGGCGAGTCCGGCGCAGGCCAACGTCCTTGCGGGTGGAAACCGTCCTCCGGTGGTGCCATCGGTGCCGGAACGGAGCGTGGTCGAGTTGCAAACCCTGCGATTCAAAGTGGTGGCGACCGATGATCCTGGACAGGTGCTTCGCTACAGCTTGGGAGTGGATGCGCCACTAGGTGCTTCGATTGACGAAGCCACAGGTGACTTCAACTGGACGCCAACGGAGGTGGAGGGGCCTGGACGATTTGTCTTTTCGCTGAGGGCGACGGATAACGGGACCCCCGCGCGCACGGGAGTAACTACGGTAACGGTCGTTGTCTCCGAGCAGAATCAGGCACCATCGATCCGAAACCTTTCCGATCTGGCCTTGGACGAGCGAACGGCGCTTGCCTTCAGCGTTGAAGCGGAGGATGCGGACCTCCCGGCGAATCATTTGAAGTTTAGCCTAGAGGGAGTTGTGCCTGCTGGACTGGGTCTGGATTCGTCCACGGGTTTGATGACCTGGATCCCGACTGAAGGCCAGGGACCTGGAGTATATCCAATCCGGGTCCGGGTCACAGACGATGGAACACCTCCTGCCAGCACCATCAGGGATTTCACTATCACCGTTCGCGAGGTGAACAATCCTCCGGAGTTCTCGGACATCCAGCCGCAGTCGGTCGATGAAGGGGCTCTCTTTGAACTGAAGACGGTCGCCCAGGATTTTGACACTCCACCTGCTGGCATCTTGTACAGTCTGGAAGGAACTCTTCCGGATGGAATCCGAATTGATTCCGCCACGGGTGTTGTCACCTGGATACCCCAGGAACATCAGGGCCCCGCCAACTATGTCATTTTGGTTCGGGCGACGGAAAGGAATCCGGCGGCGTTGAGCAGCGTTCGCTCATTCAGCGTGGCGGTGAACGAAGTCAATTCACGTCCAAGTCTGAAACCGATTGCCGACCATTCCATTGAGGAAGGTTCGACGCTCCGAATTAAACTTTCCGCTTCCGATGCGGACCAGCCTGCTCAGACGCTGACCTACGGTTTGGTTGGCGCTGTTCCGGCCGGGGTGACGCTGGATGGGCTCTCGGGAGAGTTCCTTTGGAATGTGCCTCCGGATAACGGGGCCACCACCAATGAATTCGTTGTTCAGGTCACTGATAGCGGGCCGGGTACTCTTTCCGTCAGCACATCGTTCCGGGTGCGGGTGCTCCCGAAGTTCCGGGTGGTCATCAACGAGATCATGTACCGTCCCGGCGCGGCGAACGCGGAGTACGTGGAATTGAAGAATGCCTCGGCGGTGACTCCCTGGGACCTGTCTGGATATCGATTGGTGGGAGATTCCTTGGAGTACACGATTCCCGCGGGAACGACGCTTGCTCCGGGCGCGCTTCTGGCTGTGTCCAGGAATCTGGCGGCCTTCTCCGCTGCCTATGGATCGGGAATTCGTGTTCTCGGGCCGTGGAGTGGAACTTTGGATACAGCGGGTGATTTCCTGAGGCTGGTGCCCCCTGGAGCGACCCCGGAGGCGTTGAGCCCAGTCCGATTTGCCGCCAGTGCGCCATGGCCGCAGGCGGCAAACGGCTCGGGTGCCTCCCTTCAATTGATCGATGAACGCCGTGATCCGGCGCGAGTGGCCAACTGGTCGGGCGCTCCGGCGTACACCGGTCCCCGGGAATTAGTGGTGATGACCAACCTGTGGCGTTACTACCAAGCCGGTCCCTTGGATGCCTCGTGGAAGGAACTCCCATTCAATGACACAACCTGGCCTCAGGGCAGGGCCCTGCTTTACAAGGAGGAAGCGACCTACAGCGGCGGCCTCTGAATCTCGGGCAGAATACCTACTACTTCCGACCACACGTTCCAAGCCTCGTCGGTTCCTGCGGGAGCCACATTGAAACTGACGACCATCCTCGATGATGGGGCGGTATTCTACCTGAACGGAAAGGAGATTTACCGCCAGAATATCCCGGCCGGGACGATCGTTGATTTCAACACCTTCGCCTCACCGAATGTGGCCGACGCGACGCTGACTGGACCCTTCACCGTTTCTGCGGCCGACCTCCGCGCCGGGACGAATGTTCTCGCGGTCGAAGTCCATCAAGTCGGGATCAGCAGTTCCGACATTGTCATGGGATGCCGATTGGATCTTGATGGTGGCAACCTGCCAGGGTTGACGCCTGGAGCTGCCAACAATGTGACCGCGGCACGGTCCGAGTTCCCACCGGTTTGGATCAATGAAGTGTTGCCCCTGAATGTGACGGGGCCCGCCGATCGGATGGCAGAACGGGAGCCGTGGATCGAGTTGGTGAACCGGGGAGATACCGATGTCCAACTGGATGGTTGGACCCTTGGAATCTCCTATCTCAACCCCGGTCAATTCCAGTTTCCAGTAGGGACATTGATTCCAGCGGGCGGTTTCTTGTTGGTTTATGCCGACGGTGAGCCTGCCGAGAGTGGCGCGGGTGAAATTCACACCAACTTCCGGCTCAACGCGGGGTCCGGTGTCGTGATTTTGTCACGTCCCGCCAGTTCCGGTATCGAGGTAGCTGATTACCTGGAATACTCCGGATTGGCAGGAGACGAGTCATGGATTTCGTTTCCGGATGGCCAGCCGTTTCAACGTGTCCGTACCGTCCTGCCCACTCCCTCCGGGACCAATTCCACGGGTGGCGGCAACCGACCGCCGGTCCTGGGGACAGTCGGTCCGCAAATGGTCTCCGAGGGCGAACTTCTTTCGTTCAGGGCCCAAGCGACTGATCCCGATGTGGGCCAGACGCAGGTCTTTTCCCTTGAGGGAGACGTTCAGCCTGGAATGAGCATCCATCCGCAGACCGGCGAGTTCAGATGGGTGCCCTCCGAGGGAGATGGCCCTGGGATCTTCAATATTATCGTCCGCGTCTCCGACGATGGAGTCCCTCCGGCGATTGACGAGGAGTCGGTGCAAGTCGTTGTCAGTGAGGTTAACCAAAAGCCGATCGTGCCTCCGCTGGGGATTCAGTCTGCCGCGATGGGGCAGGAATTTACCACCGAGATCCAGGCCATGGACCGTGACTTCCCGGCTCAATCCCTGTTTTTCAGTGTGGAAGGCGCCCCTGCCGGACTTTCCATCGGAGGATTCTCGGGTCGGCTTGTGTGGACACCGGGCTCCGCCGACGTGGGTACACACCAGTTCCGAGTGAAAGTCACTGACTCGGGAACGCCTGCGCTGTCTGAATCTCTTGACCTGACCATCCAAGTCTCAGGAAACAGCCTGACCGTTGGCACAGAGATCGGCACTGACGGATCATTGGAGCTGCGATGGCCGTCCTCGGTCGGCGTTCAGTATCGGATCGAGGCGGTCGACACCCTGGATGCCTCGTGGTCTCAGGTCGGCACCCTTCCTGGGACGGGCCAGCCCATGTCCTACAAGGTTCCTACAAATCTTCCCGCACCCCGGTTTTTCCGGGTTCGATCCGACTAGGCCCCCTCTGAATCTCCGGACAGCCTTCAATCGGGCGATCGGAGTGTCGTTGGTCCACCTGCGTCTGCGTGGCGCTGCCATTTTGGAATTGTAACCTGACCGTGACACAGCGGTCATTTCGACCAATGCATTCAATCGCACGGGTGATCCTGCTTGGCTGTGTTTCGGCCGGCGCTATCGCAGCCGAATTGCCGAAGTCTGAAACGGATTTGTTCCAGC
>JBGAPN010000021.1:0-24574 GCA_044221235.1 Limisphaerales bacterium
CTCATTGGATCCAAGGGAACCAGCCTGTCCTGGACCCGCCTTGGCGAAACCATCGATGTTGACCTGGGGCTCAACACCCACCGGGTAATCATCGATGGCAACCGGATCGGCGAATGGAAGGCCGGTGACCGCATCGCCGTTTCAACCAGCGATTTTGAGCCGGACCACACCGAGGAGGCGCTAATCCAGTCCTCGAGTCTGATCCAGGAAGGCACGCAGTTTCGCACCGTCCTGACCGTTCACCAGGTTCGCAATGGCGTGACGGGCGCGTTGACCGGCGGCGCGAATGTCTGGACCGACGGTCCCGGCACCGCCTTTCAGTGGTCCCACCAGGGCAAGGTGGATTCCGCGGTCGGAACGGATATCCGGGCCAGCGTAGCCTTGATGGACCGCAACATCCGGGTGCGCTCGTACCGGACTCCAGAAGCCCCGCGGGATGCGCTCGACACGAAGGTCCTGCCGGTGGTGGACACCCTGGGCTCCTCCTATACGCCCACCAACGGTGTCTCCATTCCGGCCGGGGTGACATTCTCCCAGCAGGAGTATTATCCCGGGAAATTCGGCGACCTGCTGAGCCGGACGTCGAACCGGCGGGACATCTACGGTGGACACACCCTGTTCCGTTCCGGATCCACCGTCCGTCTGATGGGCGTGGAGTTCTCCATGCTGGGGCAGCCCGGCAACTTCGGGCGCATCGGCCGTTATCCGGTGCACTTCCACCTCGCCAAGGAAGCCACCAACTCCTTCGTCACCGCCTGTTCCATCAACGACAGCTTCAACCGCTGGATCACCGTCCATGGAACGTTCCGCCTCGGGCTCACCAACAACGTCGGCTATCGCTCCTTCGGCCACGGATTCTACATCGAGGACGGGGTCGAACAGCGGAATGTCTTCGATGGAAACTGCGGCATCCTCGCCCGCGCCGTGGTCCCGCATGAATATGATTACCGAACGGATCCCGCGTGGAACCAATACCCCGCCAGCACGCCACCCGGAACTCCCACCCTGGTTCCCCAGCCCTTCTGGAACCCGCACGACGTCTATCCCCTCTCCTTCCTGGACCGCGAGAACCCCTCCGTCTTCTGGGTTTCCAACAAGCAGAATCATTTCCGGAACAATGTTGCCGCCGGCGCCGCCATGGCCGGACGCGGCTTCTGGCTGGCCGGATTGCAGGCGGAGACGCGCCAGGGCCCTGCGTGGTTCATGGTCCAGGCCGACCCCGCGCTGATCCAGAAGTTCCCCTACATCTCCGGCCTGCGCGCCCCCATGCTGGAGTTCTTCGGCAACACGGCGCAGAGCTGCTGGAACGGCATCGGGACCGCTTACGACGGTAACGGCGTGTTCGCCTACCCGGTCAGCGGAGGTAACCGGGCCAACTGGGACACGACTCCGCGTTTCGCGTACGACGCCGACCGTGCCGCCGACGTCAGCTACATCGTGAAAAATGCCAATCCGAAGGCGCTGACCACCCCGGGGGTGCCGCCGACCGACACCAGTCCCAGCGTGGTGGATATGATGTCCCGGACCACCGCGTTCCGGAACCGGCAGTATGGCGCCTGGCTCCGTCCCTACTGGTGGTGGGTCGCCAATTCCCAGTTCTCCGACAACATCATCGGCGCCACCCTGGTTTCAGGTGGCAATGAGGAGGCTTCACCCGCGGGCTTCTGGGGACTGGTGAACAACTCCGACTTCATCGGGTTTTCGGACAACCTGTACCGCAACCAGAGCCGGGCACGAATCCAGTCATTCGGGGCCCAGCCCAATCTCACCGACCGCAATCCCAGCGCCGTCTTCACCCCCACCGGAACGGAAACCTATGACTATCCCGAGATCCCTGACGGCGCGGGTCGGAACATGTATGGCGGCGGCACCTTTGGACTGACCTCCATCGAGCGCCGCGGCTATCAGTTTTACGACGGACCGGGCCCCGTGTTGAGCGGGGTTTCGTTCCACGGATTCTATCCCACGGTGGATGGCAGCTTCGCCGGCACCGTCGGCATTCCAACCCCCAATTACCTGTGGACACCGCAGGAATGGGCGACCAACTGGTTTTCCAAATTCGGGGACACCAACAACAAGGCGTCCCGAAGCCGGGCCTTCCTCAATGCCGCCATCGGCTGGTTCGGTCCGGGAAACCAGTGGAAGTACTCCGCCTTGACCTGGACGACCAATCTCTACTTCGACTCGTTCAGTACGATCATCCGTCACCTGGTCCACGACCCCTACACCTACCTCGGCGAACTGGGCGACGGGGACCGCCAGACATTCATCCGCGATGCCGATGGCAGCCTGCAGGGCTACCGCGGCGCCGGGTCGGTCAACAACTGGCCCGCCCACCGGGGCATCGACTGGGTCCACGAATGCCGCAGCGCCTTCTCCTGCCTGGCCAGCCCCTATCATTACGGGAACACCGACATCATCGTGACCGACAGCAACAGCCCGCTGGTCTTCGGCAAGGTGGCTTCGGACTTCGCCATCCCGGAAGGATCCAATGCTTCGGACGATCTTCGGTACTTTGTCAGAGGGTTCCCTCTCGGCCCCGTCCGACTCTACGGCACGCTGAATGCCGCCGGGGCTCGCTATAGCATCCAATGGCGCAAGGATGCCACCCGGGGAAGTGACAACCGGAACGTCGCCGTGCCGCCGCCGGGCGGATTCGCCATCCGGTTTACGTCGCTGGAGGACACTCCGGGACGAAACTCGATGAGTTACGCCGTCAGTTTCCCCAAGGAAACGCGACCGGAGGACATCCGGCTGACGTCCGCACTGGTCCATGTCCACCAGGGTTATGATGACGTCCCGCCCGCCTCCTTCGCCGACGCGTGGAACACCGTCACCAGTGCCCAGGCCAAGGAAGTCCCCCTGGCCGCCAGTACCACCAACACCGTGACACTCGCCTCGGGATCCATCTCCGCCTGGTGGGATGCCCAAGGCAGTCGGCTATTGCTCACCGTCACCAATACCCAGCCGCGAAGCCGCAAGGCGTTCCCGCTCGGGTTGTGCGCGCCGAATTCGAATCAGAAAACGTTCGCCGGACGCGACTCCGTGGGCCAGTGGACCGCCATGCTGCCGTCAATGGAGGAGCTGTTGCCAGAGGACCGCTACGCCCGCGAGCCTATGACGGTCGAAACGGTTTTCGAGACCGTGGCCAAATCGCTCAACGACAGTCCGGAGGAGGGCGGGATTATTGTAGGCGTCCGCTACACTCCGCCGACATCCCCCACCATGCCGGACCTGACCACCATTACCCCGGCCCGGCTGGACGATGTTTTCTACGATCCCAACACCGTGGCGCTCACGCTGTCGGACATCACGGTCCCCAAGTACGAGTGCCGCCTGGCCGTGGGTGACGGGAATTCCTTTGCCCAGTTCCAGGTGGCCTACTTCCGGTCCTCAGTCGACGCCGATCCCACCAGTGATCCCGACCAGGATGGCCTGACCAACCTTGAGGAGTATTGGAACGGGACAAATCCCCTCGCGGTTCAAGGCGCCCGCCGTCCGGTGGTCCCGGAGATCCGCACCTATGACGGAACGCGCTACCTGACCCTGACCTATCGCCGACCGGCGGGGGTTCAGGACCTCAACTTCACCGTGCTGAGTTCCGAGGACCTGGTCCATTGGACCGAGGACATCGCGGCGCACGAGCGGGAAGTCGTCAACAACGGAGACGGCAGCGAAACGGTGCTGGTGCGCACCAGCCGGAATGTGGATGCGATCCCGACGCGATTCATCCAGTTGCGGATCACCCTCCAGTAAGGGGCCTGAGTCCATCGGAACCACATCGCCCCGCCCGACGGCCGGTCACCCTGCCCGTCGGGCGGGGCGCACGGCCTGAAAGGTGCCCCACACCGTCAGACCGGCGCCCATCAGTTCGAATCCATTGAGCCGCTCGCCGAAGAGCGCAAGTCCACCAGCGGTGGTCAACACGGGCAGAAGCATCTGGATGGCCGAGCCGCGAGCCACGGACAGGGAACGGAATGCGTGGGTCATCGCCAGTTGGGCGAACCCCACCAACACCGCCGCGGCCATCAATGCCGCCATTGCGCCCGGGGGAAGCGACCGGAGACTTCCGGCACACACTGGAAGGGTGAGCATCAGGCTCCACAGGCACTGCGACGCAAACACCGTGGAGGGGTGCTCAGTGTGCCGGAGTTCCCGGATCAGGACCACCGCACCGCCGGCGGCAATCGCCCCGAGCAGCCCCAATGATTCCCAGACCAAGGCACCGGGCTTCCAGGCGTCCCCACCGAGGAGCACCGTCAACCCGGCCAAGGAGACACCCATCCAGGCGAATTGACGGCGCGTCATCGGCTCACCAATCCAGTACCGTGCCATGAGCCCCCCGAACACCGGATACGTCAGGTTGAGGATCACCGCCCGCCCCGCTCCCAGGTGTGGAATGGTGAAATAAAACAGCAGGATGGCCACTGCCCCCACCATGCCCCGGGCCAGCACCAGGGGACGCCGGATGAGGTTCATTGACTGGAATCCCCGCCCTCCAAATAGCGCGGCAACCAGGATAATGCCCACTCCGCCCCGAAACGCGGTGGCCACCCAGGCATCAGCCTCAGGGCTCACCCGTGCCACGGCCCGCAGGACCAGGACATTGCCCGCATAGAGCACAATCGACAGCAGCATCCAGGCGATGCTGTGGCGTTCGGAGGGTGGGGCGTGTGGGGATGGATTCATGTCATCGTGGTGACGACGGGAATCCCGCGGGAGGCTCGAATCGGGTTGCAGGCACCGGATCACCTCTCGGGATTCCGGCCGCCTGGGGGGAAGAAGTCAGATCAGGCGTCCGGAACGGGTCGACCCGCGCCAAATCATTTTGGCGCGGACATCAATCGAGGTTACCCGGAGGCTCTGCATGACGCGGCGGGAGTGAAGGCTGCCGTGCTCCTTGGGTCAAGGGCCCTGTGAAATGCGGTGTTTCGACGAAGAGGACACCACCCGCCCCAACCGCGGCCATACCAATGCAGACGGAAATCCACGGTCCGCCGACCTCCCGTCCCACTCACTCGCTCTCCCACCCACCCACGGGCTTGGTCCTTTCCTTCCTTCCCGCGTTCCAAATTGTCTCCTTCTCCGCGCTTGGGTGCTGTTGGAATTTGGGATCGTTCCACTCCACGCCCCGAACGTCCGTTGTCCTTCGCAGCGCCTTACCGCTTTCCACCTGCCGCTTCCTCGCCCCGCCACGGGCGCAGGTTGATCATTGAGCGGGCGAACACGGCCAGTCACACTCCATCCCATGCCACCGGATTCCACTCCGAACCGGCGCGAGTTCCTCCGACAACTCGCTGTATCCAGCGCCGTCACAGCCACCGCCGCCGCAACCGGGTGCGCCACGTCCACCACCCGCCCGGGCCTCAACCCCATCGTGACGGAGAACGCCCGACCCGGGACGCCCGACTGGCGCCTGACCAAAACCGGCGTGGACCCGGCCACAAAATGGCGGTGCCCCTCGATCGAAGGCTACTGCTCGCACACGTCCATCCGCGCCGGCGAGGAACTGGCTCTCTTCGTCAGCACCAACCCACCATCCCCCTTCCGCGTCGAATTCTTCCGGCTGGGTTGGTACGGCGGCGCGGGCGCCCGAAAGGTCCACGAAATCGGCCCGATCCGCGGCATCACCCAGCCCGATCCGCCCGTGGGTCCGAAACGACGCCGGGACTGCAAGTGGGATGCCTCCGCCACCGTCCGGATTCCGCGGGACTGGTTGAGCGGGGTCTATCTCGGCCGGCTCACCGCCGAACGCGACGGCTGGCAAAGCTACGTGGTGTTCATCGTGCGCGACGACCGCAAGGCAGACGTCCTGTTCCAATGCAGCGACAACACCTGGCAGGCCTACAACCGCTGGCCCGACCACTTCGCGCTCTACGACGACGGCAAGAACGAGTGGTATTGGGGCGGTGGCGTGGAGGTGTGCTTCAACCGGCCCTACGGCCGTTATTGCCAGATCTTCGACCAACCGCTGTCCCAAGGTTCCGGCGAATTCCTGCTCTGGGAATTCCCCATCGCCTTCTGGCTGGAGGAACAGGGCTACGACGTCACTTACATCTCCAACCTCGACACGCATCGGAATCCCCGGGGCCTGCTCCGGTCCAAGATGCTGCTGTCGGTCGGGCACGACGAATACTGGAGCATCGAGATGTTCCGGAACGTGAAGGCGGCTGTGGATGCCGGCGTGAACGTCGCCTTCCTCTCCGGCAACACCTGCTGCGGTCGCATTCAGTACGCCTCCGATGGAGAGGGACATCCCGACCGGGCCTTCGAGCGGGTCGGCGTCTATGGACCGCCCCACGGCACCCGTGACTTCGTGGCCATGGCTTCCCTGGCCCACGAACGTCCCTACGCCAATGAACTCGTGGGCGCCCACAGCACCGGTCCGGTGACGGGCGGCGCGGACTGGACCTGCGTCCTTCCCGACCACTGGATCTTTGCGGACACCCGGATGAAACGCGGTGACGGCATTCCCGGCCTCGTCGGCTGGGAATGGCATGGGGATCCGGCGCCCATTCCGGGATTGGAGATCGTCGCGTCCGGCCCCACCCAGGATGCCCCGGGCAAGCCGAACGGCGGAACCTTCACGGCAACGTTGTACCCCGGGCCCCGCGGGAACTTCGTCTTCAATGCGGCCACCATCTGGTGGGGCGACGGACTCAGCGCGCCGCCCGGCTATATGCGCCCGAGTGTGTACACCACGCCGGCCGGCCCCGACCCGCGGGTGCAATTGATCACCCGCAACCTGCTCGTCCGCGCCGGCGCCCAACCGACTCGGTGACCCGGAACTGGACGGACCCGCCCTTGCCTTGGAGTCTTCCGCCATGCCGTCGCTGCTGTTTGAAGTCTGCGTCGATTCCGTCGAGTCCGCCAAAGCGGCCCAGGCCGGTGGCGCCAACCGGATTGAACTGTGCTCCGCGTTGGGGGAAGGCGGGTTGACTCCCAGTCTGGGGTTGATGGAAGTGGTCCGGTCCCGGCTGACCCTGCCCATCGCGGTCATGATCCGCCCTCGCGCCGGCGATTTTTGCTATTCGACTGCCGACTTCGAGGTCATGCGACGGGACCTGGTGGCGCTCAAGGAACGGGGCGCGGACATGATCGTGCTGGGACTGCTGGAGCCCGATGGGTCGATCGACACAGCACGTACCCGGGAGTTGATCGCCTTGGCGCGTCCGCTTCCCGTGACCTTCCACCGGGCATTCGACATGACCCGCGACGCACGGGTTGCGCTCGAAACCCTGATCGAGATGGGCTGCGAACGGGTGCTGACGTCCGGTCAGGAAAAGTCGGTGCTGGAAGGCCTCGACCTGCTGGTGGAACTGGTGCAGCAGGCCGGCGACCGGATCCGGGTGGTACCTGGCGGCGGGATCACGGAGCGGAATCTGCCGCGCATCCTGCGGGAATGTCCGGTCAAGGAGTTCCATGTCTCCGCCAGTGCCACCCGTGACAGTCGGATGGTCTACCGCAACACCCGAATTCCGATGGGCCGCACTCTGGCGGCCTCGGAATATGCACTCTCGACAGCGGACGAATCGCGGGTGCGACGGTTCCGGAACCTCGCGGACTGAGCGGCTGGGAACTGGAACGGGATCGGTTTCAGTACCGCGTGGTATAGGTCCGGCTGTGTCCGGTCGACGGCACCGTGACGGTGTACGTCCGGCCGTCGGGCGCGACGCTGAGCTTGATCCAGTTTCCGCCCGTTTCGTTGCCGTTCGCGCACTGTTCCGCGGGAGCGTTAACCTCGGGATTCTGCTGATTGCGGTGAACCTGGTAGATCGCCTGGAGTGAGTTCAACGCCCTCAAGTTCTTCACCACTTCCGGCATGCATCCCTTGCGGGGGCCGTTGTTGAAGACCGCCACCGTGGGGGAAAGCTGGTTCAGGAGCAGCGGGTTGTTGCTGAGATCAAGCCCGTGGTGGTTGACCTGGTAGACGTCCACCGAACCGGTCTGGGCCAACGGGCATGCCAGACTGGCTTCCACATTCCAGGTCAGGTCACCGCCGTTAAAGTAACGGAATGGACCGAACTGGATGAGCGTGACGATGGAGTTCGCATTGTCGGACGAATCCGGTTCGCGGGGATTTGGATCCTGGCACGGCGGGGTCCGGTCGGACCGAGGGTCCACGACGGGCTTCTTCCTCGCAGCGACAACGGTCAGGCCCGGCGCCACCGATCCCGTCCCTGGGGCCGGCCGCAACGTCCAATGTTCCCCAGGCTGCACCACGGAGCGACCTCCCACCTTCATTTCCCGGTACGCCTTGCTCTTCAGCGGCCAGGACGCGTCGTTGCGTCCGTCGGGATCGCGGTCCGTAAGCCCATTGTCGTGGACCGTCCCGATGGGGATGAGCTGCGCGAGTTCGGGCGCGCCGCCAAAATGGTCGACGTGGAAATGGGTCACGATCAGGTGATCGATCCGTTGGAGCCCGGCCACCGAGGTCGCCACCTGATGAATCCGACCGGGGTCGCGTCCACCGGGATTGCCCGCGTCAATCAGCACCGACTCACCCCCGGGGCTGACCAGCAGCGTGGAACCGCCGCCCTGGGAATCGATCCAATAAAAATCGAGCGTGCCATCGCGGGAACCGGCGGACACCCCTGCAGACAGACACAAGGCGGTGGCAGCCACGCTGGGGAAAACTCGAAGTTTCATGGAACGATTCGACCGAAATGGCCTCCTACGAATTGCAAACGAGCTGATCCGTCCCATCTGACCGGAGCCGGTAGGAACCAGCCGTCCCAGGGACGCGATCGTCAATGACCCCGCTTGGGGGCGTGGGAGCGGGCGCGATACACGCTCACCTTGGCTGGCGGGAAATTCTGCCACACGATGGTGGAGTCGAGGGCGTGGAAGGCGTCGGTCGGGGCGTGCCCGTTCACCAGCTGGTAGCTGTACTGGACCCAGTTTCCACCCGGTAACAGGGCCCGATGGATCTCCTGCGAAAGACGGACCACCTGCTCCGCGGAGAACACCTTGAGCGGCAGGCTGGAGAACACCGCAGCCACCTTGCGGCCTTCCAGGAACTGGTTCAACTCCAAGGCATCACCCGACAACACACGCGCCTTGGGAAACCGCGCCTTGAGGAAACCCGCCATCCGTTCGGACTTCTCGATCGTCACCAACCGGTCCTCGGGCAGGCCGGCCGCCAGCAATTGTTCAGTGACGATTCCGGTACCTGGACCCAGTTCCAGGACAAATTCGTGGGACACCGAGGGCAACCAGCGGGCCATCGACCGGGCGAGAGCCGGTGAACTGGGCCAGACGGTCCCCATCTGAATGGGATTCCGCGCCAGTTCAGCGAGAAACAGGCGCAAAGGTTTGGTAGGCGTGGGCATGCTCTTCGGGTCGGACCGAACATTTGACCGGTCACATCCCGCAAACCGAACCCGGGCTCCACCTGCAATTCAGGCCCGAGCCTGGACTGCGATGAACCCCTCGTTCGGTGTCGCAAAGCCTTCGCCGTCCGCGAGCCCCTTGTCAATTTCGCAGGCCACGGATTGAGGATGGGGCACCCGGGTGTTTCCGGGGCGGGGAGGCCGGATTTCCAAACCGGATTTTGAGTTGCCTCCGTACCCGGCACTTTTGAAGTTTCCCGCATGCATTGGGCACGTCGACCTGCGTTCCTAGTTCTTCATCTCGTCTCCAGCCTCCTGATCCTCGCCATCCTTCCGTCCTGCGCGTCCAAGGGCGGAGGCAACAACGCCGCCTCTGCCGTTGCCGACATCGGCTGGCCACGGACCTTCAGCGCGAACGGTGTCACCTACACGGTGTACCAGCCCCAGCTGAAGTCATGGGACCAGGTCCAACTGGTGGCCCGCTCCGTCGTGGCCGCCCAGGCCAATGGGGCTCCGGAGCCCACCTACGGCACCATGACGGTCACGGCCACCACGGTGACCGACAAGGTGACCCGCCTCGTTTCCCTGGAAAACCTGTCGGTCCAGACGGTGAATTTTCCGGGCAATCCCGGACAGGCTTCGAGCTACCAGATCGACCTGAACAATTGGCTGGTGACCGTGGTTTCCACCATCGCCTTGGATCGCCTGGAATCCGATCTCGCCATCCTCAACGCCCAGAAGAATGCCGCCGCTTATTCCGTCGACAACACCCCGCCCCAGTTCCTCATTTCGTACACGCCGGCCATCCTCGTTCTCGTCCAGGGCAGCCCGGTGCTCCAACCGGTTCCCGGCACTGCGGTGAAGCGCGTGGTCAATTCTCACGCCCTCCTGCTGCAGGGATCGGACGGCACCTACTACCTCCACCTCTGGGACGGTTTCGTACAGTCCGCATCCCTCTCCGGTCCCTGGACCGTCGCCCAGTCGCTTCCACCCGGGGTTAACACGGCCCAATCCCAGGCCGTCCAGGCTAAGGCGGTCGACCTCCTGCCTGGGCAGAAGAATCCCGAAACCGGCCAACTGCCGTCGTTGTCGTCGACTCCGCTTCCAACCATCTACGTGGCCACGCAGCCGACGTCCCTGACGATCTTCGCCGGACAGCCTGTTTGGGCACCGCTCTCCGGAACGCAGCTCAAGTACGCCACCAACACGGTGGCCAATGTGTTCCAGTACGCCACCGGGCCGTCCTATTACATCCTGACCTCCGGACGCTGGTTTACCGCCGGGTCCCTGTCCGGGCCGTGGTCCTACGTCCCGAATGACGGACTTCCCTCGGACTTTTCCGCCATTCCGGTCAACAGTCCGAAGGAAAACGTGCTGGCTTCCGTCGCCGGAACGCCCCAGGCCCAGGAAGCCGTCATCGCCAATGGAATCCCGCAGATGTCCCGGGTGGAACTGGACTCGGTCCAGATAAACCCGCCTCCAGCCTATGACGGCGGTAGCCCGAAACTCCAGCCCATCGACGGTACACCCCTGACCTACGCGGCCAACTGTGCCATTCCAGTCATCCAGGTCAGCACGAACTCCTGGTACGCGCTCCAGAACGGAATCTGGTTCAACAGCGGCTCGGCGTTCGGACCCTGGGGCGTGTCGGCCACGGTTCCGCCGGTCATTTACACCATCCCGGTCACGTCCCCTCTGCACTGGGTCACCTACGTCAAGGTGTACCGCTCCGACGCGAGTTATGTCTGGGCAGGCTATACGCCCGGGTATCTCGGGACGGTGGTGAATTCGTCCGGAGTGGTCGTGTATGGGACCGGCTATATCTATTCACCGTACGTGGGTACGGTCTACGTGCCGGCACCCGTGACCTACGGATACGATGCCAGCCTTGCCTGGACCCCGTGGGCCGGCTGGGGATACGGCTTTGCCGCCGGCTGGGCCTGGGCGGGCGGATGGAACTACTGGTGCTGTCCGCCGCCGGTTCCCTACTGGGGAGCGTATCCGGGCTGGGGCTACAACGCCTACGGAGGTGTCACCGCCTGGGGCCCCGGCGGATGGGCCGCGACCACGGGCAACGTGTATTCCAGCTGGGGCAACTGGTCGGGCGTGAGTCACACGGATGCCGGCTTTAACGCCTGGACCGGACGCGAAGGAGTCCAGCAGTGGGGCCACGCTTATAATTCCGTCACCGGCACCATGGCGGTCGGAACCCGCGGTGCCGTGGAAAACGTCTACAACGGCAACTACGCCGCCGCCGCCCGTGGGGCCGCCTACAACCCCAGCTCAGGCATTGGCGCCTACGGGACGCGTGGTACCATCGGAAACGCCAACACCGGATGGTCGGCCAATTACGCCCACGGCACGGTGGGCAATCCCACCACGGGCAACTCCGTCCGCGTCGGTGGCATTCAGGCTTCGGACGGCAACGGCGTTTACCACGTGGGCAACACCGCCTTCGCCGACGACAACGGCAACATCTACCGGAATTCCAGCGGCTCCTGGCAGAAGATGGGTTCCGGTGGTGGCGGATGGAGCTCCGTGAACGACTCCGCCATCCAGCAATCCCTCCACAACGCCTGGTCCACCCAGAGCGCCGGTTCCTTCCGTTCGGACAGCTGGGGCGAGACACGAAGTTCCTTCGGCGGTGACAGCGGCTGGGGCGACCACTCCTGGGGCGGCGGGGGAGGCTGGGGCAATCATTCCTGGGGTGGTGGCGGCGGCTGGGGTGGCCATTCCATGGGTGGATTCGGAGGATTCCGCGGCGGCGGCGGGTTCCGTCGCTGATCCCGGGCCTGCCGGATAACGGCAACCACCGGCCCGTTCGGCCTTACGGGTTGCCCGCGAATCGCCTCCGCGCCAGCCGGCGTCCCCACAAAACGTGGACTGCCACCCACGCGGGAATCAGCAGTCCGGCACTGATGTGGAACGTTCCGGTCCGCTCCCGAATCCAATCCACGGGGAAATGTTCCAACCCATAGCCGGTGAGGACCTGCAGTCCCAAGGCGAGACCCAGGAACACTCCAGCAACCCGGTTGATCCCGGCCGCCCAGGCCCGCGAGGCATGGGACACCCAAACCCCTCCGAGCAGGATCAGGAAGGCATAAGCTGCGGCCGCATGAATCCGGAGCATGCCGGGCTTCAACCGCTCCGCCCACGCCACCGGAGACCGGGCCTCCTCCTGCGCTTCATCAGCCACCCACCAGGCCAGCCCGCTCGCAAACAGGAGCGCGAACGCCAGGTAGAACCCGGAGCGAAGCCGGGGCCCCAGCTGAAACGGCCGTCGATTCATGGCCGCAGTGTCTCACGACCTGCCGCCACGGGGAAGACGGGTACCGATCTCCCTGCCGGCTTGCACCGGGTCGGATTCACCAGGAGATTCCACGGACCGAATGATTCCCCGGAAAGCCATCTGGATCCTGTGCGTCCTGCAAGGGATCGCGCGCGGGATCGCAGCGCCGGATGTTGTCATCTCCGAGTTCATGGCGGACAACACCCGCACGCTGAAGGACGCGGACGGCGATTACTCCGATTGGATTGAACTGCAGAACGTGTCCTCGTCCGGAGTCAGCCTCGCGGGGTGGCACCTGACCGACGACCCGAAGCACCAGTCCACCTGGACCCTGCCCGCCACCAACCTGCCCCCGGGTGGATTTCTTGTGGTGTTTGCCTCCGGCAAGGACCGCACCATCGCCGGCCTGGAACTTCACACGTCGTTTCGCCTCGCAGCCACCGGCGAGTACCTCGCTCTTCTGGGACCCGATGGCTCCGTCGCAACCGGATTCAGCCCGGCCTACCCGGCGCAGTTTCCCGACGTCACCTACGGCACCAGTCGTCGCCCGCTTGCCCAGGTGCTCCTTCCGTTCGGCGCCCCCGTCCGCGCGAAGGTGCCGGTGGATGACCAGATCGGGACCCAATGGATCGGCGCCGCCGCCAATGAACCATTCGACGATTCCCCATCCGCCGGATGGATCTCCGGGACCACAGGCGCCGGTTTCGACGCACCCGCCGGGCCAAACGCCCTCGGCCCGCTGGCGGCCTGGGACTTCAATGACATTTCCAGCAGCACCCAGGCCCCCGATGTCAGCGGCCACAGCAATACCGGCAAGTTGATCAGCGCCTCCTACACCGCGGACCAGGGTGGCAGGACCGGGCAGTCGGGGGACCGGGCCCTCAATCTCGACAATGGCGCGGGCCGGATGTCCGTCCCCACCGCGGCCCAGGGCGCCTTTGATTCTGCGACCCGCAGCAACGCGCTCTCCGTCAGCCTCTGGATCCGAGGCGGCGCGGCACAGCCCGCACCGACTTCCGTTTTCTGGTTCCAGGAGAACGCCGACGGCTCCGGCGCCCGGGCCGCCCAAGCCCACCTTCCCTGGAGCGACAGTGTCATCTACTGGGACACCGGACAGGGAGGCGACTGCTGCAGCGCCGCCGCACGTATGTCGAAGTCCGAGCCCGACTCCACCCGCTGGAAAGGACGTTGGAACCATTACGTCTTCCTCAAGCGCGGCGCGGTAAAGGAAATCTGGCAAAACGGCTCTCTCTTCGCGCAGGCGGATGGCAGTTACCCGCTCTCGGCACTTCGGTCGCTGACCGTCGGTGCGGCTGTGGACGGCAGCATGCGCTACGTCGGTCTTATCGATGACTTTGCCGTCTGGGACCGCGCCCTCGATGCCAACGAAATCGGCACTCTCGCTAACGGATCGTCCCCTCTCGACCTAGGTGGATTCTCCGCGCTGATCGGCGCACCCCTTGGCGAGGTCATGTCGGGACGCAACGCCTCGGCCTATCTGCGCATTCCCTTCGCGGTCCCGTCGCTGCCAGCGTTCGACTCTCTCCGGCTCCGGATCCAGTACGACGCCGGGTTCATCGCCTATCTGAATGGCGTGGAGGTCGCCCGCCGCAATGCCGGAAACGCCGGTTGGAATGCCGCGGCCCTCGGCGGACGACCGCGTGCGGAAGCGCTCCGGGTGGAGGACATCGACCTCCCCGGGGCCGCACGCCTCCTGCGCACCGGGGACAACGTGCTCGCCGTGCATGGTCTCAACGAATCGGCCAGCGACCCGTCGTTCCTGATCCGCCCCGAGCTCTTGGGCCTGGAACTGCAATCGAACCGGTATCTTCCCGTTCCGACGCCGGGCGCCCCGAACGGTAATGGCGTCCTCGGATTCCTGGGTGCGCCACAGTTCAGTGCGCCGCACGGATCGGTGCACAAACCCTTTGGGCTGGTGGTCTCCCTGTCTTCTCCCGGCGCCACCCTGGTGTATTCGACCAATGGAACCCTTCCGTCGCCCACCAACGGATTCGTCGTTCAGCCGGCATCGAACAACGGACTCGCGTCGGTTTCCCTCCCTATCGACGCGACCACCGTCGTTCGCGCCGCGGCCTTCCGGGAAGGATTTGAACCGTCACCGGTGGTCACACGGACCTATGTGTTCCCGGATCGCGTCGCCCGCCAGCCGGCGCGCCCGCCCGGACTGCCCACGAGCTGGGCCGATGGCTCCCCGGCGGACTTCGAGGTGGATCCCGACGTGATCAACCGGACCCTGCCCGGCTTCAGCTTCACCGAAGCGCTGGAGTCCCTGCCGATCCTGAGCGTCGTGGCCGCACCCCGGGACCTGTGGGACCGTAACACGGGTATCTACTCCAATCCCACGCCACGTGGCGACGCCTGGGAACGCGCGGCGTCCGCGGAGCTGATGTTCCCCGACGGTTCCGAGGGTTTCCAGGTGGATTGCGGGATCCACATCCATGGGAACATCAGCCGGCAGAACGATTTCACCCAAAAGCATTCCTTCAGCCTTGTGTTCAGCCGCCGCTACGGACCTCCCAACCTGGAGTTCCCGCTGTTCGGGGCCGGCGGCGTCGACAAGTTTGATGAAGTGGTCCTGAAGGGTCTTTCGACCGACTCCTGGCCCGTGGTGGAGTGGGGACCCAACGGCGAGGGATACGTCCGATGGCTGCGCAAGGACGCGAGCTACATCCATGATCAATGGGTGCGCGACGCCTATTGGGACATGGGCCAGATCGCCTGCCGCGGCCGCTTCGTACATCTCTTCCTCAACGGATTCTACTGGGGACTCTACAACCTGACCGAACACCCGAGCGCGTCGTTCCAGGCGGAACACTACGGCGGCCGTCCGGAAGAATACGACGCCTTCAAGGATTTCACCGAACTCGACAGCGGAACGACGGAGGCATGGGACGCCATGATGTCGCTTGCGGGCGCCGGGCTGTCGGGTAACGCCGCCCTCCAGCGACTGGAAGGCAACAATCCCGATGGGACACGGAACCCAGTCTATCCGCGCCTGCTGAACATCGACAACCTGATCGACTACATGATCCTTCATATCGCGATCGGTGCCGACGACTGGCCGAACCACAATTGGTGGGGTGCCCGGCGACAGGGACCGGACAGCGAGGGATTCCGTTTCTTCCCGTGGGACCAGGAGATCAGCAACAATTCCCTGCTCCGGACGCAGACCTCCTGGGGCGGGCGGTACGAGGAGGTGGATGTGCCCGGGACCCCGACCTTCCTCTACGCGCGCCTGCGGGCCAACGCCAACTTCCGGCTGCGGTTCGCCGACCGCGTCCACCGGTACTTCTTCAACAACGGGGCTCTGACACCACCGCCAACGATGCCCGGTGGAAACGACGCGCGTGGCCGAGATCGACCAGGCCATCGTGGCGGAGTCAGCCCGCTGGGGCGACGCCCGTCGGACCATACACCGGCGCGAAGTGGAATGGCTGGCAGCCAACCGCTGGATGCAGGGACGAGTACTGGCCCAAGAACCACGCCATTGCGCTCGGCCGCTTCCGCCGGGTCGAAGTCTTATCCCAACGTCGTGGCACCCGCGTTCAGCCAGCATGGCGGCACGCTGCCGCCGGGAACGGAACTCGAACTCAGCGCGCCCGCCGGGGATGATGTACTGGACGACCGACGGCACGGACCCACGCCGGTCGACGGTTCGATTCAACCTGGGGCCTCCTCCGCGACGGGCACCGCACGCATCACACACTGGCGGAGACGCGCTGGTCCGCGCGCCCGGGTGCAGTCCGGCGCCACCTGGAGCGCCCTCAACGAGTTCTGTTCACCGTCCCCGGCACCTACCCGCTGGTGGTTCCCGGCTGGATATCACCCGCCTCCGCAGACCGACGCGGAACGGCAGCGGTCCGGCGGAACGAGTATTCGACGACGAGGACACGAATTCATCGAACTGCAGAACCTCGGCGTCGCACCCGTCGCACTGGGCGGGCTGTCGTTCGTCGAGGAATCCAGTTTACCTTCCAGAGTCGACTCTGGACCGCTGGAGCGGGTGGTCATCGTGCGCAACCGGACCGCCTTCGAAAACCGGTACGGCAGTGGAATCGGCGTGGCCGGCGAATATGGGAACGACGAATCCCGGCTGGATTCCCAACTGTCCAACGCAGGGGAACGCCCGGTGCTGGTCGATCCGCCGCAATCTGGTGTTTGAGTTTGCCTATTCGGACGACTGGTATTCCAACACGGATGGCAGTGGCTTCGCGCTGGAACGATTGGATGGTGGAGCCGAGGCGGGCGCGCCCCGGCTCCTGGCGGTCCGGTGTCGTTTGGGGCGGCAATCCGGGCCGTCCGGTTGAGGCGACCCTACCAGCCCTCATCGTCGTGGCCGATGGCGAACCGCTTCGCCTGCGACTCGACGTTCGCGCGGGCCAGGCCATCCACTCGGCGGACCGACTCCCTTGCATCCCCCGACTGGACTACTACCGAGTGCGACCAATGCAGGCCGAACGCCAGACGATCGAGATTGGCGTGCGGAACCTGCCGGCGGATCGGCATTTTACCGGGTTGTCGCCCCATGACCCCGCCGCCGGCAGTTCACCACAGAGACTCGGAGGCACAGAGAGAGTGGGGTGAACGGAATACGGGGTGGACGGACCGCGTCGTTTACGGCGCTTCAGCGTCCCCTCGCCCGGCACCAGCGGATGACTCCAAACCGCCCCGGAACACGGTGGCCAAGCGGCCTGAAGGCCGCGGTCCAGCCCTCACAGCCCAGCCCTCCCGGAGTGCCACCATCGGATCGACTCGCGAGGCGCGCGCCGGCCACCAGCACGCGAACACCGTGACCATGACCAGCAAGACCGGGGGGACGACCCACGACAGTGCGTCAGGCGGACCCCGACGAGAATCCCCGCCACGGCTCCTGCTGCACCCAGACTACCGAGCACTCCCAGTCCGACGCCGAGGGCAGCGTGACCGTGCCCTGGTTCAGGACCAACCGGATGTCGACCGCGCCTCGCCCCGAGCGCCATACGAACGCCCATTTCCCGCTGCCGCTGGCGTGCACCGTGGGCCACCACGGCATAAGTGCCAAGGCGGCCAAACCCAACGCCACTCAATCCCAGGCTCGAAAGCAGCACCGCCGCCACCCTCGGGATGGCAAACGCCGCCGCCATGTAGCGGTCAATCCCGCGAACGGAGTGAGCCGTGGATCCACTGTTGCGGATAACTTCTCTACAGGCTGGGCCACCGACTCCGGTTCGCCCTGTGTTTTCAGGATCAGGGTGAGGTTCCGGGCGCTGACCGACTCCTGCGGGCATGTAGACGTACGGAAACGGGACTTCATTGAGGGGACCGGTACTTCCCCGTCCGAAACCACACCCACAATCCGGACATCGGCTCCCGGAGGCGCGGAAGGGTCAGGCCCAGGGGCTCCTGCCTCGGAAAGAATCGGTCGACAAATGCTCGTTGACCACGGCCGGGCGAACGGATTCTCCCTCGTCACCCTCCCGGAATTCCCGACCGGTGATCAGCGTGATTCCCATGGTCTTGAAATAGTCAGGGTGATGAACCCCACTCGGGATGCCATGCTTTCGCCGGGCCGGGGCTGATAACCGGGAATTTCCACTCCCGTGCCGGAACCGTCCGAATCCCAGCGGCACCCAGTCTGCCAGCGCCGCCGATTCTACGCCCGGAAGCCGGGCCGCCTCCGCGCGAAGACGGCGATAGACGCGCCATTCACCCAGGTGCGATCCCCGCCTTCAGGTCCCACCCGATACCCCGCCAGCCACAACCGATCCGAATTCAGCCCGATATCGATGTCCCGAGCCTTCTGAAAACTCCGGACGCACAAACCCATTCCCACCAGGAGCACGCAGGCGAGGGCAATCTCTCCGACCACCAATCCCCGGCGGAGCCGTGCCCGCGATCCGGAGCCGGACGACGTTCGACCCGCATCCTTCAAGGTATCGTGAACCGGAAGGCCGAGCGCGCGCCACGTGCGCTCATTCCACGAGCAGCCTGCTCCAGAGTCAACGCCGTCGTAACAGCAAGCGTGCCGACATCGATGGGAAAATCATAGCAATGGGAAGGTAGGTCGGAGGCATCAATGCCAGGAGGGCATGGGACCCAAACTCGGCCAGGACACCCCCAAGGCGCCACAACCGCCAGGGAGAAGTCCCTCAACCAAGAATTGGCTGACGATGCGAAACGACGACGCCCCCAGGGCCATCCGACCGCGACTTCGCCCCTCCCGCGACCAGTGCGGCCATGAGCAGGTTGGCGATGTTGGCGGTGACCAGACCGAGGAGCAAGCAGCGCGACCACCACGGCCAGCGCCCGGAGCAACGGCAAATATTCTGACCTCCCCAGGGGGACCTTCCAGCAAGCAGCACGGCAAAGGAAGTGTCCCGACTTTCCCGAGGATGTTCGCGCGCCAAGCGGCCGGCAATGGCGGCGGCCGCCACTCCCGCCTCATGGCGGGAAACTCCGTCACGCAATCGGGCCACCGTATGCAGCCACCGCCAGCCATGGGACTCCGAGCGCCGTTGCAGTTCCGCGGACTTCAGGATGACCGGCAGGGGAACCCAAAGATCGAGCTGGAGACCGCCCATCGTTCCGTGGAACTCCGCCGGGGCCACGCCCACGATCGTCACCGCTCGTTCGTTGACCTCCACGGTTCGCCCGATTACGTCGGGCGATCCGCCAAAGCGCTGCTGCCAGTACCGGTGGCTGATCACCGCCACCCGTTCCGTGGCGCCTGGACGATCCTCGCCCGGCTTGAAGAACCGGCCCAGCGCCGGACGCACGCCCACCACATCAAAGAACACCGACTCCACCGGCTGTCCCCAGACCCATTCCACCGCCTGGCTGCGTCCCTCACGGACTCCCAGCACCTCGATCTGGGACCCGGTGATGCCCTCGAACGGAGAATCGGAACCGCGCAGCGCCTCCATGTCGGCCAGCGACATGGTGTCCATCACTCCCGCTGCAGGATGGACCGGCGCCACTACCACCAGACGGCTGGAATCGGAGGCCCCGGGGATCGAGTTCAACAGTGTCGAGCGGATCCAGGACATCACCACGGTGTTGGCACCAATACCCAGCGCCAGGGTCAGGATGGCCACGCCGGTGAATCCGGGATTCTTCAACAGCTGGCGCAGGGTGCAGCGAAGGTCGTACATAGTCGAAGTGAGTCCGCGTTCAAGGACTGCATCCGTTGTGCCCGGCCCGATCGCCGCGCCCGCGGACGTGTTCCACAGCGCACGCCCCATGCCACGGCCCCGATCTGCCATAAACACGGTGAATCCTGAACGTCTCCCGGCCGTTGCGTCACCCATTCCGACAGTCGGTCCCAACCTTGGGACGACCGGGTCCCGATTTCGGGATCCCATGGATCGATGCCGTCCGAATCTGTCTCGGAGCCCCCTCTCTCGAGCTGGCGAGCCCAAAGCTCCCGGATTCCCGAAACAACCTTCAGCGGCGACGACGAAACATCGCCCAGGCCAGCAACACACCGCCGGTCGCCAGGGCCCAATGCTCAGGCTCGGGAACCGAGGGGCCCGAAAACTCCAGGCTCCAGCGTTCCAATTGGAAGGATCCGCCACTGTTCAAGTCCGCCACGAACAGGGTCCAGTATCCCGACGCCGATTCGCCATTGAAGGAACTCAACGACGCCGTTCTTGGCGTGGAAATCGTGGGCTCCCCAGAGAGCGGATGTCGACCGTCCGGGGCCCAGGTTCCAGTCAACGGAAGGAGATAGTCCGAGTCCACCGGGGTGTCGTGTGTGGCGCCCGGCTGGAGTTGAAGTCGGTACACGTGCACATCGCCGTTCGACGCCGCGTCATCGAAACGCACATGGAACCCATTGTCCCCATACCCCAGTTGCGCGGAGAGATCCGGTCCATCGCGCCGGCCCACCCGGTTCAGCAGCACAGAATATCCGTTGCTGTGCTGGAGGCTGACGAACAGGTCCCCGTTGCAGGCACCCCCGGCGGAGGGATTCGACAGGGTCAATGACACATTCACGTCGGTCAGGGATGCGATCTGCGACGACACCCAGCGCGAGTCCGTCACACCGCTCGCCAAACCGTCCGGCACCGACTGCGGCAGCGGGGTCGAATCGAAGGAATGCGTTTCGAAGATCTGGCCCAAGACGGCAGACGGGAACAGGAGGAGGAGGAAGGACTCGGATTTCATGGCCAGGTGGAGCGGTAGTAGCGGATGGGAAAGGAGGCGGCCTCGGTGTCGACAAATTCAAACTGTCCCAGGGCCGACGCCGTGCGGTCGTCGAGGCGCAGCCAGTCCGTGAGGTTGACGCTGGCCTCGACGTGGTAGGTGTAGCCAGGAACTCCCCCGAACCGGATCTGCCGGGAGCCGTCAGGAAGCATGAGGGCGGACATGATGTTCTGGGCGGAGGTGGACGGCGGAACCACGACCACGTCGACCCCGGTGCTCGCAGTCCCACCAAACGCATCACCCACCTGGTAGGTGAAACGGTCCGGGCCGTCGTAACCCGGCGGCGGAAGGTAAAAGATCCAGGGCCAGGCCAGGGTCACCGTGGCACCGTGGACACTTGCGGAACTGACACCCGTCACCCGGAGCGGGTCGCCATCGGGATCGGCATCATCCGTCAGCAACTGGATTGCGGAGATCTTGAGCATCTGGCCCGGCAGCCGTTGGACGCTGTTTGAAACCGCGATCGGAAGGCCGTTCTCCACGGCGTGAATCGAGCCTGTCACCCCGAGGAGATTCCGGTTGAACGCCGCGGTGCCCGAGAGTGGCACGGTGCCGGAGGCCTCCGGCGGCGGGGTCGCCTGGTAACTCAGCGTCCGACGGTTCCGGTCGGAAAAGGGTCCCCACTTGATGCGGCGGTTCACCGGATCAAAGACGCCGCCTTCCACCGCCCCCTGGAAACTCCACCCCTCCGGGAGAAGGTCCTCCACGGCGTACGCCTCCGTCCCGGGTCCCGGGATCGCATTAATTCGCACGGTGAGTGCACTGCCCGGCGTGTACCGGGCGGGAGCAATGCGCTCCGCCCTTCCTTCCGGGGCCCGGCTGATCTGGTCGCCATCGATATCGCGGAACACGTCGCCAAACCAGCCCACGCCCTGAAATCGGGCCTCCGATCCGGCCGCCGGACCGGGAACGGCCCGGTAACGCAGGAGACGTTCAACACCATCAGCGCCGAAGAACGGTCCCCATTTCACCTTTCGATTGAGGGCGTCATAGACCCCGCCGCCTTCCAGGGAATCCAGCACCCAGCCCGCCGGAAGAGTGTCCTCGACCGTGTACACCGGTGTCCCGTCCCGAGGTACCACCGCCAGTTCAATCGTGACGACCGTACCGAGATCGAACTCCGCGGGAAGGTCGCGAACCACGCGGCTCCCGTCATGGAGCCGGTGGCGGGTGGATTCCATCCGGAGGACCACCGTCTCCGTATCGAAAGTGGCGAGTCCGGCGAGAACCACGTCGCCGTCCGCCCCGGCGGGTGGCGTGAGCTGGGCGGTCAAGGTCCTCGATTGCGGCTCCAGGTCGGTAAACGGTCCCCACTTCAGTTTCCGGGTGACCGGGTCCAGCACGCCGCCATGACTTGGAAAGGCGACGTTCCAACCATCGGGCACACGGAGTTCTGCCACCTGCACCCGGACAAACGGCGCCGGCCCGAGTCGAATCTCCAGCGGGGCCGCGACCTCGGGCGAGTACTCGGCCGCGAACCCAGCCGTGGCACGACTGGAACGGCGCGGCAGAACGCCCGACTGGAGGACCTCGGCCGCATCAAACCAGGCCCGCGCATGAAACGACGCGTCCCCCACGGCATCGGCCGGAGGTGTGGCTTCAAAGGTGAGTTCGCGAACGAACGCGGGTTCATCCAGGAAGGGTCCCCATTTGATGCGCCGGTTCTGCGCGTCGAATTCACCACCGTGACTGACCGACGTCACCGTCCAGCCCGCGGGAACCCACTCCTCGACCGCGTACACCTGGACATCCGCCGCCGGTCGCGCCGTCAACGTGACGACACTGCGGACTCCCGGAAGGTAGTCGGCGGGCCAACGCCGGATGAGTTCCCCGGGGAAACGCCGGGATTGGTCCCGCCCTCCAATCGGACTTCCCGTTCCATTCCATGCGACTTCCCCCGTCCACACCGCCTCCAAGGCCGCGTCGGATGGCGGATGGACCTGATAGGTGAGCACCCTTGGGACAGCAGGACTGCCGATGAACGGACCCCACTTCACGGCACCTTGGACCGGATCCCAGACTCCGCCATGGCTCGGAACGCCCGCGGTCCATCCCGGCGGCACATGATCCTCCACGGCGTATACGGCCGCGTCCGGATCCGGCACCGCCTCGATCACGACCTCGAACGGAACGCCGCGGGTGAAATGTTCCGGAATCGAACGCGAGAAACTCGCGCCCGCGGCGGAGAGACCCGTCCACAGCGTCAGGCACCCCAGCCAGACGGCGAGGCCGCACGACCACCGATGAAATCGGAATGCCATGGACCGTCTGGGCACGACATTAGGGACCCAGCCTGAAGAACCGGAGATGTGTCTCCTCCCGCAGTTCGATCGACGCCTCGCCCGATGCATCCGTCGAGACGGGATCGTGTACCGTCCACTCGAGGAGGTCCGCACTGGATTCGAGAGTTACGTTCTGTCCAGGCGCACCGCTCAGCTTGATCCGGGTGACGTCCCCCTCGTGCACCACAGCGAGGCGGGTTTCGGGAATGATCCCAGGCGCGTACACGGCGGTCCGGCCCACGGTGGTCCGGCTCGCACCATCGAACGAACCGGCTCCGGAGAACTGTCCGGACCCCACGGCATCCAGCGGAGTCACTTCGTAGGTCAACGTCCGAAAGTTCGACCCGAAAAAGGGTCCCCACTTCACCCGCCGGTTGCGGGAATCGAAACGCCCGCCTTCGGACACAAACCGGATCAGCCACCCCTCCGGGACCGATTCCTCCACGGCAAACGCCCGGGTCCCGGCCTCCGGCGTGACCGTCAATGTGACCTGGAAGGGCTGGTGCAGCTGGTAATTCCACGGCAGGTCCCGCGTCACCCTAGCGGACGCAACGTCCTGGCGGGAAACCCGGCCCGCCGACGCCGACAACGCCGCGCGCGCGCCGGAAAGGAAGGCCGACCGTTCCGCGTTCGCCTCCGCTTCGGACACGGCACCGGCGAACCGGTTCTGCGCCGGGATGGACAACGGATCCGGCCCTGTCTCCGGCGACGGCAGCGCGGAGGGATCGTTCACCCACCAGAGCGGCGCGGTGGTCACCGGGTCATTGTCGAAGACATAACGTTCCCCGCCCACCCACAGGGCGCTCGCCCGGGTCACGTAGTCCGCCGGGATGTTCAGCGGCTCCACCGACCACGGTTCGCCCAGTTTCCAGGCGAGCGCGTACTCGGTCACTTCCTGGATGTTCAAGCGGCCATCCGCGGGGGAGACATCGGCGGGATGCCAGCCATCTGCAACATTGGGATTGGTGCCCTGGAGGAACTCGCGCCGGTTGGGGCGCCCGTCGAGATCGGGATCCGCGTTCGGATCCCCACCGGTGGCGGAGCCGAAGTTCGCCTGTTCAAAGGCATCGCTCATGCCGTCCCCGTCGGAATCTGCATCCCCAAAGTCCAGTTTCACGAAGGTGCCTCGCTCGGAAATCACCTGTGACCGTGTTGTCTGGACCACTCCGCCCTGCTTCACCACCAGATACACGGTGCCCCCCAGCGGCGTGGCTTCGGGATCCGACACGGGAGCTGCAGACTCCACCCGGGCCCGCAGCACGTAGCGGTCACCCGCGGCGGCGGAATCCCCCATGCGATAGGTGTTCACAGCGGGTCCCTCTTCGGTCTGGCGCAACTCCACGATGACGTCCGTGCTGGAGGCGGTTGCAAAGACCCCGTTGATCGCGATGGCGCCATAGAAAACGGCGTCGGGTTCAGGTAGTCCGGCGCGGGCCACGCTGGCGGCGGCCAGCAGGACGGCCAGC
>JBGAPN010000525.1:0-3465 GCA_044221235.1 Limisphaerales bacterium
GATTGTAGAGGTGGAACTCATTGCCATTGAAAATGTTGTTAAACAGGACAACGGGCTTCTCCAAGGCAATGGCGACATGCATTGCCATGGTGACACCGGTGACAACGACATCGACTCCCGCCACCAGTTCAAAAAACTGTCGAAAAGGGAGCACGCCGTCGTAATGCGCACCTGTTTGGGCTGCCAACCGTTGGTTTTTCTCATGTTCGAGGGGGCCACCCAGCAGATAGACCCCAAGGCCACGTTGCTGCAGATCGCGGGCCAGTCTCACCCAAGAATCGTCCGGCCAGATCCGAGTCAGCCAAACGTTGCTCGTGCCAGTGTTCAACCCAACCCGGCCAGGGGCTCCTGCCGGCCGCTGTGGCTGCGAAACACCCTCCAAAATATAAGTTTCCCCTTCCCACTCGTACCCGCAGATCTCGAAGATTTCCGCCGGGTAGTGCCGGGTGTTGGCCTTCATCAGGTCATCCCACACACCGGTCAGCCATTTCCTCTCGGCCCGCTTGTCGAGGGGGATGATGCGACCGAAGCGGTTGAGACCGAATCCCCGCTTCTCCTTGGCGCGAATCTGCCCAGCCAAGGCACACACTTCGAAATCCTTGTCGAGACTCAGCAGGAGATCGAATTCCTCGGCCATCAGGCGGATGGATGTTTCCCACGAGTGTTTGAGCAACCGGTTGATCCACCGCGAGGGAACAAAATCCGGAAAAGAGGTCACCCAGGTGATCTCAGCCTTCGGGTAGAGTTTTCGAAGTCGCCGCAGAAGGGGAGTGCAGCGCAGGACCTCTCCCGCGAGGCCGACTTTCAATACAAGAATCCGAAAATTGGCGGGCTGATACTCCGGGCAGGAGTCGCAGTGGATTCCGGTTTCCTTGTGTGGACGGCAGGGTTTGTAGCCGTTGAACAGAGTGCAGTCGTCCCGGACCAACATCGCGGCCAAGTGTTTCAGAGCCTGTCGAATGAGGCAATCGGCCTGTTGAAACCAATGGGACAAAAAAAAAGACGCCCGGGGATTCCGGGCGTCTGTGCAGGAGATTGGAAGTGGACTTAGGCCATGCGGGCCTTGCGGCGACGAACCGCGAGGAGGCCGGCAACGCCACCCAGCGCGAGCGCCGGAGCGAAGGCACTCGCTTCGGGAACCGCCGCCGGCAGGGTCGCAACCAAGCCGGACTGGGAGGTGTGACGTTCGGCGAAGAACAGCTGGAAGCTGTAGATGCCCTGATCCGAAAGGCCGAGGCTCGCCGCAGCGGCATTCAGGTCGAACGTTTGGATCGGGCTTTCGATCTTGTGGATGCCGCCGAGGTCAACCCAGAGCTTGCCATTGATGAACACCCAGACGTCGTCGTCCCCACCGAAGTCGAACTTGTTCGGCTTCGAGGAATCATAAACGAAGTTCTGAGCGTAACTCATCGTGAAATGGAAGTTATGCCCAGTGGCCTTGTAATCACCGAGTCCTTGACCGTCGATCGGGAAGAAGTTCAACGGATAGTTGAACTGCCGCTGTCCAGAGGGAAGGACGTTCGCCACCAGACCTTGGTTGATCTGCATGTTGTACGAAGCATCCGGCTTGTACCAGATGTCGAGATTTCCAGCGCCGGTCAATTGGGGTTTCGACAGGTTGGGAGGTACACCGTAGAGGTCCAAAAATGTGGGCCCGGTAACGCCAACGGTGCTCTGGACCAGACCGGTGGTCACGCCCGTCTTCGCTTGCAGCTTGAAGTCGGGATGAACCGTCCGTCCGAGAACATTAGGAGAATTCTCTCCAAGGAAGTCGAAGTAGGTAACCGGCAGCGAAATAGCAGTCGCTGACGTGATTGCGGCAGAAGCCAGCGCCAAGAGGCACGCCAACTTCACCGATGTTTCAGGGTGGAGTTTCATTTTCGAAAGAGGTGGGGTTTCACCTAACCGGGTAGGAGATACCCGTACTTCGAATTGGAGGCAAGTTCAAAAATTGGATGAAACGGGTCCATTGGACCAAGATAGCCTGCTTCCCATCCCGCTCTTGCCTCATGACCCGACCTCGGATTTGCTGGCCGAATCATGGGAATGCTCGACGGCAAGCTCGGTGTGGTTTTTGGCGTGGCGAACAAGCGGTCGATTGCGTGGGCAATCGCCCAGGCTTGGCATCGCGAAGGGGCAAGGCTCGCCTTCACTTACCAAGGCGAGCGGCTCAAGGAAAACGTCGAGGAACTCGCCGGCACTTTTGGCGCGGACACATTGATCCTGCCCTGTGACGTGACCCAGGATGATCAGATCCAGTCGGTGTTTTCTGCCGTCGGTGAACGCTTCGGTCGACTTGATCTTCTCCTGCATTCCGTGGCATTCGCGCCACGGGAAGCCTTGGAGGGAGATTTCCTCAACACCACCCGGGAGGCCTTTCGCGTTTCCCACGATATCAGTGCCTACTCCCTGGTCGCCCTGGCCCGAGGCGCAGCGCCCCTCATGACCCAAGGCGGATCCATTGTTGCCATGAGCTACTACGGGGCGGAGAAGGTGATCCCGCACTATAATGTCATGGGTGTGGCAAAGGCCTCCCTTGAGGCGTCCACCCGATACCTCGCCCACAGTCTCGGCGGACGGAAAATTCGGGTGAACTGCATCAGCGCTGGCCCGATGAACACCTTGGCGGCCCGGGGCATTTCGGGCTTTGGCGAGATGCTCAAACATTACGAAGCTCATGCACCGCTGCGCCGCAATGTCCTGCCGGATGAACTCGGCCAGACCGGGGCGTTCCTCGCCAGCGACGGTGCGGCGGCCATCACGGGTCAGGTCCTCTACGTGGACTGCGGGTACCAGATCATGGGAATGTAATCGGACGGATCGGGCTGCCGACTCTGCCGGAAATTTCCGTCGAATCGCGTCTCCTGTCGGTACGGCAAGGGGCCGCGTCAGGCGACAATCGATTGGAGAACTTCGCCGTGAACGTCCGTCAGGCGGCGGTCCACACCGTTGTGACGGAACGTCAGTTTGGTGTGGTCGATGCCGAGCAGGTACAGGACGGTGGCGTGAATGTCGTAAACCGTGGACGGGCTGTTTCGGTCGAGTGGCTTGTAACCCCATGCATCACTTTCCCCGGCCGTGACGCCTCCTTTGATTCCGCCGCCGCAGAGCCAATTCGTGAAGCAATACGGGTTGTGATCCCGACCTTTGCCCCCTTGGGAGCTGGGCATGCGGCCAAACTCCGTGGTCCAAAGGATGACCGTATCGTCGAGGAGGCCCCGCTGCTTGAGGTCAATGATGAGGGCGGAAGCTCCGCGGGCGAAGCCCATGGAAAGGGGACCGTGGTCGCGTCGGATATCCTCATGGGAATCCCAATTCCGGCGTGGAAACCCGTTGTCGTTGCCACTCCAGATCTGGACGAAACGCACGCCCCGCTCAATCAGGCGTCGGGCGGCGAGACATTTGCGGCCAAAGTAATCCATCTCCTCCTGGGGATTGATGTCCTTGGGCCAGGTGGGCGGGTTC
>JBGAPN010000526.1:0-3458 GCA_044221235.1 Limisphaerales bacterium
AACTGGCGATCCGCATCCCGCCGGAGGACGGTTTTTCCGTCCAGCCCTCCGGGACAATCCACGGGGGCTTTTGGGCGCCGGAAGGGGCGGGGGAGGGTGAAGCACCGCCCGCAGAAGGAGCAGAATTCTGCCCGATCCGATCCTTGGGCGCCTGGTAGACGCGGACCTCGTCCTGGCGTTTGCAGCCAGGGGCGAGCAGCAGTGCGGCAATGGGCGCAAGCGGAAACAGACGGCGCATCCGGGAGAGTTAACCATGGGGAAGTCCCGGGGCAAGCATACCCACCCTGACGAGCAGGTAGGCTGACGTTTTGAATTAGGGTTTGGTCTGGGACGCAACTGACGACACCGTTTCCCGGATGAATGTGACCAACCTGAACCCCGATCCGGACATCGGGGCGAGTGCCTGGCTGGTGGAGTGTGATGGAAATCGGCTTCTGCTGGACTCCGGGTTACATCCCGAGTGGGAGGGGCGCGCCGGCTTGCCGCTGTTCGACCGGATTGGGAATGCCGACCTCGACGCCATCGCCATCTCCCATTGTCACCACGACCACATTGGTTCACTGCCGGTGGCCCTGCGACACTTCCCATCCGCGCACGTTTTCATGACGGACCTGAGTTATTTCCTGGTCGAGCGCATCCTCCATAACTCGGTCAATGTGATGCTCCGCCAGCGGGAGGAATTGGGAATCCGGGACTATCCACTCTATACCCATGAAGAAGTGGACGAATACGCCTCGGTGTTCCAAGGCGTCACGTGTCGGAAGGAAGTGGATTGGGTGACCTTTCCCAGGGGGAAGAAGGGCGCTGGTTCATCACCGACGATTGAGTTCTTCGATGCCGGGCACACGTTGGGTTCGGCCGGCATTCTGGTTCGGTCGGGTCGGAAGTCGCTCTTCTACAGCGGCGACGTCTGTTTCCATGACCAAACGCTCCTACGGGCGGCGCGCTTTGACGGGGTCAAGGCGGACGTATTGATCCTCGAAACCACCCGCGGTGGCCGGGAACTGCCTGCCGATTTCTCCCGGGAAACGGAAATGGAGCGGCTGGGGAATGCCATCGAGGAGGTATTGGAGAACAAAGGATGTGTCCTCATTCCGGCATTTGCGCTGGGACGAACGCAGGAGATCCTCGCGGATCTGGCGTTATGGATGCGGGGCGGACGCTGGAAACCCCGACCCGTCCATATCGGGGGATTGGGGCGGGTGTTCACGGAGATTTACGACCTTCTGGCGCACCGGACTCATCGATCCCATTCAAGAATGCGGTTGACGGAAAGTCTTGATATCAAGGTGTTATCGCCTCGCGAATTGGCATCCATTCCCCTGACGGGCGGCAAACTCTTCGTCCTGACGGCCGGGATGATGAGCGAGAACACCGGCGCGCATGATTTGGCGGCGCGCATGATGGGAGATCCCCGTCAGGCCATTCTCTTCGTGGGGTATTCGGCCCCGGGAACCCCGGCGGGCCGACTTCGCGCTGCACTCGACGGAGAAAAGTTCCTGTTCAGCGCGAGCGCGGGGGAACTGACCCGCAAATGTCGGGTGGAATCCTTTGATTTAACGGCCCATGCGAACCGGGAGGATCTGCTGGACCTGGTGGGTCGTGTTGAGCCGAAGGTGGTCATTCTTGGGCATGGTGATGCTATTGCGCGGGAATGGTTTGCGAATGAGATTGGTTTGCGGTGGCCTGACATTCGGGTCGTCCAGCCGACGCCGGGGGAGTCGATTCCCTGTTTTCGCTGAGATCCGGGACCCGGGTCGGCGTGCCTGGGGCCAAGAATTCTATTGTCTCCGGGTCCGTACGCTTTCTAAGCTCCCGGCCGAACGCTCATTTTTGTGAGCGGGCCGGCCTCGTGCCGGTTCATTAGTTCTAGTAAACAAAATTGCAGGAGGAACAGCATGACATTCAATAAATGGACAGTTGGGCTGCTCGCCACTGGCGTAGTCAGCCTTGGATCCGCCGCCATGGCGGATGAAAGTCCGATCTCGTCGCTCGTGAGCGGTACGACGATCGGGGGCGCGGTGGACACCTCCGCCCAATGGAAGGTCGGTCCGGGAAGCACGATGGCCAATCGGTTCATCAACACCGCTCCCGACCACTACAATGGCTTCAACCTGGAATATTTTGAATTCCGGATTGAGAAGCCGCTCGATGAGTCGCAATGGAGCGCTGGCTATAAGGCCGAGATGTGGTTCGGTCAGGATGCCAACGGTCTTCCGGGCTCCCTGAGCGAAGGCGTGGCGGTCAAGCAGGCGTACGTCGTGATGCGCGCCCCGGTGGGGAACGGCATTGACTTCAAGATCGGTCAGTTCGACTCGATCATCGGTTACGAAGTCTCGTCTGCCTATGCGAACCCGAATTTCGCGCGTAACATGGGCTTCAACATCGAGCCCTTCTCCCACACCGGCGGTTTGGCGACCTACCAGGTCACCGAATGGCTCGGAGTGGTCGGTGGCATCGCGGACACCGCGTTCTACCGGATGAACACCAAGGAACCCTGGGCTTCCAACGGTGGAACCCCGACCAAGGGCGACGGCATTCTGACTTACATGGGTGCCCTGACCCTCAAGGCTCCGGAGAGCTTTGGCTGGGCCGCGGGTTCACAGCTCTACGGCGGCATTGTCGACGGCGGCATGTCGGACGCAGAAGACACCGTGAACTACTACGTCGGCCTCTCCATGCCGACTCCGATCAAGGAAGTTACCGTGGGTCTCGCGTATGACTACGTCACCAACTACGGTGAGGTGATCGGCACCAATGCCACTTGGAACCAGGCCATCACCGGCTACGTCTCCTGGCAGTTGACGGAGAAGCTCAAGCTCAACACCCGCGGTGAGTTCGCCAAGGGCAACGGTTCTGTCTGGATCAATGGCGGCCCCAACAACGAGAAGATCGCCGGCGTGACCATGACCTTGGAGTATGCCCTCTGGGCCAACGTCGTCAGCCGCCTTGAAGGCGTCTGGGATCACGACCTGTATGGCGGCGATGCCTTCGCCGGCAAGAACAACGCCTGGCTGCTCCTGGCCAACGTCGCGTACAAGTTCTGATCTGAACTGAATTCAAAAACCCCTTCCGGGTGACCGGAAGGGGTTTTTTGTTGGTGAAGAGGGAAAAACTGAGTTGCGTCACCCTGCGGCCCCAATCAGATCGGCCGGGGCTTGAACAGATAGTGGCTCACATGCCATTCGTCGCCTCCCCGAAATCCCCAAAGCTCCGCGCAGGCCATAAAAAAAATCCTCCAGTAGACCCACCATTGGGTTTCCGCGCCCGGGCCATACGTCTCGCGGAAAATCCGGCGGATCTCCGGCTCGTGGGCGTCCATGTTCTGGAGCCAGTGCTCGGCGGTCTGCTGGTAGTGTCGTCCACTGACGCACCAGTGGCGGACCAGTTCGACGTCCTGCTGGAAGTAAAGGAGTAGATCGTCGCTGGGCATGATCCCACCCGTGAAGAAGTAGCGG
>JBGAPN010000527.1:0-3458 GCA_044221235.1 Limisphaerales bacterium
ACCAGCGCTCGCCTTCATCGTGGGCTACGATCCAATCCTGTTCGAAAAACGGATCGCCCTGGGAAACAGTCTGAAGTGAACCGAGTAAACGATTCGTCCCGACCGGAGAGGGTCATCCACCGATGAATCGGATTCCCTCAGATGTTCGGAGGCTGAGGATCTTTCCAAAGGTCTGATGTTTCGTCCCACCTCAGCCGCCAGCACAACCTCGTCCTCGGGAAACCGGGACCCGCGCCCCAAAGGGCCTCCGTAGAGAGCGCAGATTTTCACAGGCAAGTGGCAATTCACCGCAAGCGAAAGTAGGCAGTAGAAGGCTGAGACGGAAGGCGGACGAAATAATGATGATTGATTAGCTCGGGCGGGCAGGTCACGTCCATCCAGCTTGTATTTGTTAACCCTTCTGTGCTTTGCAAAGAGAACGCGCCGGAAGTCGCGGGCCATGCAACCGCCACTCCGTTGACGTCGGAGAAGATGCTTAAGTCGGGGCGGTCGGCTACCAGCGCCACGCTGAAATCCGTCCCCGCAGCAACAGCAGTCACCATGCCCATTCCTGACGGGGAATTCTTCACTCCATATGAATTCCCACCCCAAGCGACGATTGAACCATCTGATTTTAGCGCAAGGCTGTGGTGGAGGCCGGCCGCAATGCCAACAACGCCAGTCAAGCCGACGGGCACATCGGTCTGTCCGGAACTGTTCAACCCCCATCCCATCACTGTTCCGTCGGACCTCAGGGCCAGCGATGAGAACGGGCCGGCGGCGATTTCGACTACCTGGTTAAGCCCCTCCGGCAATGCTAACTGGCCAAAACGGTTTCCGCCCCAAACTTGCACCGTGCCATCTCTCGACATCGCCATGCAGTGCTCGGCGCCCGCTGCGATCGCCACGACGTCATTTAGTCCTTCCGGAACTTCGCCGGGAGAACCACTACCCCATATCACACACCTGCCATTGGAACTGAGAAACAAACTGTAGTTTCTCCCCGCAGCCAGAGCCTTCACATCGGTCAACCCCGGAGGAATCGATCCTTCCGAATGGGTTTGGCGCCCCCAGGCAACCACTCTCCCGTCCGCTTTCAGCGCCAGACTGTGAGTTTCACCGGCGGCAACGGCGATTACGTTGCTCAAACCGGTCGGAACGAGGCATTGGCCGTCGGCATTATTCCCCCACGCGATGACGCCACCCCCCGCCAAAAGACCCAAACAGTGGTTTTCGCCGGCAGAAACTGCGATTGCGTCGGTCCAACCAAACGGAGAGGCACCTTGACCCATGAGATTATCGCCCCATCCAATGACCACTCCGTCGGATGTCAGTGCGAGGCTGTGATCGTATCCGGCATCAATCGCAACGACGTTGGTCAGGCCGGCCGGTATGGAAAGCTGGCCGAACCGATTCTCTCCCCAAGCGACAATTGAGCCGTCCCTCTTGAGGGCCAGCGCATGATTGCCTCCGCCGGCAATGGCGATAACGCCGCCCAACCCTTCCGGAATCGGATATCCAGCGCCCCATTTCATGACGGTGCCATCACTTCTCAGTGCCAGTCCGCCGTTGTTGAGCGCGGCAATGGCAACAACATTGCCCAAGCCCGCCGGAACGTTAGTCTGGCCCAAGTCGTTCCGTCCCCACGCTACGACTGTCCCGTCCGAACGGAGGGCCAGGCTGTGCTCGTAACCGGCAGCGATATTGGCAACACCCGCCAGTCCTTCCGGAACCGGAGGGGCACCCCGACCCCAAGCCGTCACGGTGCCATCCGATCTCAAGGCGAGGCTATGATTGTAACCCGCAGCAACCGCCGTGACTCCCTGCAATCCCGCAGGCACCTGGGTCCCTCCCCACCCGACCACGGTGCCATCCGCCTTGAGTGCGAGACTGTGAGTGTATCCTGCCGCAACGGCGACAACACCGCGCAGACCCGTCGGCACTACACTTTCGCCGAAACCATTTTGTCCCCAAGCCACCACGGTACCCTCTCGGGTCACCCCTAGGTTGTGGTAAAACCTTGTGTCAATGTAACAGAGCCGTTGACCGGTTCCCAAGTGCCCGCTCGCTCGAAGTCCCCAGCCTACAACCCTCCCGCGATCCGCAGCATCCGCAGGGGTCCCCCAAAACAGAATCCCCAGACCGGCCGTAGCCAGTCGTCGTCCCAGATGCCTCATACCGGTCCACTGGTCACCGAAAGTAATGTGGGTTTCAAGATTAAGTCGGCTGATCCCTTTTTGAGGTGAGCGGCGGCCCAGGGGGATTTTAGTAAACCATCGTACCGAGATTTCCCGGGGTAAGGCGACATCAGGCAATTGGCTGTTCTAAAGCGAGCTCCGAACCGCAGCTCTTCCGAGGGTTGAAAACTTCGTAGGTTTACTGGGCAGCGGTCATGACCGGTGATCGGACGGTCGGCTTCTTTGAGCCGGGCTGGTTCAACTGGCGCAGCCAGCATGACCAACTGGCCTTTGTCCGTAGGAGTCGAATTCACGATCAGTATTCGTTGGATCCATAACGAGAGATTCAAGTGGCGAAGCATATGCGGATAATGACCTGCTTTTTGCAGCTTCGCGGAAGAGGAACCTCTGGATTTACTGAAAGATGCGCTTCGAATCTGGTGATTCAAGGGTATTCCCTGAGATGGTCCTCTATTCCTGGACCTAGGCATCCACGGGCGGAGAGAAAAGATCTGGCCTTCAGGCGGATTTGTGAGGAATCCGCATCTCCAAGTTAGGAGTCCAACCTCCCGCGCAATTGGCTCATTAAATCCATGTTTTTGTGCAGGACCGTCAGGATCAGCGGACATTGATTCTCCCGCACGAGGGAAAACACGTAATGGCTGAAGGCCGGTTACATCGACAATCGAATCCTGTTCCCAACGGAAGCGGGCACTCCCCATCGCCGACGCTGGCAAATATGACCCTGAACGGTCTGGAACAACTGCTAGCCCAACACTTCCCCAAGGAGACGTGGAGGAATGCCAAACGCTGACGTCCACTAGGGAGCAGAGATGAGGTTCCAATCTGCAAGAAACTGAGGAGGCGTCCCCGGGAGGAAGTGTGGGTACAATCTCCGCCAAGTTCACCTCGCAGATCACCAACGAGCCTTGATTGGCGGCTTGCCGAAGCGCCGTGATGGACGGACCCGCATGCCGCGGGTCATTGAGCAGAACGTCGAGCAGAACCGAAGTATCAACGGCAGTCACCATCGCGAATCAAGCGCAGGTAATCATCGGCATCGGCTCCAGCCGGCAGAGAGCCCAGCCCCCGCCATTTCTCGAACACATCCGGTTCCACTTTCTTTCAAGCCAACGGGGGTACCCGCCTGACTCTGCAGTTTGAGAACGTTACCGGATTGAAAACCCAGTTGCTCGATCCGCATTGCCCAATCGATCTGGTTCATGCCCCCCGACGGATCGTTGTCACCTTCTAGGCAGTCGGGACAACGATTCGATCCATGTCTACAGGCAGACTCAGCAA
>JBGAPN010000528.1:0-3455 GCA_044221235.1 Limisphaerales bacterium
GGCACTTACGGGTCCTATATTGGAGCGGCCATCAGTGATGGCCTGGCGCCGTACATCCAAGGTCGATCGGATGACAACTCGGTCGAATCGAAGCGGGTGGAGAAGTTCCGCCTTCCCCAGGCCGACAACCAGAAGGCTGTTCGTTTTCGGATCGCCTATTCGGGCACGGACAGCTGGTACTGGGGCATTGATGACTTCGGACTCTACAGCATTCCCCAAGTGACGCCGGTGCCAGCGTTGACCTACTCGGCATCTCCCGGGGGTCTCACGGTCAGTTGGCAGGCAGATGCCTCGGGGTATCAGCTGGAGACCAGCACCAGCCTCAGTGCACCGGACTGGTCACCGGTGGCTGGCGTGACGGGGAACTCGGCGATCATTCCGTTCTCCAAGCTGGGCGAATACCTACGCCTTAAAAAACCCTGAGTCGGGGTGCCGGGCCCAAGGGCATCGAACGGGCAGTGGAGGGCTTTAGGCCTCCCCTGTCCGCATTCTCTTTTCCGCAATGGAAGCTTCAGATGAGAGGAGGCGGGACTTGACGGCGTCAGTCTCCTCTCGCTTGGTCGGTGGGATGCAATTCTCCCAGCACTACCTGTTGCCCGTGGCTTGGCTGCTCGCCTCGGGGTGTGCCGGTGTCGCTCCGGAGCGGAGCGTGGAGACCGGCGGACCGTTTCCGCCGCCCTGGGCGCTCGAAACGGTCGAAGGGCGTACTCTGAGGCTCCGTCCTCAAGGCGGGCAAATGGCGGTGGTCTTCGAGTTTCTGGGGACGGAGTGTCCAATTGCCAACCGCGTTCAGCCGGAACTGGAGCGGTTGGCCCGCACTTTGGGCGCCCGGGGGGTCCGCTTCGTCGCGGTCTATCCAAATTCAGGAGAGACGCCGGAGGGGATTCGCAATCAACGCGCGGAGGCCGGCCTCACGGTTGAAGCGGCTCTTGATCCCCAATATCGCCTGACGGATCGGCTTCGGGCGACCGTCACTCCGGAAGTGGTGGCCGTCGCGTCGGATGGCCAACTCATCTACCGTGGCCGGGTGAACGACCAATTTGGCGGTTTGGGACAGGGAAGGCCGGCACCTACTCAACATGACTTGGAAGAGGCCCTGCTTGCGTTCCTCGAATCGGGTTCCGCACGTGGGGTCCAAACCAGACCGGTTGGCTGCCGGATTCAGCGCCTACCATGAGTCTCCAGGGTCTCCGCTTATTCCTGGTCGGGATAGGGTTCGCCGTCGAGGTGAACGCTGCCGAAACGGCAACCACTACCTTCCATAAGCATATCGCTCCGCTCGTCTACTTGCATTGCACACCTTGCCATCATCCCGGGGGTTCGGCGCCGTTTTCGCTCCTGACCTATTCGGATGCAGCAAAGCGGGCGCAGGATCTTGCGGATGTCACGGGCAGGGGGTTCATGCCGCCCTGGTTGCCCACGGCGGGTCCCCATCGATTTGAAGGCGAACGCCGTCTGACGGCGCTGGAAAAGGAACAATTCCGGAACTGGGCCAATTCGGGCGCGCAGGAAGGAGATCCGGCGAAGTCCCCCCCCGTCCCGGCCTATTCATCCGAGTGGCAGATGGGTCCGCCCGATCTGGTCGTCAAACTATCGGAGCCCTACACGGTTCCGGCGGAGGGACGTGATGTGTACCGTAATTTTGTTCTCCCGTTGAATCTGGACCGGCGACGCTATGTGCGTGGGTGGGAGTTCCGACCGCATTCGCGCTCAGCGCATCATGCCTTCGTCCGGGTGGACCGCTCAGGCGAGGGAAGACGGCGCGATGCCGCCGATTTGGAACCTGGTTTTGGCGGAATGGATCTCCCGTCGGTCATCCAGGCGCCCAGTGGTCATTTCGCCAGCTGGCAGCCGGGAGCCGTCGCCGCAAAAAACCCTCCCGGACTCGCGTGGACGCTCGAGCCGGGAACGGATCTCGTCCTGCAGGTGCACCTGCAGACCACCGGAAAACCCGAGCGCTTCCAGCCGGAGTTGGGACTCTACTTTACGGACGAGGCGCCGACCAACCAGCCGGTGAAGTTTGGCCTCGGATCCTTCGCCCTGGATATCCCGGCGGGTCAGACGAACTTCGTGGTGCGGGATGAATTGGTGCTGCCGGCGGACGCCGATCTCCTCGGACTGCTCCCACACACCCATTATCTAGGGCGTCGGATTGAGGGGCGCGCGACGTATCCGGATGGGCGGGAGGAAGTGCTGCTGTTGATTCCCGATTGGGATTTCAACTGGCAGGGCGCCTATCGGTACCAGAAGCCGGTGTTTCTTCCGAAAGGAACCCACGTGTCGTTTTCGCTTCAATTCGACAACTCCACCAACAACGTCCGGAATCCGTTCGACCCGCCGCGGCCGGCTCGATACGGACCGAACACCACGGATGAGATGGCTGAGCTGTGGCTCCAGTTGTTGCCGCGTGACCCGGCGGGTGCTGCGGCATTGGACCGTGCGGTGCTCGCGCGGATCGCCAAGGACACGGTGGCCTATAGTGAACAACGGCTGCGAGTGAACCCCAATGATGGCATGGCGCTGGTGAACATCGGCAGGGCACGCCTTTCACAAGGTCAGCTCGCCGAAGCCGAGGCATTCTTTCGACAGGCAACACGGGTGGCTCCCCAGTTGGATGAGGGGCATTATTATTTAGGGCTGATTCACCGGATGAAAGAAAGGCCGCGCGATGCCGCCTCCGAGTTTAGAAAAGCCATAGAGATTAATCCCAACCATGCGCGGGCCCATGGAAATCTGGGTTTCCTGGAACTGGATTCTGGACGCTTGAACGAGGCGGCAGAGCAATTGAAGGCCGCCGTTGCCCTCGATGCTCAGGATACACTCGCGCTTGGCGCGTTGGCGTCGATTCATGCACAGCAGGGAAAACGGGACGAAGCCATTGCCCTGTTTCGTCGGATGTTGTCCGCAGACCCGGGGAACGCGGAGGCCGTGGAAGGGTTGAAGAAGCTTGGGGCTGATCCCAGGCCCTGAAACGGGTCGTCAGGCGTGAATCCATCAGATTTGGAACCTTCAGTGACTTCCCTCGGGGTCGTGTGGCAGCCATTTGTCGGTCGGTAATGGATGGGAAGTAGGATTCATAAGTGAAATGGTATTCTTTGTGAACGTCCTGATTTGGAGGTGAATCCGAGTCATTATCGCGGAATTGTATTGGGTGTAGTGGAGTGGAAAGTGAAAAGGATTTGTCCAAGAACTGCGGGTTTGCGAAACTCCCGGGCTCGATATGATACCTCGACGCATCATTCCCGTTCTCTCACTGAGGAACCGCACTGCGGCCCGATGGGCTGGGTCCCTGCGGAGGTCCATGCTGGTCATTGTGCTGAGCGGTCTAAGCGCCCATGCCGAAATGTCCCGGCTGGATGCCATCAGCATGATTGAAACGGGACAGGACCACAGCGCAGTGGGGGGGGCGGGGGAAATCAGCCGTTACCAAATCAAGCCGACTGTCTGGAGGCAAT
>JBGAPN010000022.1:0-23498 GCA_044221235.1 Limisphaerales bacterium
TCCTTCTTCCTTCCAGAGCGAAGCGGCGGAAGGGGATCAGGTGTCCCGCAACTGCGGGGTGGATGAGGGCTGGGTGAATCCATCCGTAACCGAAAGTTGACTGGCTTGCTACCAACCACTCGATAGGCTTGGCGCTTCTTATGCGATCATCGAAGACGGCCATGCCCTCCGGAACGGCCAGCCGTTACTTCAACCGCGAACTCAGCTGGCTGGAATTCAACCAGAGAGTGCTCGATGAGGCCCTCGACCCGTCTAACCCGCTGCTGGAGCGCCTCAAGTTTTTCTGCATCGTCCATTCCAACCTCGACGAATTCTTCGAGGTCCGGGTGGCGGGACTCAAGCAGGCCGTGGTCGAAGGGGTGGCGGAGCGGACTCCGGACGGCCTGAATGCGAGCCAGACGCTGGAGCGGGTCCGCGTCCGTGTGCTGCGGTTGGTGGAGGAGGCCAATCGCTGCTGGCGCGAGGAATTGGTGCCCGGCCTGGCGCGGCACCGGATCCAGTTCCTGGAGGAATCCGACCTGAACCCCATCGACCAGCGGTGGCTGGAGGAATACTACCGGACGAAGGTTTCCCCCGTCCTGACACCGCTCGCATTGGATCCATCCCATCCGTTTCCGCAGCTGCTCAACAAGTCGCTCAACCTGATTGTCCAGCTTCACGGGCAGTTTCACGGTCAGTTGAGAAAATGGCTGGCGGTTGTCCAGGTGCCCCGAGGACTTCCGCGACTGGTCGTCCTGCCCCGGGAAGACGGACGGAAGGATTACGTGTTCCTCAGCCATCTCATCGGAAACCACCTGGGCGACCTGTTTCCGGGCATGTCGATCGAGGGCTGCTGGAGTTTCCGGGTGACCCGCAATAGCGAACTCTACATTGACGAGGAGGAGGTTCCGAACCTGCTCCGCGCGGTGGAACACGAACTCGACAAACGGAAGCGGGGATCGGCGGTGCGGATCGAAGTGTCGGCCGACTGCCCCGAGGAGGTGCGTGCGGATCTGCTCACCCACGTGGGGCTTTCGCCGGAGGATCTCTACATCGTCGACGGCCCGGTCAACCCAACCCGCCTGATGGCCATCATCGAGGGCGACCATTCCGCTGAGCTCCGGGATCCTCCGTTCTTCGCTCCGATTGCCGAATGCCTCCGGGGGTGTGTGGATTTGTTCGAGGCTGTTCGGGAGCGGGACGTGCTGCTCCACCATCCCTACGAGACGTTCAATTCGGTGGTCGAGTTTCTCGAACAGGCTGCCGCCGATCCCAAGGTGCTGGCCATCAAACAGACCCTCTATCGCACCGGCGGCGATCCCCGCATCGTCGGGGCCCTGATGAATGCGGTGAAGACTGGCAAGCAGGTGACGGCCGTGGTGGAACTGAAGGCCCGCTTTGACGAGGCGAACAACATCCGCTGGGCCCGCGCCCTGGAGGAGGCCGGGGTCCATGTCATCTACGGCGTGTTCGGATACAAGATCCATTGCAAGGTTACACTCGTGGTCCGGGCGGATGACGACGGCATTCGACGTTATGTCCACCTCGGCACGGGTAATTACAATCCGTCCACCGCGAAGCTGTACACCGACCTCAGCCTGCTGACTTGTCGGCCGGACCTCGGTGCGGACGCCACGGATTTGTTCAATCTGTTGACGGGCATCTGCCGTCCGCAACCCACCCGACGGCTCATCATTGCACCGCATCAGATGTTGGACCGGATCCTCCAGTTGATCGAGCGGGAGGCGTCCAATGCCCAGGCCGGCCTGCCGGCCCGCATCGTGGCCAAGATGAACGCCCTGGTGGACACCCAGGTGATTGACGCCCTGTATCGTGCCTCCGCGGCGGGAGTCGAAATCGATCTGATCGTCCGTGGGATCTGTTGTCTTCGCCCCGGGGTTCCCGGACTCAGCGAACGCATCCGGGTTCGGAGCATTGTCGATCGCTTCCTGGAACACGCCCGCGTCTGGATGTTCGACAACGGGCATCGTCCGGAAGTGTACGTGGGCAGTGCGGACTGGATGCCGCGCAACCTGCATCGACGGATCGAAGTGGTGTTTCCGGTCGAGGATGGCCGGCTGCGCGACCGGATCATCGACGAGATTCTGGAGACGGAGCTGGTGGACAACACCAAGGCGCGAGTGTTGCGGTCCGACGGCACCTACTGGATCCCGCCGCGGCCCAAAGGCGCGCGGGTGCGCCGTGCCCAGGCCGAATTCATCGAGCGGGCGCTCCGGGAAAAGGTTTCCCCGCGGTCCCGCCGCCGGAGCGTGGACGACAAGCTGCTGCCTCGCCCTCGTCCGGCCGGCTGAATCCGGGAGATCCCGCTCGCCTCGCGCATCGGCGTCGTTACCGTTGGTCCAACGATGTGGAATCCTACGGAAGCCGCGCCCGCCGCCGGGCAACCCACCGGGTTGCTGGGTGACATTCAGGCGCTTGCCGGGCAGTTGGATCTTCCGCCGCGGCCGCTGGTGGCCGGGGCGGGTGAGGGGGGCGGTCGGGCTCTGTCCCGCGAGGACCTGCAGGGGCGCCTCGACCGGTATGTCGCGGAGACGCTGTGTCAGTCGGAATGGCCGGTGATTGTGGAAGCACACCGGCTGGCAAGCACCGGGAAAATCCGGGAGTTGATCGAACTCGACCGGAACTGGAAGGCGGACGCGCAGTTGGGTCCGTTTGCCGAGGCCAGTTTCCGGGCGGGACGGCGCCAACTAAACCGGCTCCAGGGTCTGCGCGGGGAACGCCTGATCGAGCGGTACCGCGCGGCGATTAACGCCGGGGAAGCCTGGGGCTGGCACCCCATTGTGTTTGGTCTCGTGCTCGCGGTGTATCAGTTGCCGCTGCGGCAGGGACTCCTCCAGTTTGCCACCCATTCCCTCGCGGGACTCGCGTCGGCGGCGGAAGGAGTTCGCGGCTTGCCACCGTCGCAGTGCCAGAACGCGCTGGACCATGCAGTGGCCTCACTGCCGGCCTGCTTGTCCCGGCTCCCGTTCGGAGGACTTTCGACCGTGGCGTGAATGGGTCCAAGGAATTGGTAGGCGGCGCCCGCTCCATCCCATGACTCCGGGATCGATTCTTGCCTGTGTCGCAGTGTATTTCGGGCTCCTGCTGGGAATCGGCTGGGTGACCGGACGGCACGCGGATGGCGCCGGCTACTTTCTCGGGAATCGGAAGTCGCCGTGGTACATCGTGGCCATCGGTCTCATCGGCGATTCGCTGTCCGGGGTGACGTTCATATCCGTCCCTGGTCAGGTGGGTACCACCCGGTGGAGCTACCTCCAGGTCGTGTTTGGGTATGCGCTTGGCTACGTCCTGATCGCTCGCCTGCTGCTGCCGCTGTACTACCGGCTCCAGTTGACCAGCATTTACAGCTACCTCGGGACGCGCTTCGGCCGGTCCGCCGAGCGCACCGGTGCGGGATTCTTCCTGCTGTCGCGCACCCTCGGTGCCGCGGCCCGGCTGTATCTCGCGGCTGGGGTGTTTCAGAAATTCGTGTTCGATCCGCTTGGGATTCCATTCTGGCTCGCGGTGTCCTGCATCATCGGCCTGATGCTGGTGTACACCTGGCATGGCGGGATCAAGACGCTGGTGTGGACGGATTCCTACCAAAGTCTGTTCCTGGTCTTCGGGGTCGTCGTTTCCATCGTGCTAATGGCCGCAGACCTGTGCCTGGGTTTTGGCCAGTGCGTCTCGGAAGTGGTTCGGAGTCCGCTCTCGCAGGTGTTTTTCTGGGACTGGCGTTCGCCCGACAATTTCTGGAAGCAGTTCGCCAGCGGCGCGGCCATCGCGGTGGTCATGACCGGGCTGGATCAGAACAGCATGCAGAAGAACCTAAGCTGCCGCTCCCTTGGGGCGGCGCAGAAGAACCTGTATACCTTCGCGGTGATCCTGGTGGCGGTGAACGTGTTCTTCCTGGCGCTCGGGGTCCTCTTGTACCGATTCCTGGAAATCCGGGGCATCCAGGCTCCCGCCCAGCCGGACCAACTGTTTCCGACCATCGCCTTCCAGCATTTGGGGACCGGGGCGGCGCTGGTGTTCGTGTTGGGATTGACGGCGGCCACGTTCAACAGCGCGGACTCCGTCCTCACCACGCTCACCACCAGCTTCTGCATCGATTTTCTCGGATTCGAGCGCCGGACCGACCTGACGCCAGCGCAGCAGGCCCGATGGCGTCATGGGATTCATTTCGGGTTCGCGGTGGTCTTGCTCGGGGCGATTCTGGTGTTCCGGGCGGTCAATCAGGGATCCGTGATCCAATTGGTATTGAAGATGGCGGGTTACACCTACGGGCCGATCCTCGGACTGTTCCTTTTGGGGCTGGCGACCCGGGTGCGGGTGGGCGGCTTCATGGTGCCGGTGGTGTGTGGGTTGGCGCCACTGGCCTGTGCTGTTCTCGCCCGGAATTCGGCACGATGGTTTGACGGGTACGAGTTCGGCTTCGAACTGCTGATTCTCAATGGGCTTCTGGTGGCGGGAGGGCTCGCCGCGCTGGCACGCGGTTCCCAGGGGAAGACGCCAGCGTAAAAACATCCCTTGCGGTCCGCTTAACACCAGCACGACCGGTTCAGGGTTTCTTCGCGCCGGGGGAGCTGCTAGACCCGGGGCATGCAGACGACTCGACGCCAGTTTTTGCAGACCGGAGCGGGGCTCGGGCTCGCGGCCGCCCTCCCCGCCCAGGCGGCGGATTCGAAGGGGGCAACAGCGACCCGCGGTCGCGTTTCCAACGTCCAACTCGCCATCGCCACATACTCGTACTGGCACTTTCGCGGGCCGAAGGTGACGGTCTCGACAGTCATTGAACGGGCGGCGTCGCTTGGAGTCGCCGGGGTTGACATCCTTCACCGTCAGATGGACATCCCGGAGAAGGAGCCCCTCACCGCGGCGCACCGGGTCCATCTGGCGGAGCTCAAACGGCACGCGTTCCGCCATGGAGTCAGTCTCTGCTGCCTGAGCATTCATCAGGACTTTGTCGATCCCGACCCTGAATTCCGCCGGCAGCAGGTCGAACACACCTTGAAATGCATCGAAATCGCCTATGCATTGGGGGTGCCGGTGCTCCGCATCAATTCCGGCCGATGGAACACGATCAAGGAATTCGATGACCTGATGAAGGCGCGTGGCGTCGAGCCGGTTCTCCCGGGGTACACCGAAGACGATGGGTTCAAATGGTGCGCGGAATGCCTGGAGCAATGTCTTCCCCGGGCGGCCGAGTGTGGTGTGATGCTGGCGGTGGAAAATCACTGGGGACTGACCCGGACCGTGGAGGGATTGCAGCGTCTGGTGGGGGCGGTTCCTTCGCCCTGGCTGGGAATCCTGATGGATACCGGCAACTTCCTGGAAGATCCGTATGACAAGCTGACCGCCATTGCGCCGAAGACGGTTTTCGTTCAGGCGAAGGCCTATCCCGGGGGCGGAGAATGGTACACCCTCGACCTCGACTATCGGCGGATCGCCGGAATCCTGGCGAAGGCGGGTTACTCCGGTTGGGTGTCTCTGGAGATGGAAGGGAAGGCGGATCCTGAAGTGGCGGTGCCTCAGAGCATTGAAATGCTTCGGAAGGCCTTCAAGGCGTGACGCGGAGGTCTGTGGCATCCGAGGGCACCCGGTGCGGTACCGACGGGGAGATGAGAGATGACGGTTGAAGGTTGAAGGTTGAGGGGAGGCGCGCTGCGTTTGGCGTGGGGCCTTCATCCCTAAATTCATTTTGGTGTGTTCCGTGTCTTTCGTGGTTCCCCGCTTCGTGGGTGTGGCGCGTGGGCAAGGGGAAGAGGAAAGGCTGGCGCGACGCCCTCGGGCCTCTCTGCGTTTGAGGTCGATGCGTCCCAAGGGAGGGCATATTTTTGGGGCAGGGTCGAAGTGGGCCCGGAGCCTGTTGGGAATCGATTGACCCCTTGCATCGCCCTAGGTGATGTGTTATGCAATCACCACACAGCACTGTTTCCCCATTATCTGTACAATCCTATGCGTCCTACCTCCGGTTACTCCCCCCGGCGATCCGGCGCTCGAAGGGGCTTCACGCTCATCGAGTTGCTCGTGGTGATCGCCATTATTGCCATTCTGGCAGGCATGCTCCTGCCGGCGCTGGCCAAAGCCAAATCCAAGGCCACGGGCATCGCCTGCATGAACAACAGCAAGCAGCTGATGGTGGCGTGGCAGATGTATGTGAACGATAACCGCGACCTCCTCCCCACCGCGGTTCACGGCGGCTGGGCCTCCGATCCCGAAGGCAATGCCGCCACCCTGCGTCGACTGGGTTTGATCCCGATGATTTCGGGTTGGCAGACGTGGGATACCAGCAAACACAACACCAACGTCCTGTACCTCATTGATGACCGGTACGCCGCCCTCGGACCCTACATCGCAAAGGCGCCCAGCGTGTTCAAGTGTCCGGCCGACATCTACTTGGCCAAGGTCCAACGGCAGAAGGGTTGGAAGGAACGCGTTCGAACCATGTCCGCCAATATCTCGGTGGGTGGCGATCGCAAGAACAACGATGGTCCGTATCAGGCCCAGATGGACAATGTTCCGAAATATGGCGGCCTCATTCGACCCGGTCCCTCGGATGTCTGGGTCTTCCTGGATGAGCATCCCGACAGCATGAATGACGCGGGATGTTTCACCCCTGGACCGACGTCCTGGGTCGACCTCCCGGGAAGCATGCACAACGGCGCCTGCGGCATCGCCTTCGCCGATGCCCACTCGGAAATCCACAAATGGGTCGATGCCACAACCAAGGTTGGGGTGAAATACGGTGGTCTCCCGGCGTCCGTGAACACGGGCAAGGATCATCGCGACAAACGCTGGCTGCGTGAGCGCACGCCGCGGACCGTGGATGTCCTGACCCAATAATCGTCTGTCGGTTTCCAGACGCCTTCAAATCAAAGCTCGCCGCGTTCAACGGCGGGCTTTTTTGTTGCTCAATCCGGACCTGAATCGGTCAACCCAGTCCGAGATTCCGGACCACCCGGACGGTCGATGCCGCCTTGTTCAGCGTGTAGAAGTGGACTCCCGGAGCTCCGCCCTTCAGAAGCTCCTCCACCTGCTTTGAGCAGTACTCCACCCCGAAGTCCGTCACCGCGGCATCGTTGTCCCCCAGTTGTTCCAGCCGGGCCAGGAACCGCTCAGGTAGGCGTGCACCGCACATTTGGGTGAACTTCTTGGTCTGGTTCCGGGACAGGACCGGCATCAGCCCCGGAATGATCGGCACGGTAATCCCGTGGCGTTGCACCAGATAGTCGCGGAAGGCGAAGTAGTCGTCGTTGTCGAAGAAGAGTTGGGTGACCACGAAGTCCGCGCCGGCTCGGATCTTCTCCGCCAGGAAATCCCAATCGACCTGCTTGCCCCGGGTCTGCGCGATGTGGCCTTCCGGGAATCCGGCGGTTCCGATATTGAACCCACCCATGGCGCGGAGGAAGCCCACCAATTGGCTGGAATACTCGAATCCGCCCTCGGTCTTGGTCCACGTCCCGGTTCCGCCCGGAGGATCACCCCGGAGCGCGAGTATGTTCCGGATGCCCCGGGACTTGGCCTGTTCCACCACCTCCTGCAATTCCGCCCGCGTCGCATTGACACAGGTCAGGTGCATCATGGTCGTGAGGTCGAACCGCGACTGGATGTTTTCCACCACCTGGAGCGTCTTGTCGCGCGTGCCGCCGCCAGCCCCGTAAGTGACTGAACAGTAGAGCGGACGGACCTTGAGCAGCTCCGGCAGGGTGACTTCGAGCAACTGCCGGTCTCCTTCCTCCGTTTTGGGCGGAAAGAATTCGACCGAGATGGCGGGCCGGCCCTGCGAGGCGGCCTCGACGTGCAGGTCGTGGATGAGGCGGATCACAGGCCAAAAATGCCGAACCCCGATGAAGTCGCAATATTTAAATCAACGCATCAGGATATTGTGATTTGAAGTTTACAAACACGGGGAATGGACGAGGCCGGGATGAACTCCGTAGAAGGGCGGGCCCCACTCTTGTTGGGCTCTGTTATGTCTCCGCTTGAAGCTGCCCGGCTGTTGGATGCCTTTGCCCAGGGTGAAGTAACCCGGGACGACGTGCTGCACCGTTTTCAGGAGCCTCCCGTGGCGGATTTGGGCTACGCGTTGGTGGACCTGCACCGGGAGCTCCGCCAGGGATGTCCGGAAGTGATCTACGGGTCCAACAAGACTCCGGCCCAGGTGGTGGCCATTGCCTCCCGGATTGTTCGCGCCAGCCGTCGGGTGCTGGTGACCCGGGTCACGCGGGATCACGCGAAAGCGTTCCGACGCAAGTTCCCTCGCGCCAAGTACCATGAGCCCGCCCGTCTGCTCTCGGTCGGAATGCCGGCGGCGTCCCGAGCCCAGGGGCTGGTTGCCGTCGTTTGTGCCGGCACCAGTGATTTGCCCGTGGCGGAAGAAGCCGCGGTGACCGCGGAATTCATGGGAGCCAAGGTTCGGCGGGTGTACGACGTGGGCGTGGCTGGACTTCACCGGCTGCTGTCCCGGCTTCCCGAGATCCAGGACGCGCAGGTGGTGGTCGTTGTGGCGGGCATGGAAGCCGCCTTGCCCAGCGTTCTGGGCGGACTTGTCGGGAAGCCCTTGATTGGGGTTCCCACTTCCGTCGGCTACGGCAGCCAGCTCGGCGGATTCACGGCACTGCTCGGGATGTTGAATTCCTGTGCCAGCGGATTGACGGTGGTGAACATCGACAACGGATTTGGTGCCGGTCTGGCCGCGAGCCGGATCAATGCCCTGGCCGCATCAGCGAACCCGTGATGGTCGGACAAGACATCCCCAAAAACGCCAACTAGCCTCGTCCCGTGGCGCCCGACATTCGAAGCCAAACCCGGGAAACCCTGCTGGACCAGTTCAAGGCCTGGGGTGAGCCGGCTTTTCGGCTGGACCAACTCCTGCGCTGGCTCTACGCGCAACGCGCGGCGGATTGGGATGAAATGACCAACCTGCCCAAGGCGCTCCGGCAGAAACTGGCGGCCGAGTACACGCTGAACCTTCCCGCGATCGTGCGGGTTCAGGGTGCACGGGACACGACCCGAAAATTTCTCTGGCGGCTGGAGGACGGCAGCCTGGTTGAAAGTGTGCTGATTCCGGCCAATCCCGCACTCTACGGCGACCGCAGCGACCGCCACACGCTCTGCATTTCCACCCAGGTGGGATGCGCCTATGGGTGCCGGTTCTGCGCCAGCGGCCTGGAAGGGTGGAAGCGGAACCTGCATCCCCACGAGATCGCCGGCCAGGTGCTCGCGGTGGAACGCTGGAAGCGGCGCGAGGAAACCGCTGAAGGCCAGCCCGAGGCGGAGCGCGTGGTCAGCAACATCGTGGTCATGGGCATGGGTGAACCCATGGCGAACTACAAGAACCTGATGGCTGCCTTGCGGGTCCTGAATGCGCCTTGGGGAGGCAACATTGGAGCCCGCAAAATCACCCTTTCCACCAGTGGCGTGGTTCCGGGCATCCGCGACCTGGCCGAGGACCCGCTCCAATTCCGGCTCGCCATTTCCCTCCACGGCGCCACCGATGAGGTCCGGGGCCGCATTATGCCCGTCAACCGCAAGTACCCGCTCGCCGAGCTGACCGCCGCCTGCGAGCACTACGTGGAACGGAAAGGGAAGATGATCACCCTGGAATACATCCTGATCGCCGGGGTGAATGCCGGACTGGATCAGGTCGAACCCCTGGCCCGTCTGGCCCGGCGCCTGCACGCGAAGGTCAACCTGATTCCCTATAACACCGTGGAGGGACTTCCCTGGGAACGTCCGGACGAGGATTCCTGCCGGGCGTTCGCTGGGGCGCTCGAAGGGCGGGGAGTGACGGCGACGCTGCGCCTGGAGAAGGGGCATGACATTGACGCGGCCTGCGGCCAATTGCGGCTCCGTACCGAACGGGAACTTGCCAGTGCGGATGCGCCCCTCAAACTCACGCCGTGAGCGGTGACGCGGGTCGCGCAGCCCAACTCACGTCTAACGCCTCATGCTCGCCCTGCTGGATTACGGTTCCGGAAACATTCGGAGTGTCGAAAAAGCCCTGGTGGCCGCCGGAGCGGACGTGCAACGGATGGGATCGGCGTCGGACCTCGGCGAGGCGCGCGGAGTGGTCCTACCCGGGGTGGGCGCGTTTGACGACTGCCTGAATGCCCTGAAGCGGCAGGAGTTGGATGACGCGGTGGTGCGTTGGATTCGCGCAGGAAATCCCTTCCTGGGCATCTGTGTGGGGTATCAGGCTCTCTTCGACCGGAGCGAGGAGTTCAATTCCTGCGCGCGCGGCCTGGGAATCTTCGGAGGTGCGGTGGTTCGGTTTCAGGCACCTCCGGAGGAACCGCATTTGAAGATCCCGCAGATTGGCTGGAACGAAGTGGAACTGACCCCGGCCTCCGGACCGCTGTTCGCCGGAATCCCGGACCGTAGTTATTTCTACTTCGTGCACAGCTATTTCCCACGTCCTGTGGACGATTCGATCGTTGCCGGCCGGACGGACTACGGCGGCCGGTTCGCGGCGGCCGTGTGCCGCGACAACGTTTGGGCTACCCAGTTTCATCCCGAAAAGAGCCAGTCCACTGGACTCCGGTTGTTGCGAAACTTCGTGGAGTTTGCCGGCAAGTGACGCCCCGATGGGTGTCCCGTTCGCCGGACTCTCGCGAAAGGCATCGGCTCTGCTAGGGTTGATGGTTCCGTGCAGGTTTATCATGAGACGCATCGCCACTGCCTTGTTATCGCTGTTGATCTCCACGTTGGCCCTGGCCGGGCGATTGGGGACTCCCGTCGGCGAAGTGAGTGTCATTGTTGAACTGGAGGGGGAGCCACTGGCCGGATCCGCGTCGTCCTCCGCAACCAGGTCAAGCGTCCGACCGGCCGGTGTGTTTCTCCCGCTGCCCGATCGGAAGCGGGAGATTGCGCAACAGCAGGCCGGAGTGGAACAGCAGGTGGTCGCGCTGGGCGGCACCGTGGTGGACCACTTCGATACCCTGCTCAACGCGCTGGTGGTCCGGATCGATTCCGCCCGCGTCGCGGAATTGAGCCGGCTGCCCGGCGTGGACCATGTCCAGGAAGAGAAGCATTTCACGCCGCAGCTCTCGACCAGCGTCCCATGGATAGGGGCGCCGAAGGGCTGGTCCCTTCCCGGCGGACCTTGGACCGGCTCCGGAGTCCGGATTGCCATCGTCGATTCGGGCATCGATTACCTTCACGCCAGTCTCGGGGGCTCCGGTGATCCCGACGAGTTCGCCAACAACGATCCCACGGTCATCGAGTCCGGAACGTTTCCCACGGCGCGCGTGGTGGGCGGATTTGATTTTGTCGGTGATAATTATGACAGCCGGGGAGTCTCCGGATCCACCACCGAGCGGCCGGATGCCGACCCGCTGGACACCTTCGCGAACGGACACGGCTCCCATGTGGCAGGCATTGCTGCCGGCAATGGTGTCCTGACCAATGGACTTCCCTACACTGGGCCGTTCTCCAGCGCGATCGACTTTTCAAGATTCAGCGTCGGACCCGGTGTGGCGCCGGAGGCAAAGCTGTATGCCTACAAAGTGTTCGGTGCCTCCGGAAGTACCGCGAGCCGCATCATCGTCAAGGCATTGGAGCGCTGCCTCGACCCGAACCAGGATGGCAGTTTCGCGGACAAAGTGGATGTCGTAAACCTGTCGCTGGGCAGCCCGTTCGGAATCATGAATGGACGCGACTCGGAGGCGGAGGCGGTCAACCGGTTGGTGAACCAGAACGTCATCGTGGTGGTGGCGGCCGGCAACAGTGGAAACACCGTCTACTCCCTCGGTTCTCCAGGCATCGCGAATCGTGGCATCACCGTGGCCAACTCGCTCGACAACGGGGCCTCGTTTTCCACGATCAAGGTGGTCGCGCCCGCCGCCGTGGCGGGGGACTACGCCTGCGCTGAGGGGGCGTTCACGCCGCCCTTGGCCACTCACGGTCCGGTCACCGCCCAGGTGGTGCAAACCGACCCACCTCTGGCCTGCGAGGCCCTGAAGAATGCTGCGGCCCTCCAAGGGAAGATCGCCCTCATCGACCGGGGTACCTGTTTCTTCGTCGACAAAATCCGGGCGGTTCAGAACGCCGGAGCCATTGGGGTGATCGTGGTCAACAATGTCGACGGTCCTCCGATTGAAATGGGAGGCCGGGGGGATACCAGCGACATTCGCATTCCCGGGGTCATGATCTCCCAGCTCGACGGAATCATTCTCAAGGGTCAGCTGGGAAATGGGCTGACCGCGACACTCGATGCCTTCGCGGCGGTGGCGAGGCCTGAACTGGCGGACCAAATCAGCGATTCTTCGGCGCGCGGCCCTAGCGTGGGCGACAACCGTCTCAAGCCGGATCTCGCCGCGCCGGGCACCGGCATCATTTCGGTGAAGGCGGGCACCGGATTCGAAGGAACCTCCCAGACAGGAACCTCGATGTCCTCGCCCCATATTGCCGGCGTTGCCGCCCTGATGCGTCAGGCCCGGCCCACCTGGACTGTGGAGGACATCAAGGCGGCCCTGATGAACACCTGCGCCCCCATGCAGACCGGTTCCAAGATTCCGTATCCGGAAAGCCGCGTGGGCGCCGGACGGGTGTCGGTGGACGAGGCGCTCCAGACGCAGGTGGTGGCCAAGGCGGACACCGGACAGGGTGACATTTCCCTGTCATTCGGGGTGTTTGAGGTGGCGGACCCGGTCAGCCAGACCCGCAATGTGCGCGTTTCAAACCTGGGTGCCGTTCCGGTCACATTCCAGATCCGCACCTCGAGTACCCTGACCAACGCCGGGGTGACTGTTACTCCGCTGGCGGACACCATCACCGTCCCCGGAAAATCGTCCGTGCTGGTGGGTGTCCGGCTCGACATCGATCCGGCCCAGCTAGCCATTGTCCGCGACGCGACTTCCGGCGGGGCCATTGGTGACAAGTTCCGCTACTTCCTGAATGAGGCGAGCGGCCAGGTCTGGTTCACGAGCAACAGCCAGCAGCTCCATGTCCCGTGGCAGGTGACGGCGCGCCCGATGTCGAGGTTCAAAGCGACCGCGTCGCGGGTCGGTGTGCCGGCGGGGGCTCACCCGGCGGTCCCGCTGCCAACCCGGGGGACAACGTCCCATCCGCAGCCGCTCGTCTCGGCCTGGCAGCTCGGGTATATCAACCCCTCCCCAGCAGGATCGGCGGGCAGCCTGGCGGCGGCAGGGGCGGCCAGTGACTACGCCCGGACTCACGACCTTTCTCAAACGCGCCTGTATTTTGGGATCGCGACCGGAGGCCGATGGAGCACGCCGCAGTATGAACTGGTCGGTCTCGAGGTGGAAATTGACACCGACGGCGACGGCAATGCCGAGTTCCTGCTGCTCAATGCCAGCGGTGGGAATCTTAACGGACAGGGGGTGGATCCCGACCTTGCCAACGACGCGTTGCTGACCCTGGTGGCCGACATGAACCGGGACGAGAATTTCTTCATCGACAGTTCCCCCCTAAACGTCCTGACGCCCGATTTCCGCGATACCTCGGCCTTCCAGAACCGCGTGGTGATCCACTCGGTGAATGTGTCGGCGCTGGGACTCAGTGCGGCGAATTCATCCATCCGCTACCGGGTGACGACCACGGATGCGTCCAGCAATTCGCAGACGGAATCGCCGTGGATTGATTTCAGCATCACCCAGCCGCTGATCGATCCCACCGCGTATGGATTGAATGGTTCCCCTCTCTTTGACGAAGGGGCGGGCGTCCGCGTGGACGTGGATCGCACCGCGGCGGTGGCAAAAGGGTTCAGCGCGGCCAACCCGCTTCCCGTGCTCCTCCTGCATCAACATGACGAGGCGGGTCAGCAGGTGGAGACCGTGAACCTGGATCTGTCCACAGCCGACTCCGATGGCGACGGACTCTCGGACGACTGGGAATTGGAATACTTCGGCGACCTGTCGGCCACGGGCGGTGGCGATGCCGACGGAGATGGCCGGACGAATGCGGCGGAATTGGCGGCGGGCACGAACCCACTCGACGTCCAGGTGTTCACGCCGGTTGCCGGGACGGGTGTGATCCAGTGGAAGGGTATCGTCGGGCGGAGTTTCACCGTGGAGCGGGCCGACCGTCTGGACGGGGCGTTCACCCCGGTCTTCCGTCACATTGTCGGGATCAATGGAACGAACTCGGTGGTGGATCCGCTCCTGTCCTCCGGGGATCGCCCGCTCTACTACCGCATCCGCCCGGAATGAGCATTCCACCCTTGGTAGGGCTGTCGCGGTGCGACGGCCCCGCCGCAGGCGGATCATGGTGGCGTAGGCCCGGAAAGCCCTTCGCGTTGCCGGTTACCCTGCGGGGAACATCACTCCGCCTCGCGGGTGGTGCGGGGTCGCCTCGTGACGGTCAACTCGCTGAACCCGGATTCCCGCCCTACAGCCCCGCCTGAACCGAGGGCTGGTGGGCGCGTTCGTTTTGGAGATCGAGTTTCAGCGCCGGCGAGGGAAGGGCAACCGCCTGGTCGTCGCCCTCACGAATCCGGTAGGTTCCGCCGGGTGCCAATCCGGTGATCACCTGCCGGATCCCGGAGGAAGGCCAGACGATCTCGACGTCGGTGATGCCCGTGGCGTCGGCCAGTCCGATTTCCTGTCGCAGCGGCGAGGACCCAAAGCTGCCGCCGCTATTGACGGTCTTGAAGATGTGGCGCGGTCCGTCCGCCGTGGTGATGTTGACGCGGATCCGAGCACCGATGGCGGCCCGATTGGACTTGGTTCCCTCCAATTTAAGTTTCACCCACCGATGGTTGTTTCCTGGATTCAGGAACAGGGCGTTGCGAAAACGGTCCCCAGGGAATGCCCCTCCCATGACCACGTAGACATCCTGGTCTCCGTCATTGTCGAGGTCCGCAAAGGCGACTCCATGTCCCTTCTGGAGGTGCCCGAAGCCGCCGGCGGTGGTGACCTCCTGAAAGAACTTCCCGTCGGCGTTGCGGAACATTCGATTGGGGATGAGTGTGGTCAGGTCGGGGTTCCCGGTTGCCAGGTAGAGGTCAAGCCAGCCGTCGTTGTCGAGGTCACCAAAGTTGGCCCCCATGGCGTGACAGACCCGGTTGAGGTGCGTCGCCACGGTCACATCCGTGAAGGTTCCGTCTCCATTGTTGTGATACAGCTTTGGCAGGGCGGCCTCATGGGGAAGGTTGAGGTAGTCGGAGGCAACGTCGCTGACACCGCGAATCGAGTACCCTGAGACAAACAGGTCCTCCCAGCCGTCATTGTCGTAGTCGAAGAACCAGGTGGGAAAGCTGATGACGCGATCGGAAACACCGGCCTGACGGGACACCTCGGAGAACCGCCAGCTGCCCAGCGGATCCGAACCCCCAGTCCGGGATCCGTCATTGTGGAACAGCAGATTGGGCCCGTCCTGACAGGACAGATACAGGTCCGGGCGCCCGTCGTGATCGTAGTCCGCCGAGGTCACCCCTTTCACAAAGCGGCCCACCCGGATCCCCATGCGGCCCGCGCATTCGGTGAACGTGCCGTCCCGGTTGTTGTGATAGAGTTCGCAGAGGTCCGGATCCTCCCGGTCGCTCGTTTCATTTCCAATGAACACGTCGAGCCAGCCGTCCCCGTCGAAATCGAACCAAACGGAGGCTTGGGTGGGGTGCTGACTGAACAGCCCGCTGGCCAGGGTGACATCGGAAAAGGTCCCGTCACCGTTGTTCTTGAGCAAGGAATTGGGAATCCGCCCTGCGGTTCCCAACCAGGCGCCCCGCAGAACCCAGACATCGAGAAGACCGTCGTTGTTGTAATCGGTCTGCTGGATGTTCAGGCCGCCGAAGAGCCCGACCAGGCCTGCGTCCTTGGTTCGTTCGGAAAAGCGCCCGTTGCCATCATTGTGAAAATAGCGGAGCTGCCCTTCCTGTCCCCACGACGACGCGAACAGGTCGAGAAAACCGTCGTTGTCGAAGTCGTCCACGATGCACCCGCCGGCGAGATCCTCCACGTCGAGGCCAACGGCCCCGGCGACGTCCGGAAACCGGGGCAGGGGATATTCCGAGGCGAAGACCGAGGGCGGAATCACCCATTGAGGAGGCACGCGATCCGGCCACTCTCCCAGCGTCATGTAGGCGATGTTGAGCAGCCAGCGGCTTCCGACGTCGTCCGGGAATTCCCGAAGATGTTCCTCAAACAGGGCGATGGCACCCCGTGAGCCGCGCGGCAGCGTGTGAACGCCGCCACGTTCAATGGGAAAGAGACAAGACTGGGCCGTATGATTAATCTGGCAGTTCTCCAATTCCCCAAGGCGCATCAGCGCGGTGGCCTTGCTCATGAGCAGATCCACTCGGCCCCGACTCCCGAGTTTTCCCCCAATCGACGCGACCTTCTCCTCCACTTGGCGGAATTGTTCCAGGGCAGCATTGGGATCTCCCGCGTTAAGGAGTTGCTTTCCCAATTGGAACCGGAGCTGAACCTCCTGCTGTCCGTTGGTCGTTCGTTCCAGGGTCCTTCGAGCCACGGCTGCCAATTGATCCGCCTGGAAGACGGAATAGCGAAGTTCCGGGGTTTCCCGGAGCCGGGTCAATCGCTCGATCATGTCCCGGGTCCCTGGATCCTGCCCTGCGGGAACTCCGAGGCGTTGGTTGTCTCCGGCGGGCGCCCCCGTGGTTTCCGCGGCCATTACCCCCATCCCTGTCTGGCAGCACAAGAGAAGACAAGTCAGGCGTTGGCGGGCCCGTCGCTGGACACTCGAAGTCGGGTTGTGGCGGGATCGGGACATGAGGTCCGGAAGTGTCCCCATCCCGGCCCAAGCCACAAACGACAGGGGGCGATGTCGCGTATGAGTGCGTGAGCCGGCTCGGATTGAGGGCCAACTGCCCTGACTGTCTCAAGATCCCTGGGGCGGGAATGGTGTCGTGCTGGAGAACTTGACGGGAGGACGGCAGGTTTTCTCCAATCGCCAGTACATGGCGTGGACGTCAGATCAAGTCCTGGCACTGGCGCCGGATCCCAGTTCGGCGAAATCCGGAAAGGATCTGGGAGTGGCGCGGAAATGGAGGACCCTCGGGGCGACGGAGGCCTGTGCGTGGGGCACTCTGCAGGGCAGTGGCAAGGATCCCTACCAGACGTGCATCGACCTCGCAGGACCGGCGTTCAAGTGCACCTGTCCCAGCCGGAAGTTTCCCTGCAAGCATGGCCTGGGTCTGTTCCTGGTGCTGGCCCAACATCCCGGTGCGCTGACCGAGACGTCGCCGCCGATGTGGGCGGCGGAATGGCTGGCCAAACGGGCGGACCAACAGGAGAAGAAGGCAGCGAAAGAGTCGGCACCTTCCGCGCCAGTGGATCCCGAGGCGGTAGCCAAGGCGGCAGCGGCGGCAGAGAAACGGGCCGCCAGTCGGGAGGCACGGGTCACCGAGGGCTTGTTGGAGCTGCAGACCTGGCTGGGCGACCTGGTTCGCACCGGAATCGCCGCTCTTCCCGGGAAGCCACCGGCGTTTTGGGAAACTCCATCGGCCCGGTTGGTGGATGCCCAGGCTCCGGGACTCGCCCGTCGCATTGCCGCCCTCGAGGGCATTCTCACCTGCGGTGAGCAGTGGCCCACGCGGTTTCTGCGCGAGGTCTCCCGATTGCATCTGGCGTGCGAGGGTTGGTCCCGCATTCATCGTCTTCCCGCTGAAACCCAGGCGGACCTGCGCGCCGTCCTCGGCTTTCCCGTCGGCCAGGCTGAAGTCATGGCGCAGGCGGGAATCCGCGATTCCTGGCGGGTCCTGGGACGTCGGGTGGTGGAGGAGGAGGGGTTGCGAACCCAGCGGGTCTGGCTGTGGGGACGGCGCGAGGCCCGGCCGGCCTTGCTCCTCAGTTTTAGCGCGGGACCGAGCCAACCCTTCGACGTGGGCTGGATGCCGGGAACCGAGTTGGAAGCGGATCTGGTGTTTTTTCCGGGGGCAGCTCCATTGCGCGCGCTGGTCCAGCAGCGTCAGTCACCCGTGGATTCTTCGGACGCTGACCTGCCGCATCGTAACCTGTCCGAAGCCCTGGCCCAGAGCGCCGAGTGGTTTCGAGCCAATCCCTGGACCGAGCGGTTTCCGCTGGCATTGCGTCGTGTCATTCCCGAGCGGCGCGGTGACGGTTGGTGGGTGCGGGACGAGGCCGGTGACGGGGTGCCGTTGGCTGTTTCGGACACGGTGGGATGGAAGTTGATGGCGGCCTCCGGAGGACATCCTGTGGGACTGACCGGCGAATGGGACGGTGACACGCTGATGCCGTTGGCGCTGCACGCGGAAGGGAGTTGGTTCACGCCATGAATTTTTCAGAGTGGGTTCAAACCGCCCTGCTGGGAACAGAGCGTCACGCGCCGCCCCGAACGTTTGAGGAATCCACCTTGGGCGGCGTATTGCGGCGGATTCCGACGGACGACCGTGTTCGTACCGTGCTGTCGTCGGCCGCGGTGATGGCGGGCTACGAACGGGTGGGGCGGGGTCCGGAGCGGCTTCCTGGATCGACGCCGCCGGCGTGTCCGGACGAAGTCCAATCCCGGGTGGGTGCGGCTGCAGGAGATCTCTTGCGACGAATCCTGGAGGGGGAACGTCCATTCCTTCGTTCCGAATGGTTGTCACTGGCCACGGCGCGCGACCTTCTTGCTCCGCCAATGGCACTCCCGGGGCTGCTGGAGTGGGGAGCCCGTGAGCCTGCCGTCCGCGAAGAATTGGTCCCGGTATTGGGGGAGCGGGGCCGATGGCTGGCTGCAATGCGGCCGGAATGGGAGTGGGTGACGGGTGACCGTCGGGACGAATCCCAATGGCAAACGGGAGATGTGGCCACCAGGGAATTATTTCTCCGTCACCTGCGCCGGAGCGACCCGGAGCGCGCGTTAACCCTGTTGGGCGAGACGTGGAAGCAGGAATCGCCAGACGATCGATTGCGCTTGTTGGACGTCCTGGCCAGTGGACTGAGTCCGTTCGACGAGCCCTTCCTCGAAACCGTGTTGCGGGACAAACGAAAGGAGGTCCGGCGCCGTGCGGCCGAGTTCCTGATGCGGCTTCCGGAGTCCGATCTGGTCCGGCGAATGAAAGTTCGCGCCCTTCCGCTGCTGAAGTTCATCCCGGCCACCGCCGGTTCGCTGTTGAAATTGTCCAAGTCGAAGCCCGCGTCGGTGGAGGTGATCCTTCCGGAGTCCTGCCCGCCCGAATGGCAGCGCGACGGCATTGAAGTCCGGGCGCTGCCGGGGTTCGGGGAGAAGGCGAGCTGGATGATCCAGTTGCTCGACGGGGTTCCGCTGTCAACCTGGACCGATGCGTGGGAAGTGAACCCCTCGGTCATTGTCGAGGCATCGCTCTCGGGCGAGTGGTCGAAGGAATTGATGGACGCGTGGAGTCGCGCGGTGGTTCGCCAGCAGAATCCAGAGTGGGCGGTGGTGTGCCTGGATTGGGCCAGGAAACTTCAGCGGTGGGACTTGCTCGAATCGCTCCTCCACGTCCTGCCTCAATCGGCCTGGGAAATTGACCTGAGCCGGATCCTGACGGAGGAAAAGACCGTGGCTCACGACCGGATGGGCGCCCTGCTGTTGTCCGGGTCCGGTCGCTGGAGCGACACCTTCAGTGCCACTGTCCTGGGCTGGCTGCGGGCGCTGACCGGTCAGCCCAGCGGGGACTGGATGCTGAGGAACCAGTTGAAACACATCGCCGCGCGGTTGCATCCGACGCAACTGAAGCCGGCCTCGGAGGGTTGGGAGACTGTGTCGGCCTCGTGGGAATTCTGGTCCAAGGGCATGGATGAGTTCTTTGCCGTGGTCCAATTTCGGCAGGAACTTCAGACGGCATTCGCCGAGACGTGATGCAGGATGAAGGAATCCTCACCCCCGGCTCCCCGTTCCTCTCTGCGTCGGGAGGGAAACGGGATTGTTTCCAGAGGCGGCCAAGGTGGTCGTCCGTAGAAGACGGGGGTTGACCGCCGTTATTCCGGACCTGTAGCAACCGTCCGACGCCCCGTTTCCTCCACTCACGGACGTCGATCCAGTCCCCTTCACGATCATGAGCCATCTTCGACACCATGCGGAGCATCAGTTCGCCGCGGAACTCAAGGCGCTGGCCCAGACGGACACCCGTCCGAAGCCGCCCAATTGGAACCTGTCCCCGCAGGCGGTGGCGACCTATCTGCTGGGGGGCACGCTGGACGACGGAACGGTCCTCCTTCCCAAATACGTCGGTGATCGGCGGCTGATTGAAATCGCCATCGCCACCCTCGCCACGGATCGCGCGCTCCTGCTCCTGGGAGTTCCAGGCACGGCCAAGACCTGGGTGGCCGAGCATCTGTCGGCGGCGATTTCCGGGGACAGCACGCTTCTGGTTCAGGGAACGGCGGGAACCAGCGAAGAGAGCCTCCGGTACGGGTGGAACTACGCGGAACTGCTCTCCAAGGGGCCGTCGGCAAAGGCCCTGGTGCCGAGTCCGATGATGCGGGCGATGCAGCAGGGCCGGGTGGCGCGGGTGGAGGAACTGACCCGGATTCCCGCCGACGTGCAGGACACCCTGATTACGATCCTGAGCGAGAAGACGCTGCCGATTCCCGAGCTGGGCGAGGAGGTCCAGGCCGTGAAGGGATTCAATGTGATTGCCACGGCCAACAACCGCGATCGCGGGGTGAACGAGCTGAGCAGCGCCTTGAAACGGCGGTTCAACACCGTCGTCCTGCCCGTGCCAGATTCCATCGAGGACGAGGTGCAGATTGTGCAAACCCGCGTGGAGCAGATGGGCCGGGCCCTGGAGCTGCCGGCGGAGCCCCCGGCGCTGGATGAAATTCGCCGCGTGGTCACGGTGTTCCGTGAACTGCGAAACGGGGTCACTTCTGACGGAAAGACCAAGCTCAAATCTCCCAGTGCCACGCTGAGCACGGCGGAGGCCATCGGGGTGATGAACCAGGGACTCAGTCTCGCGGCCCACTTCGGCGACGGCACCCTTCGTGCCGTAGATGTGGCCAGCGGTTTGGTGGGCGCCGTGGTGAAGGATCCGATTCAGGACCGCGTGGTCTGGCAGGAATACCTCGAGACCGTGGTCAAGGAGCGCGACGGCTGGAAGGATTTCTACCGCGCCTGCCGGAAGGCCTGAGGATCTGGACTCCCTCAACCCGGAACCCCGTTTTTTTGTGGCCGTTCACCTCTTTGGCATCCGCCATCACGGGCCCGGGTCCGCCCGGAGCCTGATGGCCGCCTTGGAGTCCCTCCAACCCGATTGTCTGCTCCTGGAGGGACCGGCGGACGCGCAGGATATTCTGGCGCTGGCATCCCGGCCGGGATTTCAACCGCCGGTGGCGTTGCTGATGTACGACGTGGAACAGCCGCGGCGGGCGGTCTATTATCCGTTCGCGGTGTTCTCGCCGGAATGGCAGGCCCTTCAATTTGCCCTCGCCCGACAGGTGCCGGTGCGGTGGATGGATCTGCCCCAATCCATTCAAATGGCGCAGGCTGAGGCCCGGGAGTCGGCCACGGTCGACACTGACTCCGGGTCGGAACCGGCAGGGGACGATACGGTAATTCCCGCCGGGGTTCCCATCGAGCCGGCCTTGGAGAGGCGGACACAGCCAGCTGTCCCTGAGACGGGTGACGCACTCGAACGGGACCCGTTGGAGCATCTGGCTCGGGCGGCGGGATTCCCCGATGCGGAGCGCTGGTGGGAGCATCTGGTCGAACACCGGAAGGATGCGGATGACCTGTTTGCGGGCATTCATGAGGCCATGACGGCATTGCGGGATGCCGCGTTGACGTCGGGACTGGAACGTCAGAATCCGGAGCGGGAAGCCCTGCGCGAGGCCTACATGCGCCAAACCCTGCGGGCTGCGGAGAAGGAGGGGTTTCAGCGCATTGCCGTTGTCTGCGGCGCGTGGCACACGCCGGCCCTGGCGAATCCCGGACCGGCCAGGGAGGATGCGGCCCGGTTGAAGGGATTGCCCAAGCGGAAGGTGAACTCAACCTGGATTCCCTGGACTTACGGACGACTGACCTCGGCAAGCGGTTATGGTGCCGGAGTGCAGTCGCCGGGCTGGTATGATTTCCTGTGGGGTTTTCATGGTCGTCGGGTCGGGGGACCCGGTTGTCGGTGGAGTGGCTGACGCGGGTGGCGCAGTTGATGCGGGACGAAGATCTGGAGGCCTCTTCCGCCAGCGTGATTGAAGCGGTCCGGTTGGCGGAGACGCTCGCCGGTTTGCGCGGACGGCACCTGCCGGGACTCGCGGAGTTCAACGAGGCCATCCAGACGGTGTTCTGTTTTGGGGATTCGCTGCCCCTCCAGCTGGTTTCCAGCGCCTGATCGTCAGTGAGCGATTGGGCGCAGTGCCGGAGGACATTCCGCAGGTGCCCCTGGCGCAGGATCTGGCCCGTGACCAGAAGCGTCTGCGTCTGCCTCCGGAAGCCAGTGCCCGCAGCCTCGACCTCGACCTGCGGAAGCCGAATGACCTCGACCGCAGCCGTCTCCTGCATCGGCTGCGGTTGCTGAACATCGACTGGGGCCAGCGTGGTAAGGGGCCGGGTTCCCAGAAGGGCACGTTTCATGAACTGTGGACCGTCCAGTGGAAGCCGGAATTCTCGGTGTCATTGATCGAAGGCGGACTGTGGGGAAACACCATTCCGTCCGCGGCGGTGGCCCGGGTGCGACATCTGGCAGATACGGTGTCAGAGCTGCCCGCCCTGACCGAATGGGTGGACGCCACGCTCCTCGCGGATCTGCCGGAAGCCGCCGGGTACCTGATGGGACGCGTGCAGGCGGTTGCCGCCGTCGCCAGCGATGTGGGTCATCTGCTTGAGGCATTGCCCTCGCTGGCCCAGCTGTTGCGGTACGGTAACGTCCGAAAGACCGACGCCGAAATGGTCCGGAGCGTGGTGGATGGTTTGGTGACCCGGGTTTGCATTGGACTGCCCCCGGCCTGCGGTTCGTTGAACGATGACGCGGCGGAAGAGTTGTTCGGGCGCATCCAGCCGGTGCATTCCGCGCTGACCGTGCTGGAGGATCCGGCGTGGACGGAATCCTGGTTGGGCGTCCTGCGCCTGCTGCTGGATCTTCCCCGGCTCCACGGACTGATTGGCGGACGGGCCTGCCGGCTCCTGTTGGATGCCCATCAACTCGATGCAGCAGAAGCTGCGCGACGGTTGGGCCTTGCCCTGTCGCTGGCGAATGCGCCGGAGCAGGCGTCCGCCTGGCTCGACGGCTTTCTCCGGGACAGCGGCCTGCTGCTGGTGCACGACGAGGCGTTATGGCAGGTCCTGGATGACTGGGTGACCGGCCTGACCGGGGAGCATTTCAACGCGACGCTGCCGTTGTTGCGCCGGACGTTCAGTACCTTTGCGGCGGCCGAGCGCCGGCAATTGGGAAGCCGGGTGGCGTCGGCGTCCGGAGGCGGCAGGTCCCCGGTTCAGGCGCCCGACCGGGGTTCATTTGATTCCGACCGGGCAGACCGTGCGCTGCCCCTGTTGGCCCAGTTGCTGGGCTTGGACGAAGGCGCTCCACCATGAACGTGCCGGACACGGAATCAGAACGTCGTCGTCGCTGGCGGCTGCTGTTGGGTGGGGCCGGGGAAGGCGGCGGTGGTGCGGGGCTGGGTCCGTTGTCCGGAGCC
>JBGAPN010000529.1:0-3446 GCA_044221235.1 Limisphaerales bacterium
GTACTTCGCACTCAACTCGGCGGTCCACGACGCCGCCTGTGCCGCCTGGTCGCTCAAGCGGTTTTACGACGGTTGGCGCCCGTTGTCGGCCATCCGCCACCTGGGCTCTCTGGGACAGAGCAGCGATCCGGAGCAGCCATCTTATCATGCCCAGGGACTGCCGCTGATTCCGGACCTGATCGAAGTGGTGACCGCGGAGACCGCGAAGGTGGGGGCGAGGCACTCCGGACTTCCGGTGGGATCCATTGCCATCCGGGTCTGGAAGGGGGAGCAGAGCAACCTGGTGGGATGGATCCGTGCCGTGGATTGGTTTCCGTACCAACGTCACAGCTTCATCACCCCGGCCTTCCCAGGATACATCTCCGGTCACAGCACGTTCAGTCGCGCCGCCGCCGAGGTGCTCACGGCCTTCACCGGTTCGTCCTTTTTCCCGGGAGGATTGGGAATCTACCCGCCGCCCAACAAGCCGGCCTACCGGCTGGTCACGGACTCCGGTCCTTCCCAGACGGTGCAGCTTCAATGGGGAACCTACTTTGATGCGGCGGACCAGGCGGGCATTTCCCGTATTTGGGGCGGCATTCATCCGCCGGCCGACGATCTCGCGGGTCGTCGGGTCGGATCCGAGTGTGGTCGAACGGCGTGGAAACTGGCCCGCTGCTATTTCGACGGTTCGGTTTCCAGTCTCCCCGTGGCGCTCGCTCAACCGCGTGTCACCACTCCCACGGAACATGTGTCCATTCCGACCATCCGGGGACTCTACTACCGCGTCCAAACATCCTCCCGCGTGGATCATCCCTTCGCGGACGTTCCCGGAAGCCTGTTTCAGGCGCTTGGAAGTCATCAGGAAATCGAAGTTCCTTTGACCGAACCCGGGTCGGGTTTCTTCCGCGTGCTGCAATCTGACCAACCTTAAGCCGCACGATAGAGCCGCAGTGCGTTGCGGTCCCAACTCAACCTGCTTTCGCTTCAACCCACCCCACCCCACATCGCGGGAAGCCTCTGGCGCCAGGCGCTTCCCCCGTTTGCCTGTTCGGGACTCCCGGTGCGATGGCGGATTGAGTTACGGACCGACACCATCGTTCCCTGCCGGGAGGTCGGGCCGCAGAGCCCTGGGGCCGGTCACCGCTGGAATCCTTCCGGGACCCAGGGACGGATTGTCCGGCCATCCTTGGGAATTGCGCCTTCGACCGGGAGGGGTGCCGCCGCGACGGTGCGGAGCCCCTCGTCGTCGAGCCCCTCGGAGTGTGCGAAATGTCGCCGCAATAGGAGTACAATGAGGAGGAACACCACCCCACCCGCGTTGCTGATGTACCGGACTTCCTCGCTTCCATCGAGCATGGCCCAAACCAGTCCACCCAAGGCCGCGGAGAGCAGAATGGGACTCACAGGAAAGGCGAACGAATGGAACGGTTCACCCGTGTTGACTGCCTGGCTGACGGGAACCCGGAATGGAAGGCGAATCAGGAAGCCGGAATAAATCAGCGGCCAGAGCAGCATGGCGCCGATGGAACAGCGGTCCGTGGTGAGGGGGTATTCCGTGGGATCAACGGTCAGCACTCCCACTCCCGCAAAGACCAGGGCCATCACGATGGCCGGCGCCATTCCGGCCCGGACCAGTTCCCGACCGGCCACCGTCCCGGCCTCCAGCAGGGTCGTGGGATTCAATGGCGACGTGAACAGCAATTCCAGGGCGCCTGAGCGTCGATCTTCTGCCGGGGCACCGGAAACGGCGATATGCGCCAGCACATCCACGCCGGTAATCCACAGCAGGAGGACCAGCGGTAGGGCCAGCCAGGTCCAGGACACCGCGAGCGTCACGCCGAGCCCAAGAGCAAATGCACCCAGAACCCAGCGCAGTTTTCGCCAGGCAGTGGGTCTGGAAAAACGCACCAGGTAGGCATTTTCATCCGAAGGTGGACGACGCTGTCCCCGGGTGGCGGCTTGAAACCAGGCCATCCACGACGGTAGTGAATCCCCGCAGGATTCCATCCGCCGCCATTCCACCTGAAACCACCAGGCTGCCACGACCAGATTGAGGATTCCCCAAGCGGTGAGGCGGGTCAGAACTCTGACCAGCGGCAACACGGTGCCGTTGGGTTGGTAGGCCTCCCCGAGTTGGGCCCAGTCGCTGCCACCGCCTGTCACGAACAGCAGGCCTTCCAATAAAGCCGAAATCCGCCCCTTCAACCAGAGTTCCAGCGCGGCGGTAACCACCATGAAGGCCCCTGCCAGCAATGAAACTTGGACCGCAGTGGACCGGGTGGTTCCTACGGCGACCCCAACGATCCAGCAGGTGGCGATCCAAAAGACCATGGCCATCGGAAGCGAAGCGACGAAGGGGATTGCCATCGCCCGGCCGTGATGGAACGCCATCATGGCGACGGCGATCGGAACGGTGATCATCCCCAATTCGAGGGCCGTCCAGAGGGAGGCGGCCGCACTTTCGGCAAAGACCCGGAGTGGACCCAGGCCCGTCAGGCCCAGAAGGGATTGTTGTCCCGCCGCCCGATCTGCGGCGAACCCCACCGGCATCAAGCTCACAATCGCCCCTCCCGCGTAGCCCAGCCACTGCACCAAATAGAACGGATTTCCCCGGGCTTGTTGGGGCAGCACGAGGGTGACCAGCAGTGCTCCCAGGACCGAACCGAGGAGCCACTTCCAACTCCATCGCCAGCAGCCTCGACGAGACGCCATGCGCATCTCCCGCCAGAATACCGGAGCGTGGAAATCACGAATCATGCGGGCAGGCCACAGTGTGAGGGCGACGGCAGTTCCTGACCAGTCTGAGCGTTCCGCGGTCTCGCCGCGCACTGGGGCGTTGAGCACACGAAGCGGGCCGGGTGGGTGACGTTGTGCCTCACCCGCCCGGCCCCTGCGTTTTCGGCAGGTTCTCCCAAGAAAGGTCGAACCGGCTGAGCTCCCGGACCGTGACTACTCGAACACGTTGTCCTTCGGTCGCGCCATGCGGCCCCACTTCTCCCAGCCCGGGATGGGATGCTCCTGCATGATTTCCTCCACCATGTAGAAGTCGGCGCGGTTCTTGGTTTGTTCACGGATGGCAGACACCTGGGACGGTTGGATCAGGGGCAGGTTGTTGCCGAACGATTGACGGACATAGCTGATCACGGCGGCGGCCTCCTCATCCGTCAACATGCCGGCGAAGCCCACCATGGGTGGAACGCCGTTGGTGGGAGCCAGGCGGGTCCCGGCCACATCAATGGGTCCCCAGAGACCCTTGAGCACGACCTTGATCAGGCGTTCATCACTCGCCAGCCAGGGATTGTTGGCCACGTTCAGCGGCGGATAAATACCCGGGGTGCCGGTGCCGGCGGGTTGGTGGCAGGTCGCGCAGTGTGCGTCGCGGTGGAACACCTCCTTGCCCAAGGCATACAGCTTCGCCTCGGAGTCGTTGAGTTTGCGGGTCGGGCCGTAGTCGCGCTTGTCCG
>JBGAPN010000023.1:0-23375 GCA_044221235.1 Limisphaerales bacterium
CTGATTTCGCCGTGGAACTTCTCAAGACCCTGGTCCTTCAGGGAGTGATGCTGGCGTCCCCGTTCCTCGGGGCTGCCATGGCCATTGGACTTGCTGTGAGCCTCTTTCAGGCGGTGACCAGCATCCATGAGCAGACCTTGACCTTTGTGCCCAAGGCATTGGTCGTCGTGGGTACCCTCCTGGTCCTGATGCCCTGGGTGGTGCGCTCGCTCATCGAATTCACCAACGGGATCATTCAATACTTCCCCCAAATGGTGAAGTAAGAGCGTCATGGGTGCCGACATCGAGAACTGGATGCTGGCCTTCGTCCGCGCGGGCGCATTCCTGGCCGTACTCCCGGTCTTCTCGTCGGCCAATGTGCCGGTCATGCTTCGGATGGCATTGGCCGCCATGCTGGGAGCCCTGGTCGCCCCCAACCTTCCCGAGCTGCCTGCCCCACCCGGCTTCGCCGCGGCCGTGGGACAGCTGGTGGTAGAAGTCCTCGTGGGCCTCGCCCTCGGCTTCACCGCGCGCATCGCATTCGGCGCCTTCGAAATCGCGGGCCAGTTGATCACGTCGGAACTGGGATTGAGCATGAATGCCGTCATGAATCCGATCAGTTCCGCCCCTACCCAGGCCCCCGGAATGATTCTGTTCCTCCTGGCGACCGTCCTGTTGTTCGGCCTCGATCTCCACCACTGGCTGCTAGCGGGCTTTGCGAAAAGCTACGAGGTCGTTCCCGTGGGCGGCATCCATCTGAATGAGGGACTTCTTCAGATGATGGTCCGTCAGACGTCTTCCATGTTCGCCGTCGCCCTCGAAATGACCGCCCCAATCATGGCGGTCACCTTCATCATCACCCTGGTCTTTTCCATTCTCGGCCGGGCCGTCCCCCAGATGGACGTGTTCTCCTCCAGCTTCGCCATCCGCATTGCCGGAGGCCTGGCCGTGTTCGGAATGGTCCTCCCGCTGATCGGACAACACATGTCGAATATGCTGAGGCGGATCCCGGACGACCTGATGCGGGTGGCGCATTGGCTCGGCACTCCTTAGGACCATGAGTGCCGACACAGGCGAGAAGACAGAGGAGCCATCACAGCGGCGCCTGGAAGAGGCTCAACGGCGTGGCCAGATTCCCAGGAGCCCGGAGGTCCAGACCGCCGTCGTCCTGTGGGGCGGGCTCGCGGCTCTCTTTTTCACCGGGCGGGGATTGTGGAACGGCTTGGCAGGAACGATGGCCATGTCGCTGGGTCATTTGCATGACACCACACTGAGCATCAATGAGCTGGGTACTTATGGCATCAGCGGCGCCATATGGTTCGCACAGCACGTGGGTCCCGTGCTGGTCGCCGTGGTCTCTGCGGCACTGCTCGCCGGCGCCCTTCAAAACCGGTTCAACGTCGCCTCCGAGGCCTTGGGAGTGCACTGGGAGAAGCTCGATGCCATGGCTGGCTTGAAACGGGTCTTCTCCGCGCAATCCGCCATTCCCACCCTCATCGCGACCGCCAAGCTGACGGTCATCTCCCTTCTTTCCTGGTCGGAGATTCAGCAGGTTCTCGACGATCCGATTTTTCTCTCGGCGGTCAGCCTCGACCGGATCGTCCTTTTCCTCACCGGCGCCACGTGGTCCCTCACGGTGCGGATTGTTCTCGCCCTGAGCCTGCTCGCCGCCACCGACTACGGCTATCAATGGTGGAAAAATCATCGGGAGATGATGATGACCAAGGAGGAGGCCAAGGAGGAGATGAAGAACAGTGAGGGAAACCCGCGAATCAAGGCGGCCCGGCGCCGGAGACGGGCCGTCAGCCAGCGCAAGATGCTCGCGGAGGTTCCCAAGGCCGATGTCATCCTGGTCAACCCCACCCACATTGCGGTGGCATTGCAGTACGACCGGAAGACAATGAAGGCCCCCAAGATCCTAGCGAAAGGAATTCGCCTCAACGCCCTTCGGATTCGTGAAATCGCAGAGAAAAACGGGATCCCCATCCTCGAAAACAAGCCCCTGGCCCGGCTGATGTTCAAGTACGGGCGCGTGGGCGGCGAGATTCCGGCGCAACTGTACGCCGCAGTGGCAGAGGTCCTGGCGTGGGTCTATCGCGTCAACAAGTACCGCTATTACACCGCGGCCAATCTCTCCAATTGAGGCGGCAGCAATCTCACGAACCTGCGGACTCACTCCGGCATTTCCTGCCGCGCATCGGAAAAACAGGACGGAACATTAGCCATCTTTTTGTTGATTACCAGATAGTTATAACGACGGCATGAAAGCCGCTTTCCCGCAGGTGACATGGCACATATTGCCACTCAACTGCGGTCTCTGTTGCGCCACGGGGACCTCTGGCTGGTCGGAGGGGTGTTCGGAACCATCCTCCTGCTCATCCTTCCGGTCCCGCCGTTCGTGCTGGACCTCCTCCTCGCGCTGAACGTCGCGATTTCCCTGCTGACCCTTCTGGTTATCCTGTACCTCCGGACTCCCGCGGAGTTCTCGGGATTCCCGTCGCTCCTCCTCTTCATCACATTATTTCGCCTGTCGCTTAATGTGGCGACGACACGGCTTATCCTCCTCGACGGCTATGCCGGTCACATTATCGAGGCATTTGGAAATTTCGCGGTTCGCGGAAACTACGTCGTCGGACTTGTCGTCTTCTTCATCCTGGTCCTGATCAACTTCGTGGTCATCACCAAGGGCGCGGGCCGCATCGCGGAAGTCGCCGCCCGTTTCACCCTCGACGCCCTGCCGGGAAAACAGATGGCCATCGACGCCGAGCTCAATGCCGGCGTGATCAACGAAACGGAGGCCCGAAACCGCCGCAAATCCGTGGAGTCCGAGGCGGATTTCTACGGGGCGATGGACGGCGCCAGCAAGTTCGTCCGGGGCGATGCCATCGCCGCCATCCTCATCACTCTCATCAACATATTCGGCGGATTCGCCATTGGAATCCTCCAGAGGGGCCTGACCGTCTCGGAGTCCCTCCAGCGATTCACGATCCTTTCGATCGGCGACGGACTGGTCTCCCAGATTCCGGCACTCATCACCTCGACGGCAGCCGGTATCCTCGTCACGCGGGCCGCATCCAAAAGTGACCTGGGCCAGGAACTAGGGAGGCAGCTGATGTTTTCGCCGCGGGCCATGGTGCTGCTCGCCTCCATGCTCGGACTTCTCGCCTTCATTCCTGGACTGCCGTTTCTGCCGTTCATGGCCCTTGCGCTGGTCACCGGCTTCCTCGCTCGGACGCTTCACAAGCAGGGGCCCCTGGCCGCCCCGGGAACGGCGACCGCAACCGGCACCGCCACGGCCGATGGAAAACCGGCAGCCGCGCCGGCGCCCGAGGCCAAGCCCGCCGACAAACTCGAAACGCTCCTTCATCTCGACGCCGTCCAGATTGAACTCGGGTACGGCCTCGTCAGTCTCGCCGACACCCGCAAGGGTGGCGATCTTCTCGAACGGGTCACGGGCGTCCGTCGGAGCTTCGCCGGGGAAATGGGCGTCATCATTCCCCCCATCCGACTGCGCGACAACCTGCAGTTGGGCACCAACGAATACCGGTTCCTGATCAAGGGACAGGTGGTGGCCCAGGGGAACCTGATGCCGGGTCATTGGCTCGCCATGAACGCGACCAACAGCAAGGTGACACTCAAGGGAACTCCCACCGTGGAGCCGGTGTTCCACTTGCCCGCCACCTGGATCGCGGACGCCGAGCGGCGGCAGGCCGAAGTCGCCGGATTTACCCTGGTGGATTCGCCCTCCGTCCTGGTGACCCATCTGTCGGAGATCCTGAAACGGAATTGTGCCGACATCCTGAGCCGCCAGGACGTCCAGCAGCTCCTCGACAACCTGAAGCAGACCCACCCGACGGTCGTGAACGAATTGATCCCGGCCCAATTGACGGTCGGTCAGGTCCAACGCGTCCTTCAAAACCTGCTGTCAGAGGGTGTCTCCATCCGCAATCTGGCGGGAATTCTCGAGCGGGTCAGCGACCATGCCGGCGTCACCAAGAACCCGGACGAACTCTCGGAGCACGCGCGACGGGCTCTCGGCACGCAGATCGTGCGGCCCTATCAGCTCCCCACCGGCAGCCTGCGGGCGATCACCCTGGATCCGCGACTGGAGCAGCAACTCGCCCAGGGGCTCCGCCACAGTCCAACCGAAGTCTCCCTGGTCATGGAGCCGAAGATGGCGCGATCCGTGGTGGATTCCATGACCCGGTTCACCCAGCAGATGCTCGCCGGCGGACACCCTCCCGTTGTGCTGTGCGCCCCGCAACTCCGCCTCGCCTTCCGGCGCTTCTTCCAGAGCACCTTCAGCGAACTCACCGTTCTGTCCTACTCCGAAATCCCTCCCAAGGTCGAAATCCAGAATGCCGCCGTTCTGAGCCTCACGGAATGACAACGCTCACACCATGACTCCGATATCCTTCGTGGCCGACAATGTGGCGGACGCTCTGGAGCAGATCCGCGGCCGGCTGGGTCCATCCGCAGTGGTGGTCGATGTCCGCAGGCACAAGCCCACAGGCTTCTCAGCCCTGTGGCAAAAACCCAGGGTCGAGATCCTTGCCGGCCTGCCCGTGGCGGATCCCCCTTCACCGGCTTCCTCAAACCTTGGCACCCTCCTGGACCTACGTTCCGACGAGAGCCTGTACCCTTCATCATCCGTCCCGGTCGAATCGGACATGGGTTCTGTGGAGGGATCCCAAGCTACCAACCGGTTCTCCATGTCAGATCCCCGGCCCGGACGATGGCGGACGGCCCTGTTGCTGGAAAAAATGGGACTCTCCCCGCTCAACACGGAACGGGCCATGGACCGACTCCGGCAACAGCACGGGTCAAATCCGCCACTGCTGCTTCGCGATGAACTCGCCCTCGCCCGCTCGGCCCTGATGGATCTCTGGAAGGGCTCCCGCGCCAACAGGCCGGGAATTCATCTCGTCGTGGGCCCGCCGGGCTCCGGCAAATCCACGGCCATCTGCAAATGGCTCACGCAAGCCGTCCTGCTGGAGGGCTCCACGGCGCGGGTATGGCGGCTCGACGTGCCCAGGGCGAATACCGCCGAACTTCTCAGTGTGCACTGCGAAATCCTTCAGGTCCCGGTGGAACGCACCTGGAGCGCTCCCCAGGCCTTCAAGGAGGACCACCTGTTCATCGACCTCCCCGGGATCGATATCGACGACGCGCAGGCCTTCGCAGCCCTCGAGACGCTCCTACCCACCATGCCGGTGGTCTCCCTTTCGCTCGTGCTGAACGCGGCATACGACATGGGAGTGCTGCACCGGCAGGTCCGCGCCTTCTCACGGCTTCCTCTCACCGACCTGATCGTCACCCATCTCGACGAGGAACCCCGTTGGTCGAAGCTCTGGAACCTGGTGCTCGGCACAAATTACTCCCTGAGTTTTCTGAGTGCCGGGCAGAATATTCCCGGACAATTCCTCACCGCCCAACCGGAGGCGCTTCTTCCGGAACAACTGCGCATTTCCACGGCCACATTCTGAGCGTTGCCAACGTTGGCAGCAGGCCTGCTGTGGAGACCTGCAACGACACGACTATGAAAGCACTTATGTTACTCGGAGCGATCGTGGGGTTTTGCATCGGCCTCCTCTTCGGGCTTGCCGACAACGGTGCGTGGCCCTTCGCACTCTGGCGCGCTTGTGCGGCCGCCCTCGCCGCAGGCATCCTGATGCGTTGGTGGGGCCGCGTCTGGGTCCGAAGTCTCCGCGCTGCCGCGGAACGTCGACTCGCCGAGAGATCCTCTCCCCGCGAGGAAAGCTCGGCCGCCTAACAACCCAATCACTCCATGGTCCCCGTCGCGCCACCCCCATCCGTCCCCATTCCCACCGAATGTGGTTCGCCCCAGTCGTTGTGGCACCGGTACCAGGCGCCCAACGACTCCTCGCCGGAGGAGGAACTCGTGATCCAGCATCTGCCGCTGGTCAAGACGATCGTCGGGCGGCTCGCCATGACGCTTCCGCCCTCGGTCAACATCGAGGATCTTCAGAGTGCCGGTGCCATCGGACTTCTCCACGCAATCCGGAACTATGACCCGTCCAATGGGGCCTCGTTCGAGACCTATGCCCGGTTTCGAATCCGGGGTGCGGTAATGGACGAACTGCGCCGTTGCGATTGGGCGTCCCGTACGGCACGAGACAAGGCCCGCCGGATCCAGGCGGCCGTTTCCGAACTTGAATCACGGAACCAGGCTCCCCCGTCGGAACGGGAGACGGCCGTTCACCTCGGCATCGGTCTCGACGAGTACCAGCGCTGGCTGGAGGAGATTCGGCCCACGACCTTTGTTTGCCTCGATTCGGTCAGCTCTGGATCGGACGAAGAATGCCGTGACCTGGCCGAAATCGTCAGCGACCCGCTCCAGGACGACCCCCACGACATCGCCTCCCGGCGGGAGATGATCGACCTCATCGGTCGGCGGATTCGCTCCCTTCCCGAGATCCAGCGAAAGGTCCTGGCCCTCTATTATGTCGAGGATCTGCGCCTCCGCGAAATTGCCGAGGCCTTCGGTCTCACCGAATCCCGGATCTCCCAGATTCACAGTCAGGCGATCATCTCAATCCGGTCCCACTTGGACAAAATGGAACGCGGCATAAACCCCTCCTTCTTCTCAAAATGATCATTCTTGTTGGTGCGTTGATCGTGATCGGGTCCGTCATCGGTGGATTCCTGATGGCCGGCGGTTACATCAGTTCCCTGCTCCATCTCTCCGAACTGGTCGTCATCGGGGGATCCGCACTGGGAGCACTCGTCATCATGTCCCCCAAGAAGATCCTCATGGATCTTGTGCACGGCATTCTCATGGCCTTCAAAGGATCACCCTACACCAAGAATTCCTACGACGATCTCTTCAAGGCGCTTTACGAACTGTTTGTGACCGGCCGGCGCAATGGAATGATCGCGCTGGAGGAACACGTCACCAATCCCGAAACCAGCTCGATCTTCTCAAAATATCCCGCCCTCCTGAAGAACAAGCACGCCCTGGAGTTCCTCTGCGGCGGTCTCCGGCCGATCATTGATGGCAAGGTCAAACCGGAACAGCTCCAGGGCCTCCTCGACGTCGAACTCGATCGGATGGAGACGGACCACCACGCGCCCATCAGTGTCCTCACCAAGGCCGCGGATGCCATGCCGGGCTTCGGCATCGTTGCGGCCGTTCTCGGCATCGTGATCACCATGGGCTCGATCGCGGGCCCCATCGACGAGATCGGTCACAAGGTCGGCGCGGCGCTCGTCGGAACCTTTCTGGGTATTTTCATTTCCTACGGCTTCATGAACCCGCTCGCGGTCAATATGGAGTTCCTCGGAGTCGCGGAGACGGACTTCTGGCGGTGCATCGCCACCTGCGTCACCGCATTCGCACAGGGCATGGCGCCCCTGACGGCGTGTGAGATGGGACGCCGGGGACTCAGCAACAATCTCCGATCCTCGGCGGACGAATTGGAGGAAATGCTGAAGGCCGCAACCGCAGGCTCCAAATAGACCCCCTCATGGCCAAGAAACACGGACACCATGGTGGCGCCTGGAAGGTCGCCTACGCCGACTTCGTCACGGCCATGATGGCGCTCTTCCTTGTCCTGTGGCTCACCTCCCAGGACACGAAGATCAAGGAGGCGATCGAGCGCTCCTTCAAGAACCCCTTCTCGTCCCTGACGAAGGAATCCATGGGCATCATCCAGAATGATGCCCATCAGGCCACCCACGAGTCTCGCGGCCAGTTCCAATCCATGAATGCACTGGAGATGGAACTGCTCCGCCACATCACCGAGGACCTCGCCAAAATGTTCCAGCAGAACCCCGATGAGTCCGTCAACTCGGTCAAGATCGAGATGACCTCCGAAGGCCTCCGCGTCAGTCTGTTCGACCGATCCCGCAAACCGATCTTCGAAGCCGACTCGTCCAACCTGTCGGATTACGGCCGCTGGGTGCTGTCCACCCTCGCCTGGGAAATCTCGCGGTACACCACGTTCAACGTTGAGGTCGAAGGTCACACGGAGGCGGGCCGCCAGCCCCTTCGTCCCGACTACGGCGATTGGGAACTTTCCGCGGACCGGGCCAATGCCGCGCGCCGTCTCCTCATTCAAAACGGTGTCCTGCCCGAGCAAATTGCCAAGGTCGCGGGATTCGCCGCCACCCGCCCGTTTGAGGGGACGGCTCCCTCGGACGATACCAATCGTCGCGTCACCGTCCTCCTTAAGGTCAAACCCCAAACCCAGGTGTCCCGTGCCTGACGGATTCGTCCCCCTTTCCACCGGCCGGCCCCAGGGTGCGCAGGCCGACCCGTTCCGCATCACGCTCCTGAGCGAAGCCCAGGCTCCGGCGACGCCATTTCAGCCGGCCGTCCCCCGCGCCGAGCCCGCGCCGGAATCGCCAAGTCATTCTCATTCCTCATCCACCCAGGTCTCCGTCCTCCGCGATGGGGAACGAATCACGGGGATTCGGATCCACTGCTCCTGCGGCGAGATTCTGAGTTTGGACTGCCATTACTAAGCGAAACCCGAGGCACAGCCTCCATTCACGCTGATGCGACAACGACTCCAGTCCCCCAGCCTCCCTCTGGCACCTCTTTTGCTGCGATTCATATCATGAATATAAGTCTCCATCAGGCCGCAGCTTCCATGACCGCTCATGCCCGGTGGCAGGAAATTATTTCCGAGAACCTGGCCGCCAGCTCGGTCCCGGGCTTTAAGAAGCAGGACCTCTCCTTCTCGTCCATCCAGGCCGGTCTCCTGAAGAGCGGAGGCGTGCAGGACCAGCAGCCCGCCGGCCCATACCTGGTTCCCAACGTGACGCCGTACACCAATTTCTCGTTTGGAGAGCTGAAGCCAACCGGAGTGGATACCCACGTTGCCCTCGAAGGACCCGGCTTCTTCGAGGTCCAGATGCCGGACGGAACGACCGCACTGACCCGGGACGGCGAGTTTCACCTCAATACCCGCAAGGAACTCGTCACCAAACAGGGCCACACCGTTCTCGGCGAGGGCGGCCCAATCCGGCTCGATGCCGGCAAGAATGGGCCGGTGTCGGTCTCCCCAACGGGCGAAATCAGTCAGGGTGGCGAGGTCAAGGGAACCCTGAAGGTCACCGCCTACAAGAAGCCCGAATTTCTGACCGCGATCGGCAACGGCCTCTACGTCGCCAAGGATTCACGCGCCACCCTCTCGACCGACCCCAAACCGGCCATCCGGAGCGGCTGGATCGAGGGAAGCAACACCTCCACCGCAATGGAGATGGCGGATCTGATCACGGCCATGCGGTCCTTCGAAGCCAATCAACGCGTCGTCCAGCTGCATGACGAGCGCACCGGAAAACTGATCAACGATCTCGGAAACGGAAACTAAGACTATGTTGCGCGCACTCTATTCCTCGGCTGCCGGGATGCAGTCCCAGCAGATGAATCTCGACGTCATTGCGAACAATCTGGCGAACGTCAACACGACCGGATTCAAACGGAGCAAGATCGAGTTTCAGGACCTCCTCTACCAGACCACCCGCACGGCGGGATCTGAGGCGGGTGGGGGGAACCAGTTGCCGACAGGGCTCCAGGTCGGTCACGGATCACGGGCCGTCGCGACGTCGCGAATTTTCACCACCGGGGAACTGTCCCAGACCGGGGAACGCCTCGATGTGGCCATCAACGGAGATGGTTTCTTCGAGGTTCAACTTCCCGACGGAACACGGGCCTACACCCGGGACGGCGCCCTCAAGACGGCCACCGATGGCCGGATCATGACGAGCGACGGCGCCGTGCTTCAAGGCGGCTTCCAACCCGTCCCCCCCGGGACTGGTTCCGTCACGATCGCACCCAGCGGCGATGTCACCTACGAAGGCGCCAACGGGTCGACCACCTTCCGGGTTCAGCTGGTTCGATTCAACAACCCCGGAGGCCTCGAAAGCATCGGCCGGAATCTGTACCGCGAGACCAAGTCATCCGGAACGCCCGAACTGGGGAGTCCCGGCGAGAATGGATTCGGATCGTTGGAGCAAGGAGTTCTCGAGATGTCCAACGTCAAGGTCGTTGAGGAAATGGTGAATCTCATCGTGGCCCAGCGGGCCTACGAGGTGAATTCCAAGGCCGTCCAGGCGGCCGATGAAATGATGCAACAGAGCAACAACCTGCGCCGATGAAATGGCGACTCCTCATCTCTGCGGCAGGCGTCGTTGGCAACCTCTTCGCCGCGGACGTGCCAACCCTGCGGTCCGACGTTCGAGTCGGCGGCGACGGCGTCTATCTGGACGAACTGCTCGAAGGCGCATCCGCCGTGCTGCCGCACGTCCGAATCTCGCAGGCGCCCCGGTTCGGGCAGGTTCTCTCCATTCCCCGAGGCCAGATCAATTCGAGCCTCACCCGGTTGACCGACGGCGCAATTACGAACTGCCTGGGCGCCGAAACCGTCCGCGTGGCGAGAAAATCCAGACTTCTTGAGGAAGAGGAGATGGTTTCCGCGGTGACTTCGAGACTTCAACAGGACCAATTGAAGGATCGGGCCGAGCTGGAGTTGCGGACGACCCGTCCATGGATCAGCGCCCCGGTACCGGACGAACCGCTGTCCATCCGGATTGTTGAGCTTCCCGCCAGCGGCCTTTCGTCCATTTTCCTGTGCCGATTCGAGGTCGCAACCACCAACAACGAGGTCGTCGGATCCTGGCAGGCCACATTCTCAGCGAAGGCATGGCGTCAGGTATGGATCCCGTCGACGGCGCTTCGTCGCGGCATGTCCGTGTCGGATGCACCCCTCAGCCTCGAGCGTCGTGACATCCTGAATCTCCGCGAGCCACTCGCCGAGTTCTCGGCGGCCGATTCCAGTCTCGAGATTGCTGACTTTGTCCCTGCCAGCACCCCCTTGCTGGCCCGGCACATCAAGATCCGTCCTTCAGTGCGCCGGGGTCAGAGGGTGGAGGCCGTGATCACCGATGGAGCGCTGGCCATCACGCTCAAGGTCGAGGCTCTTGAGGACGGCATCGAAGGGCAAACCATCCGGATTCGGAATCCGCAGTCCAAGCGTGACCTCGTTGGAAGGGTTAAGAATGAAAACACGGTCATCGTCAGCCTTTGAGATTTCCCCCTCTGACTTCGCGAACCCTCCAGCTCTGCCAGGAAAAACATCCAGGACCCCACAAATGTCTCACATCCCTTCCCTGCACGTCTCGCGGACTTGCACCCAGCATCGACACCTTTGCTTCACCATCGTGGCTCTGCTCACGTGCCAGGCGGGTTATTCGGACTCGCTCTGGAAGGAGGACGTCTCCAAGCCGATCGTGGCCGACAAACAGGCGGTCGCCGTCGGAGACATCCTGACCATTGTTGTCCAGGAGAACACCACGGCCGAGAAGGACAACAACACCAAGACCGCGCGCCAGAGCAGCGCGAACGCCAGCTTCAACAGCTTCCTCTATCCGCCCAGTTCCGGCGCAGGATTGATCGGGAAGGATGGCCAGCTCCTGAAAATCGCCGGCAAATCGGAATACGCAGGTGGGGGATCCATCAACAACTCCGAACGCATTTTCGCCAGAATCGCCGTCCGGGTGGTCGATGTGCTGCCCAACCGGAATCTGGTGATCGAGGGAAGCCGGGAGACCTCCTTCTCCGGGGAGAAGCAGACTGCCATCCTGCGAGGCACCGTCCGCTCCGAGGACATTACCGGAAACAACACCGTCTACAGCTACAACATCGCGGATGCGACCATCAAGTTCGTCGGCAAGGGCACGGTGACCGACGCACAGCGGAAGGGATGGTTTCTGCGCATCTGGGAGAAGGTGGCCCCATTCTGATCCCCCGTCATGGACTTCAACCTCCGATTCCTGTTCCTGCTGACACCTCTCGTGGCGCTGCTGTCCGTCCCCTTCGTGGGAGCGGCGGACGGGGGTGTCCGCATCAAGGACCTGACCCTGGTTGCCGGGGCACGTGACAACCAGTTGGTGGGATACGGGCTGGTGGTCGGCCTCGCCGGTGACGGTGACAAGGACCCCGTCTACACCAAGCAGACCGTCGCCAATCTTCTCCAGCGGAGCGGGATCAATGTGCCACCCGCCACGATCTCCTCCAAGAACGTGGCGGTGGTGATGGTGACTGCGGACATCCCGGCATTCATCAAGCCGGGGGCCCGGCTTGACATCGTGGTGTCGTCCATCGGCGATGCGACCTCTCTTCAGGGCGGAGTTTTGCTTCAGACCCCGCTCACGGGTGCCGATAACAAGGTATATGCGCTGGCCCAAGGTCCAATGTCCATCGGGGGATTCTCCCAGGGAAGTGGGGGTCCAGGCGGTGCAACCGTGACCAAGAACCATCCAACGGTCGGCCAGATCATCGGGGGCGCCCTGGTGGAGCGGGAGATCCCCGCCACGATCGTCCGGGACAATCACATCGACCTTCTGCTTCGGGAACCCAGCTTTACATCAGCCGCCCGGATCAGCGCGGCCATCAACGAACTGTTCCCAAACTCCGCCCACCCGCCGGACGCAATGACGATCCGGATCGATCTTCCACCCGGCGCCGAGAACTACACGGTCGATTTTCTCGCCCGCATCGAAACGCTCGAAGTCACGCCGGATGTGCCGGCACGGATCATCATCAACGAACGGACCGGAACCATTGTCGCCACCTCCAAGATCAAGATCTCCAACTGTGCGGTCTCCCACGGAAACATCACCATCAACATTGCCTCCACACTGTCCACCTCCCAGCCGCAGCCATTCGCGGAACGTGGACGCACCACGGTGACTCCCAGCACAAGCACCGAGGTCACGGAGAACAAGTCCAAGATGGTCGCGCTTCCGGAGCTCCCGACAGTTGAGAAAGTGGCACAGGCGCTGAACTCACTCGGTGTCACCCCCCGTGACATGATGGTCATCTTCCAGACCATGAAACAGGCTGGCGCGCTCCAGGCGGAACTTCTCACCCGATAACATGAAGCTCAGTCCCCTGTCCCCTTCCCCGCACGCCGCGGATATTCCCATCGAGCGTCTCGCCGCCAATGACCATCTGTCCGAGAAGGAAAAGGTGGGGGAAGCCTGCCGTCAGTTTGAAGCGGTGTTGCTCCGGCAGATTATCGCAAACGGACAAAAGACGCACTTCAAGTCGTCCCTGACCAACACCTCCGCCTCCAGCGAGATTTACCAGGACATGTTCACCAACCAGCTCGCCGACTGTATTTCCCGATCCGGTGCCCTGGGCCTGGCCCAGTCCCTCTCCTCCCAACTTTCCCACGACAAGATTTCACCGGAACCCGTACATTCATGATCGACCTGATTGAGAAGTTGATCGCAGAGCTTCGGAACGAGCTCAACGAGTATGGCGAGATGCTCGCCCTGCTTGAGGAACAGCAGGAACACCTGCTGGCGCACCGGGCAGACGGAGTCCTGGCCTCTGTTGAACGCATCAACCACCAGGCCGTCGTGCTGCGTCGCTCCCGCGAGGCGCGTACGGACACCCAGCGGCTGCTCGCCCATTCCCTGGGCAATGGCTCGGCCGACAATGTCCGGACCCTGGCCACCACCCTTCCCGGGGCCCACGGCCAGCTGGTGCTGACCCTCGTCAACGAAAACAGCCAGTTGCTGACGCAGGTCCAGCAATGCGGCCGCCAGAATTTCCTGATGCTCAGCCGCGCCGTCGATCTGATGCAGCAGTTCCTCGGGACGCTCTCGCCAGGCCAGAATCTCTTCGCCTACTCGGAAACCGGCGCCCCGGCCAACCGGTCCCCCAAAACTCTCTTGTACGAAGCAATAGGATAATCCCATGGAACTCTTCGGACTTCTCAATCTCGGCACCCGGTCTCTTCAGGCCCAGCGCGCGGGCGTCGAAATCGCCGGCCAGAACCTGGCCAACGTCAACAACCCCGCGTACGCGCGCCAACGGGTGGTGCTGCAGACGACGCCGACCGTGAACACCCCGCTGGGCCCCCAGGGAACCGGGGTCGAGGCGGTCGCCATTCGTCAGCTTCGCAGCAATCTGCTCGACCATCAGATCAACGACGAGCGAAGCGCCGGCGGCTACCTTGCCGCCCAGCAGGAATCCCTCGAATACGCCCAGGCCAGCCTCGGTGAGATCGCGGATCTGACCACCGAAGGTGGAACCCGGACCGGCCTTTCAGCCGATTTCAATCAGTTGTTCGCCGCCTTCCAGAGCGTCTCTGCGGCGCCCTCTTCCCTCACGGAACGTCAGCTTCTGGTTTCCAAGGCCGAGAACCTCGCCAGCCACCTCAACCAGGTGGACAGCCGTCTGGCGGCGCTCCATACCTCCCTCGACGATTCCCTGTCTGCCGATCTCGGCCAGGCCAACGAGTTGCTGGCATCCGTCGCCAGCCTGAACGAGCGGATCGGCCATGCCGAGAATTACGGGAACGGGACCGCAAACGACCTTCGGGACCTTCGTCAGGCCAAGCTCGAGGAGCTTTCGAAACTCGTCGCCATCGACGTGAACCCCTCGGCGGAAGGTGGATTTGCGGTATCGATTGATGGCACTCTCGTCGTGTCCGGAAAGGGTCAACTGGACCACCTGGAGGTCTACACGGATTCGGACGGCAGGACGCTGGTCCGCACCGCGGCGGGCCAGGAGGCGCTCAACCTCTCCGGGGGACACGCCGGTGGGATCATCGCCACCCGCGACGGGGCGCTTCAGGACCTTCGCAGCCAGCTCAACACCGTCACCAAGACCCTGGTTGACGAAACCAATTCCGTCTTCTCCCAGGGGTACGGTCTCGACGGAAGCACCGGCGCCCCTTTGTTCATGGGAACCGACGCCGCAACCGTCCGAATCAATCCGGACCTCAAGGAGGATCCGTCCCGGCTCCAGATCAGCGGAGTCAACGGGAGTGCCGGAGACAATTCGGTCGCCGTCGCCCTGGCCAAGCTGGCAGACAAGAAATTTGCATCCCTCAACAACCAGACGTTGTCCGGACGCTACCACGGCATTGTGAGCCAACTCGGGGAATCCCTGGCATCGATCACATCCCGTCGCGAGGACCAGCAGGTCGTCGAGAAAATGCTCCTCAATCAGCGGGACAGTGTCAGCGGGGTCTCGATCGACGAGGAGATGAGTGACCTGATGAAATTCCAGAAGGCCTTCGAAGCCTCTGCCCGGCTGATTTCGACCATCGACGAAATGCTCGACACCGTGTTGTCGCTGAAACGCTAATCCTGAACCCCATACCCCTCGCAAGCCATGCGCGTCGCTTCTCAATCATTCTACAACCAGTTTTCCGATCAGGTCCAAAACCTCGCCCGGCGTCAGAGTCGTCTGCAAACGCAGGCGGCGACGGGACAGCGGATCCACACCGCCGATGACGATCCGGCCGCCATGAAGCGGCTGCTCGATCTCCAGGCCGAGTCGGCCCGGGTGAAGCAATATGACGCCAATATCGAGTCGCTGAAGGAAAAGGTCTCCGCCAGCTATCATTCCATGAGGGGACTCAAGACGATCTCTGACCGTCTGGGTGAACTCGCCGCGCTCTCCGACGGCACCAAGTCGGCCGATGAGCTGAAGATCTTCGCAACGGAGGCCAACCAACTCATCGAGCAGGCCGTCCAATTCGTGAACAGCCGGCACGGTGAGGAATACCTTTTCGGAGGCACCCGAACCGAAAAACCTCCGTTTGAAGCCACAAAGGACGCCAGCGGCAACATCACCGGGGTGGCCTACCAGGGGAATGGCGACTCCTCGCAGGTCGAGATCTCCGAGGGCATCTCGATCAACGTCCAGGTGGCGGGGGTATCCGTTGCCGGTTCCCCCGTGCGAGGCCTCGTCTCCGATGCCTCCAGCGGAGCCGATCTGTTCAAGCACATGATCGAATTCCGGGACCACCTTCTTGCGGGGGACGTCCAATCCATCGCGACCAATGACCGGGCAGCCCTGGCGAAGGACGAGAACAACCTGATCTACCAGATTGGCACCAACGCCGCCCTGCAAGCCCGCCTGGTTTCGGCAAAATCGATCACCAGTGACCGCGCATCTTCGGTGGACAATCTGGTCTCCAAGGAAGCCAACGCCGACCTGGCCTCGACCCTGGTCCAGCTGAACCAGACCCAGACCGCCTACCAGGCCGCTCTCCAAAGCGGCTCCAGCATCATGCGACTCTCGCTGCTGGACTATCTCAGGTAATCCACCGGAGAGGCGGCGGACACACGAGCAGACAACGACTGCGCCGTCGCCGACCCCGGGACGGATGGGGCTGCGGTGTTACCAGGGGTTCGGGGATCGGAGAATCGAGTTTAGGACCGCAGGATCATGGTAAAGAGGGCAATCAGTCCCAGCGCTCCCACCAAGACTGAAAAGCCCCTCACGCATGATGGACGGCGGGGGGCAGCCGGATACTCGGCGCCCAGTTGTTGCCCGGCACGCAGGTGTTCGTAGGTGCCCAACGCCAGGGACAGCAGGCCCACACTGATCATGATCAGGCCGAATTCGCGGTGTCCCATCCTGGAGACCGATCCCGGTGCCCTATTCTCGATGACTTTGTAGATGCCGTATCCGAACGTGATCAGCGAGATTGCGGAACGGATCCAGGCCATCAGCGTCCGGTCGAGGGCAAGGCGCGTACGCTCCACGGCCAACCGGGTCGAGGCATCCAGCCCTAGGCCATGGTTGTCAGCGCTCTCGTTCATGGCGGGTGGCGTTTGACTTAATGAACCGGCGGGCGATGCGCGTTGCAGGGCCGCGGACCAACAGATAAGGGACAATGGCCAAAATGACGGCGACCAGAATTGCCTGAGTCGGATACACGCGATGCCAGACGATCAGCTCGTAAATCAGGTCCAATACGAGCGCGACGCAAAACACCTTGCCTACGTCCTTCCATGCCAGCCGCAGCAATTCCGCGCGACGTGCCCTGTCAGTAAAGATGGCCCAGAAAAAGTAGGGTGGCCGGCCTTCACGGGCATCGCGAAGGCCGACCCGAATGGCAAGAACGACCGCGACGAGCGGCTGCAATACGAAACGAAAGTGCAGCGGCCCATGCTCCCGGCCGATCAGCATGTCGCCGACGCGGGTGACGAATTCCGGAACGGTCATTGTTCGTGGTGGTCCAAGACGCCGCGACGAGGATTCTTACGTCTGTGAGCGGTCTTTGCTCCTCTGGAGTTCCTCGGCCAGAATTGGTACGCCGAGGTTGCAGGCCTGCGCGCCTTGCACGACGCAGAGTTTCAACACTTCCATGACCTCCTCCATCGTCGCGCCGGCGGCCAGGGCGTTGTGAACATGCCGTCGCGTGCCAGGCGCATACATGTGGGTGTAGGAAGCGTCGAACGCGATGCTGATCAACTCGACCTCCTTGGCCGACATCACGCCGCTGCGGTAAATGCCCGCGCCTGTTGCCATAAACTGATCCGTCCAGAGCGGGTCGAGCTGGTAGAACGGATCCCACGCTGCATTCCACTGGCCGATCGCTTTCATTTGGTCGCAAGCCGGAGTCGCTACCGGCGGCTTCGGCGCCGGTTGCCTGCCGGCAGCCTTCGCTTCTTCCAGCAAAATCGGCGCGCCCAGACTGCATGAGTGGATGGACATCACCGTGGCGCACTTGAGCACGAACAGGATTTCGTCGCGGCTGGCGCCGGCGCCGAGCGCGGCGCGAATGTGGCGGCGAGTGCCGTCGGGATTGAGGTTGGTGCAGGCGGCGTTTAACCCCACGCTGATCAATTCGACAAGCTTCGGAGACAAGACCCCGTTGACCCACGGGTTCGTGGTCATCTCCACGCACACATCGGCCCATTTCGGTTCCCACTCACGCAGTTGATTCACGGCTGGCTCCCACGGACCCGGTGCCGGGGCTGGGTTTGCTTCGGTCATGGAATCTGGAGGTTGGCGAGCCAAGGAATCCCATCCTCATTTCGCGAGGACGGGACCCATGTGCAGGTCATTATATCTCATTTCAAAAGGACGGCGGACCGCACGCGGACCGCCTCGCCTTCCCATTCCCCGGCGTGAATGTGCCCGCAGCCGCCCTGCGCCGCCGGATGAAAGTGGCCATCGGTTTTATGCACCAGGAAGCCCATATCCCCCTTTTCGCGGTTCGGCGGCAGGCCGAGGTTGGCGAGGGTCTCCTCCGTGGATTTGTAGGTCACGCCGATCTTCAACATCTCCCTCGCCTGCTCCGGCGTGGCGATCGGGCGGCCCACCAGCTTCGCCATGGCCACCTGCTTCTCGATCATCTGCAGCGTCGTCGCGCGGACCCCCTTCTTGTTGTCCCACAGGTTCTCCTCGATGCCGGCGCGGGTATGCTGCCCGAGGGCGATCATCATCATGGAGATCGGGTAGGTGAGTCGAAACGTGCTCTGGTACGTGAAGCACGAGCCGTGCGGTGTCCGGCGGACCAGTTCCATCAGGTCGAAGGGGTTGACACCACAGACTCCGGCGGCGCCGGTGCTGAAGAAGCCGTTCACCGGCCCCTTGTAATAGCCCCGGCGGATCAGGCGTTCCACCAACTCCAGGCCGTGGACGTGGGGGAGTGCGAAGTAGGGCTGGATGCCGTGCTCGACGCAACGCTTGATGTTTTCCAGATAGAAGTCGGGCGTGGCATCCATCACCAGGTTGGCCATCGCGTGGGCCATTGCCGGATCGGTGAAGCGGGTTCCCTCGAAGGTATCCAGGGGGTGAATCGCCGTCTGGTCGTAGAGCGTGGAGCCGCACATGACCGTGATTTGGTCCGGAGCGGGGCTGATGGTGCACAGCTTGTGTCGCGTGTCATAGTTCGCCGCGTGCGCTTCGTCACCAGGTGCCGGGGCGAACGAAATGGACCCGCCCATCTGCAGGATCATCTTCGGAACGGCCTGCCTCAGCCGCGCAACCTGGTCGTTGTACTGTTGGAAGTCTTTCGAGATGTGGCCTGTCTTGGGATCGCGGACGTGGATGTGCAGGAGCGTCGCGCCGGCGTTGTAGCAGTCCACGGCGGCTTGAACCTGCTCATCCCAGGTCACCGGGAGCTTTTGTTCGGGGGTGCAATCCTCCGGCATCCACATCGGCCCGTAAGGCGCAGCTGTGATCATCAACGGGGGCATGTTTTCGGGCAATAGCGAGTCGTCGGTGAAGTACATTATGTTATTCTTTGAATAGTTTTTACTACTGATTGAATGGCATCATTGACATTGCACAATGATCTTTTCTTCCAAGATGTTTACTAGTCCGTCACCTTTTTGAGGGTGCCGGCCGCGGCCTTTTGTTGCTCGGCCGTCATCTGAGAGGGGCCCAGCTTGTAGGTCAGCTTGTCGATCGTCCCCGTGAACTTGAACGGCAATTCGTAGCTGTCGTCCACCCCGGTCCGGGTGTCGCTGCCGATGTCGAAACTCTCGTCAATGGACATGAGCATCGGAATCGTGTGCTTGAGTGTCTTCTTCGCCAGTTCCCTGCCATCCACGGTGAATACGCCGGTGCCACCCTTGCCCGGGCCGGGGCCGTCGTATTTGAAGTCGAACACGAGTGTGTGTTTGCCCGGCTTAAGGGCCTTGCCAAACAAGTCGTCGCCGATGACGCCGCCCACGCCGCCTTCCCATCGGGAGCGTTCCAGATCGAGCAGATTGTAAACGAAGACCGGCTTGCCCTTTTGCAGGAACAGTCCGTAGCCGCCAAAGCGGCCGCCCATGGTAGCGATCATGCCCTCGGCGCCGCCTTCGGGCACGGTGATCTCCGCGGTGATGGTGTAGTCCTTGTTCATGATCTCCGGCGCATTGCCGACCGGGATGCCGGCATTCGCACCGGTGTAGGTCAGGACATTCTTCCCAGCGATGGCGCTGGGACGCGGTGTGACCAAGCGCGGCAGGATCGAGTTGTCCAAAGGCAGCACCTGATATTTTGCCGCCTCAGTGAGGAACAACGCCTGCATCTCCTTGAGCTTTCCGGGATTCGTGGCGGCGAGGTCATTGAACTGGGAATAATCCTTGGTGATGTCATAGAGTTCCCACTTGTAGTCGTTGACCGGCGGCATCGCAGATGCACCCAGGAGCCAGGGCGGGAACGGGGGCGTCGTGCAGGCATACCAGCCGTCGTGATAGATGCCGCGGTTGCAGAACATCTCGAAGTACTGGGTATCGCGCTTCGAGGGTGCCTGGGCGTTCGCCGAGTCAAAGGTGTAGGCCATGCTCACCCCTTCAATGGGCCTCTGTTTGATGCCGTCGACAACCTCTGGAGCCCTGATGCCGGTGGCTTCCAGGATCGTGGGAACAATATCAATCATGTGATGGAATTGGGTGCGGAGTCCGCCCACGTCCTTGATGTGGCCGGGCCAGGAAATGACCATCCCCTGCCGTGTTCCGCCGAAATGCGACGCCACCTGCTTGGTCCACTTGAATGGGGAATCAAAGCACCACGACCAGGCCACCGACATGTGCGGGTAGGTCTTGTCCTGGCCCCACCCCTCGTAATGCAGCATCTGCACGGCCTCGGGAAGCGTCAGGATGCCGTTGTAGGCGGTCATCTGGTTGAAGGTGCCTTCCACGGTGCCTTCGGCGCTGGTCCCATTGTCGCCGCTGATATAGATGATGAGCGTGTTGTCCAGCTTGCCCATGTCTTCGACAGCCTGGATCACGCGGCCGATCTCGTTGTCCGTGTAGGCGGCATAGCCGGCGAAGTTTTCCGCCTGCCGCGCATAGAGCTTCTTCTGGATCAACGAAAGGGAGTCCCACTTCGGCAGTGTGTCCGGCCACGGAGTGAGCTGGGTGTCGGCCGGAATCACGCCGAGGCGTTTCTGGTTGGCGAAGATCTGCTCGCGCGTCTTCTCCCAACCCTGGTCAAACTGGCCCTTGAACTTCTCCCGCCATTCCAGCTTGGGCTGGTGCGGTGAGTGCGTGCCGCCGGGTACGTAGTAGAGGAAGAACGGCTGGTCCGGCGCGGCCGCGTTCAGGCTGCTCATGTACTGGATGGCCTCGTCGGCCATGTCGGTGATGAGATTGTAATCCTTCTTGCCAACCCACGGATAGATCTGGCTGTGGTCCCGGAACAAATACGGCGTCCACTGGTCGGTTTCACCGCCCATGAAGCCATAGAAGTACTGGAAGCCCATGCCCGACGGCCATTGGTCGAAAGGCCCCGACGGACCGTATTGGTAGGTGGGGGTGTTATGGTTCTTGCCAAACCACGAGGTGGCATAGCCGTGGTCTTGGAGAATCCGGCCAATGGTGGCGCTGTCCTGACCGATGACGGAATCATAACCGGGGAAACCGGTGGACATCTCGCCGATCACGCCAAAGCCGACCGAATGATGGTTGCGTCCGGTGATAAGCGCAGCACGCGTAGGCGAGCAGAGTGCCGTCGAATGAAACTGCGTGTAACGCAGCCCCGCCTTCGCGATGCGGTCCATGGCCGGGGTCGGGATGACGCCGCCGAAGGTGCCGGAAACGCCGTAGCCCTGGTCGTCCGTCATGATGAGCAGCACGTTGGGCGCACCCTTGGGCGGTACCACGCGCGGCGGCCAGTAGGGCTTGGATTCTGGTGCGGTTTGCTTGATGACGCCGCCAAACGGCGGCGCTGGCGGCGGGAGCTGTCTCCCGTCAATCGTAACGGTCGCGCTGGGCGAACCCGGCGTGCCGGTGGTTTGGATTTCCGCGGCGTATGCGAATGACAACAGCATCACCGTTCCCGCGACAAAACCCAGCAGCGCAGACACCCAATTGCTTTTCATCCTCATGGTCGGTTTGTGGTCGTGTTGATTCACTATTTCGGAAACAGGAATTGAACCTGAAAGCGCATCTGCCAGTCCGCGCCCAACGTTTCTGGCTTCTCCGCGTTGTCGTATCCGGCGAGCTGCACATTCCGTGGCAGTTTTCCCAGGTGAACGATTTTGCCCACACCTGCACCCACCGGAACCGTCCAACGCTCTGAACTGCTGGCCTTCCATTTCGCCGTGATGATCGTGCGCATGATCCGATTCCAGTCTTCGCTCAATGTGGTGGGAGTGACCGGCTGGACATTGAGCACACTGCAATCGAATCGAGGGCGCTTGGTGTCCTGCTGGAAGGCTTTTGCGGAAGAATCCGTAACCGACTGAAACCCGGCGGCGCGCAGCGATCGGCCGAACGAGCGACAGGGACTTTCGTGGTCCACCACGGCGACACAATTCACGTCGTCAGCAGAATCCGGCACCGGCATCAGCGGAGAGTGCGTGATGGCCGGCAGGACGCGCTACTGCCCTTTGGGGAAGGAGGGTGAGGGAGGAGACCTTCTGTTGGCTGATCCAGTATCGCTGCCACTCACGGCACGATGAGTGCCTCCCGGAAGCCGACACCGCATGGATTCATGTCGCCATGATCCGGATCCTGCCTCGCAGATCGGCCTGATCGCGAAGGTCCAGCGGGTTTTGGGACGGGCTCTTTTACTCGGACAACCCCACCTCGGCCTCAGCGATGGCCTTCCAGGATCCCGGATGGCGGCAGGAATTGTGGAGCGCAACGGCGTCATCCGCCGATGGATGCCATCAATGACACCGGAGGCCCCCGCTTCCAACAACCTCCGGTACCAGGCGAGAAAGTCCCGGTTCAACGTCGATTGCGGATCCGTGGCCCGATGGCTCAAACGGTCGTCGAGACACGCCCGCAGATCAGCGTGGCGGCACGCTGGGAGGACGTGGCCTCTCCGTTAAAGGTACGCCAAAGAGGAAGCGCCTCTGCTCGCCTTGCCATTGAGGAGCAGGGCTTCGGCCCGGACTTCGACCAATGCGGGTTGCTTCGGATTCCGGCGCAGGCCTCCTGGGTCCATTCCTCGGCGAACTCCAAAAACTCAGGCTTGCTCAGCGCAATCTGCGCCCCCAACTCCCAGGCCCCCACGTCGGAAGGATCCTCATTCACCAGCGCATGGAGAAGTTTCAAGGCCTCCACCTCGGCGGACCGGCTCGCCAGGAATCGCGCGAAATCCAGCCGCAGCGGCCGGGATTCCGGATCCTCCTGGAGCGCCTGCTCAAAGGAACGCTTTGCGTCGTCCCACTGCTGGAAAGCCACCTGGCATTGGGCGAGGCAGTGCGCGGGTCCCGCCTTGAGGATGCCCGGATGGATCGGGGACAGGCTTCGCTGACCCCGCTTGGCCAGGCACTGCCTCATGTGAACGGCCGCGTCGGCGTACCGCTTCGTCTCCATACAGGAAAGTCCGGCCAGCCAGTGGTGCGTCGCGGTGAGACCACCATGGGTCGCGAGGGGGGATGTCAGGACGCGCAGCACGCCGGCATGATCGCGGACTTTGATCAGTTGGGTGCAATACTGCGTGAGCAGTGTTTCCCGGAACTCGGGCACCACCTCGTCCTTCGGCTGGGAGGACAGCACCCGGAAGGCCGCCTCATAACGGCAGACCGCCTCGGCGTAATCTCCCGACCGGGCCAGCTCGAGTCCGAGGTTCATCAGGACATTGGGATCGGACGGACGGTCCGCCAGCTCCAGCGTCAGTAGGCGAAGGTTGCGCTTTCCCTTGCCGCGGGACGTCATCACTTCCT
>JBGAPN010000024.1:0-23119 GCA_044221235.1 Limisphaerales bacterium
GTGTTTCTCCCAATGGACCAAGTCCTGGGACGTTGCCGTCATCAGCCGGGCCGTCTTGCCGTCGTAACCGGTATAGGTCAGCCAATAGGTTCCCCGGTCGTCCTGCACCACCCGTGGATCCTCGCATCCGCCCACCGCCTCAAAGGCCTGTTGCGCATCCTTCGCCGGATAAACCACCGGTGTCGGATGCCGTTGGAAATGCAGTCCGTCCTCGCTCCAGGCCAGTCCCAGCCGGCTGATTCCATCACGTCCCTGGGCCCGGTAGAGCAGCCAGACTTTGCCGTCCTTCACCACGGCGGCGGGATTGAACACGTGGGATTCCTCCCAGCGAACCCGGCCCTTGAGTGGACAGTCGAACTCGGACTCGGGCCGGGGCGAGAGGATGGGGTTGACGGCATCGGCCTTGGAGAAGGGAAGGACCTGCCAGTCGGCCGCGGTGGAGGGGTGCGACGTGGCGGCCAGAATCAGACCCGCCGCGATGGCGGCCGACACAAGCCGGGAACGGACCAGGGGAACGCATTGCAAGAAGGCTACGATGCGCGCCCCGGTCGCCGAAAGATCCAAGATGCCCGGTTCGCGGCCGGGATCCGGATTCAAATCTTGTTTCCTGAACCTGCGGCGCCCCGGTACCCTCTCGGGACAACACAACACGTCCATGTCGAGCATTGGAAAATTGATTGCTGGTGGCGACGCGCATGCAGCAGCAAATGGAAGGCGTCCAGCAGGAACTGGCCAACAAGACGGTCGAGGGCATCGCCGGCGGGGGACTGTCAAGGTGGCGGCCTACGGATCAAAGCATTGCCTCGATCAAGATTTCCCCGATGCGGTGAATTCCTGGATGTGGCGTTCCTGGAAGAGTTGGTGTTGACCGCCGCCAACCAGGCGTTGGCCGCAGCGCGGGAGACCGCAAATCGTGAAATGGGCGCGGTCACCCAGGGGATGAGCATTCCCGGAATGTTCTGAGCCCCACAATCCGGCTGGCCTGACCGGCACCTCAGGAACCTGTGTCCTCGAACTCCTTGCCCCCGGCAGTGGCGACCCTGATCGCCTGCTGGGGAAAGCTGTCTGAATCGGACCCCGCTCAGCCGAGCGCCTGGCCCTGTATCTGGTCCAATCGGACGCTGATGCCGTCCGGCAACTGGCAGAAGGATTGATGGCTGCACGGAACAAGGTCCAACTGTGCGAGCGGTGCGGGGCGTTGACCGAGATTCAACCCTGCGCCCTGTGTGGTGACCCCAAGCGGGACGGCGGGCTCCTGTGCGTGGTCGAACGGGCCCTGGATATTCTGAGCCTGGAGAAGTCCGGAACCTTCCGCGGCCGTTACCATGCCTGGGTGGGCGGTTGAGTCCGCTGAATGGCGTGGGGCCCGAGGACCTGCGGATCGACGCATTGGAAGCCCGGCTCAAATCGGAACCCGTGCAGGAAGTGATCCTGGCCCTGGGCAGCGATGTGGAGGGAGATGCCACCGCGCATTATCTGGCCCGGCGCCTGGCGCCACTGGGACTTCGCATCACCCGGCTGGCTCAGGGATTGCCGGCCGGGAGCGGATTGGAATTCGCGGACGAACTGACCCTCAGCCGGGCGCTCGAAGGCCGGCGCAGCCTCTCGCCCGGATAATTGTGGCCGGAATCGACTGAGTCGGTCCGATTTTTGGGTCAGCCGACTCGCGTGCAGGCGAATGCGGTGAACGGGGATCGCAAAACGTCGCTTGGACTGGGCGGAATCGAGATTGGGGCCCTGGGGCACCACGTATCTGCCGGTGGCTCTTAAATCCCGGCCACCTCATCGGCCAGAAAGCGGATGCGCGTCGGGGCAGGTAAAACCGGATGCGGGTGGGGAGCCGTGTTCCAGGCTGGGTCTCCTTGGGATCCAACAGCCCGACTCTCGGCCGTACCCTCGGGTATCCCATCACTGGTGCCCCCTCGGTCGCCTCTGAAGGGCGGGTTGAGGTCAACTGTATGCGCCGTGGATGGTCTGGATGTGGAGTGGTCGGCCCGGGAGTCGAGTCCGGCGTAGCCGGAAGACGACGGCATCCACCACGTTTGTGCCCGGGTCGAAGGCAGTCCCCAGGCCTGTTCGAGAAGGAAGGCCTGGTCAGACTGCCCGTGGCGTAGGAACAGCTGGAAGACGGACCACTCCCGCGGTTGCAGGGCGATGCGGGTCGTGCAGACGCGGACTTCGCGGAGTAGTGGATCCACCGTCCACGGCCCCACTTCGGTAGGTGACGGGGGCCAGGTTCCCGGGCGCGGCGGCAGAGGCCCCGAGCCGGGCCCGAGTTCTTCCATCGAGAATGGCGCGCCCAGGTAGTCGTCCGCACCCACGGCCAGTCCGCGGACCCGGTGGGAGACGTCGCTGAAGCCGGACAGGAACATGACGGGCGTGGCGACGGGAGAAGGCTCGATTCGGGTGACAACCTCGAACCCGCTCAGTTGGGGCAGCGCGACATCCATGACAATCGGCATCCCAGGCCTGCGCAAGGCCGCCTCGAGAACCTCGGGGCCTGTCTGGCGGAGATGGATCCCGTGGCCATCGCGGCTCAACTCGCCGGCGAGTTGTCTGCAGAGCTCCGGGTCACCTTTGTAGCCATCAGGATTTCGCAGCGGGAACCGCTGAAGCAGGCGGCGATCCAGGACGCTGTGTCCGGACCACAGAGGCTACAGAAATGTGTCGTTCTTGGCAATCGACGTCCAGGGATGGGCCCGGCGTGAGGTTCATTACCAAACGATCACTTGGGGAAAAAGGGGGAGGCGGCGTTAGAGTGACGGCACGTATCCAAATCCAGCAGTCATTCACCTGTCCTGTAGATCTCATGAAACACGATCAATCGAAACTGAGTGTCCAGACTTTCTCCGCCTGGTCCGCCACCCTGCTGATGTTGTCTGCCTTGGTCCAGTTCCGGACCGACGCGGCTCCGCCGACAGGCCAGTTGCTCGCAGCACAATGTTTCCAATGTCACGGAACCAATGGCCGGGCCGTCGGCGGCTTCGAGTCTATCAACGGAAAGCCGGCGCGGGAGATGTACGAGAAGCTGCTCGAGATGAGCACCCGACCGGTGGAGACCATCATGGATGCCCAGGCGCGTGCCTACACCCCCACCCAACTGAGCCTCATCGCCAGTTACCTGGCGACCCTCCCGGCAGCTTCGACCTCCACAACCGATCGATAATCGGATGATGCCGTCCGCACACGAAACACCCTCTGCTCCCATGAACTTCAATCGACGAAACTTCCTTCACTCCCTTGGCCTTGCATCAGCCGCGTGGATGCTGCCGTCCAGAATTCGTGCCCAGACCACCGCTCCCCGGGTTTTGGTCATCGGCGGAGGCCTTGGCGGCGCCACAGTCGCCAAATACCTCCGCCTGTGGGGCGGAAATATCCAGGTCACCCTGGTGGACCGTTACCCCAATCACGTGGCCTCATCCGTCGAACTCGTGGGTGACCGGAGCCCTGAAACTCGACGATATCACCCTGGGATATGGCGACCTCCAATCCAAACGGGGCATCGAGATCGTGCAGGGCGAAGCACTGGAGGTGGATCCAAACTCGAAGGTGGTGACCGTCCTGACCAACGGGGAATACCGCCCGGTGGAGTACGACAAGGTTTATCCTGTTCCCGGGGATCGAGTTCATCCCGCCCGCCGGGAACTATCAGCCGGACCTGACGCCCCACGCCTGGCGGGCTGGATCGCAGACGCTGCTCCTCAAAAACATGCTCGCCTCGATGAAGTCGCAAAAATCATCCTGACCTCTCATCTCGAAATCACCTTACTGCTGCTCCGCCAGTCCGTATGAGGGCTCTGTGGTAGCCGATTTCCTCAAGCGCCGCGGCATTGCGGCCAAGGTGATTGTCCTCGACGCCAACTCCGGGAACCAGGCGGAGCCCCATAATTTCGTGACGGCGTTTACCGAAACCTACAAGGACATCATCCGGTACGTTCCCAACGCCACCGTGACCTCGGTCGATTCATCGACCCGGACGGTGGTGACGACGGCGGGTACCTTCAAGGGCAGCGTGGTCAATCCATCCCCAACCAGAGAGCCGGGACATCACCCACGCCGGCCCTCAAGAACGACCCCGACGGGCCGGTGGGCCGTGGTGAACCCCTTGAGTTACGCGTCCCTGGTTCAGCCGGACATCCACATCCTGGGAGACTCGCAGGGGACCGGGCAGCCGAAGTCCGGCCACATGGCCAACTCGCAGGCGAAGGTCTGCGCCGACGCGATGATTCGCGCGTTCAACGGGGAATCACCCGATCCGAGCCCCGTGACGAGTTCCGCCTGCTTCCAGTCCGATCACGTCGGAGAAGGCATCGTGGCTCACCGCCTCGTTCCAGTACGATCCGCTGAGCCGGAGCATGAAACGCGTGGAGGCGTCCTTCGTGGAGGCGGCCCAGCCGACTTCCGACGGGATGCAGCAGATGTTCCAGTGGGCGAACAACATCTTCGCGGACTCCTTCTCCTGACGCGGCTTCCCCACGGGAGTCACTGGAGCCGCGGGTGGGCTGGGTCTCGTCGACCCGGCCCACTTTTCTGAGGGAGACAGCAGTACGTTCGCCGCGGAAAGCACGAATGACGCGGATGGCCGGCGGGCTCGTGGAGGGCATCACGAAGAAAGACTCGATCGCCATTTTCGACCGCTTACGGAATTACGGGCAAACTTTTGCTCCTATATCTGAGGCACGAATCGAAGACCGCCCACCGCGTCGCCGCAGATTTAACTAGCTCGGTTCAAGACGGCGGTGGAGAGAAGCGCTCCAAGAGCCAGGCCGAGCAACGCTCCCAGTGCGATGTTGCCAAGGAACATTCCCAAGACCGTTCCGATGCCGAGGACAGCGAGGAACACCACAGCCTGGATTCGGGTGGCCACCGGCTTACGGGTTTCCTGGTGCTTCGGTGGACGATTTGCCGCGTCAGTCATGAACGAGAAGGAATCTCCCAATTGCGGTTGCCTGTACAGGCTTCCAGAGGCACCGACGAACGCCAAAAGGATTCCAAGTTACAATCGTATGCGATTGCAGTTGTTAGCAGTGACCGTTATCAGTGGAGTCTGCTTTTTGCAACCCGTTGAAGTTCAATATTGGTGCCAGCGGGGAGGAATCGAACCTCCGACCAAGGGCTTATGAGTCCCCTGCTCTACCGCTGAGCTACGCTGGCCACCGGGGGCGTTTAGGTAATCGGGTCGCGGCCGCGGGGCAAGGGGTTTCTGCAAACGGGCGGACAATTGCCGGATCAGCGCGCCGCCGCCCGGGCCACGTTGGCCAGCAGCTCCCGGACACAAAGTTCGGCAAAGGCCGGATCGTTGATGTTGCCGGGGAACTCGATGAACGGGATCCCAGGGCGTAGATGGGTCTTCCACGCCTCCAACAGGGCGGCGTCAGCCTCGGGCCAGTGGAACGGTTGGCCAGGCGCGCTGATGACACTGATGCCGCCGAGAGGGAAAAGGACCGAGACAGGGCCGGTGGAGAGATTGCATTTTTCGGCCAGGATCCGGCCGATGCGGGCGTTTTCCTCCGGGTTGGTCCGCATCAGGGTGACCTGGGCGTTGTGCTGGTAAAAACGCCGCCCGGCAAACTGCGGCGGAACGGAGGCGGGCTCGCCGAAGTTGACCATGTCGAGGCACCCCGGGGTCAGGATGGCGGGAATCCCGTTTCGGGCCGCGGCTTCGCAGCGGGTGGGTCCGGCGGCCAGGACGCCCCCGACGGTCTCGTCGGCCCATTCGGTGGTGGTGATGTCCAGGACGGCGCTGACCAGGCCGCTCTCGACCAGCGATTCCATGGTGCGGCCGCCGGTGCCGGTCGCCGCGAAGACATCATCCTGTATCCTTCGGCTCCAGCAGGCTGCGGGCGCGCGTCACGCAGGGGGTGGTGTTGCCAAATTGGGACACCACCACCACCGGACGGTCGGACGATGCGGCGGCGGCCGGGACGCGGGTTTCCACCATGCCGCAGATGGCGCCGGCCGCCTGGGCCAGCAGTTTCCGGGAAAGGCGGTTCAACCCGGCGACATCCGCCACGCTGGGCATCATCACAATGTCCTTCACGCCGACATACGGCGCGGTGTTGCCGCTGGCGAGAGTGGAGACCATCAGCTTGGGAAAGCCGATGGGCAGGGCCCGCATGGCTGCTGTGCCGATGGCCGTGCCGCCGCCGCCGCCGAGGGAGATGACGCCGTCAATGCGGCCCTCGCGTTGCAGCCGTGCCAGCACGACGGGAGCCCCGCGGGTCATGGCAGCCACCGCCTCGCCCCGGTCCCGCCGTGCGGCGATGGCGGCGAGGTCCACGCCCGCGGCGGCGGCGATTTCGGTGCGGGGAATGTCCGGGGTTGCGCCGGGGGCATCGAGGATGCCGACATCGATCAGGAGGGGGCGGTGTCCGCGGTCACGGATGATGGAGGCCACGTAGGCATGTTCCTCCCCCTTGGTATCAAACGTCCCGAGTACGGCGATGGTGGCCATGGCGATGGCGATGAGCCTATCGGAATGCCGTGGCGGCGGGCAATGCAGCGATGACGATCGACTGCCACGGGACCGCATCTCGGCGCGGGCCCTCATCCGGCCTCCGGCCACCTTCTCCCTTGGGATTCCGCTTCGCTGCATCCCAAGGGAGAAGGACGCATCCGCGAACAGGGTCGCGACGTGCCCTGCGCCGGTCCCAATCCCGAACCGCCGCCACGGGCGGGACACTGCGGGCGCCCTACTCGATGGCGTCGAGGATGTCGTCCAGTCGGACGTGGGTGGCGATGAGGTCCTGGACCAGCTTGATCTTCTCGGTGTCGCCCGGGCGGATCTTCACGATGAGGTCGTGGACCCGGCTGGCGACGGTGTAGCTGTCGAGGCTGGACACCAGGACCGGGCAGGAGAGCTGGACCGCATTGCGCAGCGTGGTTTCGGACGGAGGGATGTCGTCTGAGAGCACGATGCCGGCGAGGTGGCCGTTGCGCTTAAGGTATTCACCGGCGGCCTTGATGATGTCTTCGCGGTCGGCCGGAACAATGAGCAGGGCGCCCGGTTTGAAATGATGCACCGCCTGTGCGGCCCCCATGGCTCCGATGACCACGCGGTTGACGATGTTATGGATGGAGGACCCCGGGTGGAGCACCTGGGCGTGAAGTTCGTCCCGGATCAGCTCCAGGGTGGGGCTGGACAGGATCGGCAGGTGCGGGACCACGCCCAGCAGCTTAAGTCCCTTCCGCCGGAGACCCTTCTCGGCGAACTCCGTGATGTAGTCCAGTTTCTCCGGCAGGACCTTGTTCAGAATGACGCCGATGACCTCCACGCCCTCCTTTTCGAACAGGGCCTTGTTGAGCGAGACCTCATCGATGGGCAGTCCGATGCCGCCGCGGGTGACGATGACCACCTTGGCCGACAGGACCCGGGCGACGGTGGCGTTGCTGAGGTCGAAGACGCTGCCCACGCCGGCGTGTCCGGTCCCTTCGCACAGGACGAACTCCTTTTCCCAGGCAACGCGGTCGAACGCCTTATGGATGCGTTTGACCAGGGCGTCGAAATTGGACGACTGGAGATAGCGGCGGGTGAAGTCGGGTTCCACCGCGATGGGAGACATGTCCACCAGCGGGCAGTTCAGCCGGAATACGCGGTCCATCAGCACCGAATCCTCGTCGATTTTCTCGGCATCGATTTCGACGAACCGCTGGCCAACCGGCTTGATGTATCCCACCCGCCCAAAGCGTCGCTGGAGGGCGGCGAGGAGTCCGAGGGAATTGGTGGTCTTGCCGTCGTTCTGACGTGTGGCCGCGATGAAGACGCGTGGGGTGTCGGTATTGAGCAGCACGGTACTGGAAGGGAAGGGGTGGTTGGGTGGGAATCTTCAAACCCCGGGCATCCTCAATGACGTGGGACGGCCGGGGTGTAAAGCAATTATCCCACGCTGCCTTCGCCCGGAAGAATATCGCCCGCGCCCGGGTAGAGCTTCTGGTATTCGATGCTCTGGAGACCCACGATGGCGGACACGCCCAGGATGTCATGGGAGGTGCTGCCGCGGGACACATCCGCTGCCGGACGATCCAGTCCGAGCAGGATCTGTCCGTACGCATTGGCGCGGGCGATGTGCTGGATGAGCTTGTGGGCAATGTTGCCGGAGTTGAGGTCGGGGAACACGAGGACATTGGCACGTCCCGCGACGCGGCTGTCCGGAAGTTTTCGGGCAGCGATTTCCGGGACGAGGGCGGCGTCGACCTGCAGTTCACCGTCGAAATCGGCCTCAAACGACTCGCCTTCGGCCTTTTGGCGCGCGAGGGCGGTGGCGGCCCGGACCTTGAGAACGCTGGGATGCGTTGCACTGCCCTGGGTCGAATAGCTGAGAAATGCAACCCGAGGCCGGACCCCGAGGATCTGTCGGGCGAGCCGGGCAATGCTGAGGCCGATGTCGGACAGTTGTTCGACGGAGGGATCCGGGATGACACCGCAATCGCCCATGAACAGGACACCCTTTTCGCCGAACCGGGTGTCCTCCACCTCCATCACCATGCAGGACGACGCGGTGGTTGTCCGCGGCGCCACCTTGATGATCTGGAACAGCGGGCGGAGCACGCCCCCGGAAACCTCGCTGGTGCCGGAGATCAACCCGTCGGCCTGCCGCATGGCCACCATCATGGCGCCGAAGTAATTCGGCTTGATCATGGCCTCGCGGGCCTCCTCCTCGGCAATGCCCTTGCCGCGACGCAGCAGCATGAACCGCTTCACGAAGCTGTCGAGATCCGGGCTCTGGGCGGGATCGATGCGGCGAATGCCCTCCAGATTGACGCTCAGGGCGTCGGCGGCGGCCTTCACCTCCTGCCGATCCCCCAGCAGGATGGGAACCCCCAGGCGCAGAGAGTAAAACTGGCGGGCAGCCTGGAGCACGCGCGGCTCGGTGCCCTCGGGGAACACGATCCGCTTGGGGTGTCTCTGGAGTTTTTCGTAGACGCTTCCGATGAAACGCATGGGCGGATGAAAGCGTTCGCGGGATGAAACTTCAATTGCCATCGACCGCCCCGCGGGCTTCATTTCCAGCCAACAAACGCTGTATGAAGACGTTCCTGCTCCTCCTGATGTCGTTGGCCGGTTCGCTCCTGGCCCAAGCCCAGGCGCCAGCGCCGGCACCGAAACCGTCCGGACCGACCGCCGTGAAGAATGTCAATGTCACCCAGTTCGAATCGCTGCAAAAGGGCACCAATATCGTGATTCTGGATGTCCGAACCCCGACGGAGTTTGCGGAAGGTCACATGAAGGGGGCCGTCCTGCTCGACTACCGCGCCCCGGATTTCGCGGACAAGGTGGCGAAGCTCGACAAGTCGAAGCTCTACCTGGTGCATTGCGCGGCGGGTGGCCGCAGTGCCCGCGCCTGCACGAAGATGGAGTCGCTGGGATTCACCAACCTGGTGAATCTGGAAGGGGGCTTGGGGGCGTGGCAGGACGCCGGCAAGCCGGTGGAAAAATGACCCGGCCCAGAAGGACAAGCGACTGCCGTCGCGGGCGCCCTGCGATCAGGGCGCGGATTGCCCCAGAAGACGCCAGAATTGTTTCTTGGTGGTCCGGGTGCTGACGAACCGGCTGGTTTCCCCGCCGGTTCCCGGGAAGGTCTCGCCGTAGTTGGTCCAGTCATTCAGGTCGTCGGAGAACTGCAGTTGGTAGGTTTGGCCGATGGAGGTGGGGAAGATGAGCTCCAGCGCCGGAACAGCCAGCAACGCGCTGCCGAGACCCGAAATCGCCAGAACCTCTTCGGACGAGAGCGCTCGGTCGAAGAGTCGCGCGTCGTCCAGAGCGCCCGAGAACGAGTACCGGGGCTGCCCGCCGGAGTAGTATCCGATATTGGCCCCGAACGCGAATTCCCGCCGCTCCGCCCGCCAACCGGAGGCTTTGAGATAGGGCAGGGCACCCGTGGTGACGAGCCGGCCGTCCAGGTAGATCTCCGTCTTGCCGATATCGGAGTTCGTCGTCGCGGAAAAGACTACGCCTACGTGCTGCCAAACGCCAAGGGTGACGGGGACCGTGGAAACGATGTAGGACCACCCGACATTCTCATTCCAGAGCGCCACCATGATATTGGTTTTGGAGATGGAAATGTGGCCGGAAATGCCGCTGTTCCCCTCGGAATAGAGGGTCCCGACATCCCCATTGTGGCCGATATCGGAACGGACCCAGGAGACCCAGGACCATTGGAGCTTGTTCTTGATGTAGCTGCGGGAGGTGGACGCCATCATTCCAGTCTGCGGAAACTGGGCCGCCAATCCGGCATTTCCCTGCCGATCCTTCGTGAACACCGAATTGTCCTCGAGGAGTCCTGTATTACCTGCCACGGAGTCCGAGAAAGAGCCATCGAAGGCAAAGGCGGCGATGGCATCTTTCGGGGGTTCGGCGCCCCGGCTGAGGAGCGGAAGGGCGAGGGCAAGGATCCAAATCAGAAAGGCGGCGGGGAGGCGCACCCGCAGACACTGCGCATGGGTCCTGCCACGGTCAAGGATGGGGCATGGGCGCCGCCATGGGTCCGCGTCTGGCAGATTGGGCGCGCAACGCTCCTTTCGCTTTCGCTCCGCCGGTGCCTCCGCTTACCTTAGCGCCTTCTATGCACATCCTCCCAAGCCGTCGTGGTTTCCTTGGAATGGGTCTTGGCGCGGTAGCGGGACTGGCCCTGTCCCCGCTGTCCCGCGCTGTTGAGCCGTTTCAACGTGCCGGCAAGCCGCGCCTCCGGCTGGCCCTGGCGGCGTATTCCTTTCGGGACCAGCTTCAGCCCCCGAAGAACGGGACCCCCACGATGGACCTGTTTCAGTTCATCGATTTTTGTGCAGACCAGGGCTGCGAGGGCGCGGAACTGACCAGTTATTATTTTCCGCCCGACGTGACAGACGAGTTCCTGGTCAAGGTCCGAAGGCATGCCCACCTGCGCGGAGTGAGTGTCAGCGGCACCGCGGTGGGGAATGATTTTTGCCTCCCACCCGGCCCGAAGCGGGATGCGGACATGGCCTCGGTCCGGGAATGGATTCGCCGCGCCGCGGTCCTGGGGGCGCCGCACATCCGCGTGTTCGCCGGAACGGCGCACGGCCAGCCGGAGGCGGAGGCGAAGAAGCTATGCATCACCGCCCTGGAAGAGGCGGCGGCCGAAGCGGGCAAGCACGGGATCTTTTTGGGCATTGAGAACCACGGCGGAATCGTTGCGGAAGCCGGCCAGTTGCTGGACATCGTCCGCTCGGTGAATTCCCCCTGGATCGGGATCAATCTCGACACCGGCAATTTTCACACCGACGACCCATATGCCGACCTGGCCCGCTGCGCTCCCTATGCGGTGAATGTGCAGTTCAAAGGAAAGGTTCGCGCCCGCGAGCAGAAGGAGGCGGTGACGGCTGATTTTCCCCGGACCTTCCAGATTCTTCGGGATGCCAACTACCAGGGCTGGGTTGCGTTGGAGTACGAAATGGCGGAGGACCCCTGGAAGCGGGTTCCGGAACTGCTCAAGGAGATGAAGCCCTTCATGGGTTGACGGCGGGGAGTGGCCGACGAGGGAACGAGACGCTGACTGCTGTTCCAGTGGACCCCAAAGTCTGGGTTCGTGGGTTGAGCGAAGGGAGAAGGGATGGCGCGTCGTACCCTCCGCGACTACGGGGGAGTGGCGGCGAAGGGTTTTGCCTTTCCATTCCCCGGTGGATCGGGAGCCTCACGGCCTCAGAGACTCTTCCCATGAAACTCCGATCGCAATGTTCAACCCCGCGCAGCGTCCTGTTCTTCCTCGTCTTGGCCTGCCTGATTCCGCTCGGCTCCGTCCGCGGTCAGGACGTCGTTGGGCTCTCCCTGTATCGGGCCGGCTTCTTTGAACAAACCGGCGATGCTCCACCCCATCCCATTCCGGAGACGCCCGACGAATCGCCCTTTTTCTTTCTGTCGGTGATGGAGATGTCCGGGGATTTCCTCAGCGATCCCGACAATCTCCTCTTCGTCCGGGGAGTCACCCTCCAGCCTCCCACGGGATCGCTGCGGGCCATGGACTTTCTCGATGGGTTCGGAGGGTTTGTGACCTATGAGAGCTTTTCCACCGAGCCGGGTCTCACCAATACCTTCCGAGCGGGGAATTACACGTTCACCTATGGCAGTGTGATCAGCGGAGACAGCGAATATGTGATTTTCCAACCAGATGGCACGCTGCCTCCGCCGGCGCAAATCCTGAATTTCGCCGCCGCGCAGTCGATCGATCCTGCGCAGAATGCCACCCTCCAATGGACACCCGAGAGTCCGTCGTTCGGGGCCGCCCGACTGGAAATCTATGACGAGACCAGCGGCGCACAGGTGTACGATTCCGGGGCGATTCCCGGGGCAAGGACGTCACTGTCCATTCCTGCGGGCACCCTGCAGGCGGGCGGTGCCTACCGGGCGGAAGTGACCTTCACCCGGATTGATGTCCGGGACGGTGCCAACTCGCCGGAACGCACATCGGGAAGCGTGAGCACGACCCGCTTTCCCGTGAAGGCGTCGTCGGGTGTGGTCCCGGCGCCGCAGATCACCGGCGTGGCAATGAATGATGCGGACGAAGTCGTCCTGACCATCCAATGCACTCCGGGGGTTCCCATGACAATCCGGTCGTCCAGTTCCCTGGGTGGGAGTGGGACGGTTCTCCGTGAATTGACCCCGGATTCCAGTTCCCAGGTGGTCGCGATCCCGGCCACCCAACTGGGCACGACCGCCTTCCTGCAGGCGTCCCAATAATTCGGACCGGCGACCGTCTATTGCGGCTTGTGGACCAGTTCGAGGGTGGTGCGTTCCTCGACGTAGCCGTCCTTCACGACCTCGGTTTCGACGTACTGTTTGCGGAATACGACGTCGCCTGCGCCGACCGTTTCAAATCCATCCAACCGGACGCAAGGCTCGCCGATGACTTCCGGCGTTTCCGTGATTTTGGCGTGGATCGACAGAAAGGCCGGACCAAACACGTCGGCGACCTTCCTCGGTTCGTCCTTCGGACAATGGGAGACCCGCCCTTCTTTCGGCATCTTGTCCTTGTTCGCCAGCAGGTAGATCCGCAGGTCGGGATAGTAGGTGTTGTGGAGCACGAGACCCTGGCCGGGAATGTAGTCGCAGCGTTGTTGGAACAGCTTCAACCGCATCATCGCCACATTGGCCTCCCCGCTGGTTGGGGAACTGGTGACGGGGCACTTCGAATCCCAGTCCTCCACGTTCTTCACTTCCCAGGTCGCCTCACCCTTGTAGCCGCCTCCAAAGAGGATGTTGTACCAGTCCTCTTCCCACGGCTTCAGCTCGATCTTGGCCTTGGTGTCCGTCAGATAGGTGCCGGTGCTGCCGGAGTAGATCATCAGGGATTCGATCTGGAGCTCGAAGTGGAGGCAGCGTTGGGCGCAGTCGAAATAATAGGTGTCAAAGCTCCAGCCCATCATTCCTGCCGTCCGCGCCAGGCTTTCGGTCCGGCCGATCCGGGCGAGGTCGTGGTCCAGACACTGCTGACAGGAGCGGGTCATGCCATTCCAAATGCCACGCGCTGCCAGACCCGCCGCACTTTGCAGGCAGGCCGCCAGTTCTCCCTCCTGGTCCTCACCCGTCAGACTATCGGCGAGACCGAGTGTCTGGAGCTCCTTGAGCCACCCACGCCACGCGAGGAGGGCGTTGTCGAGTGTGCCGTCGTCCTCCGACTCCGAAGCGGTCTGGAGCTGTGGAATGATCACCTGTTTGGCCGTGCGGATGTAGCTCTCGACGGCTTTGTTTCCCGGCGGATCCCCGTGAGGGCCCAGGTTCCGCGCTTGCAGTGCCTGAGGCTGAGGGGATGAACCCAGGGTTATGGCGTCGCAATTCCCCTGGGCACACGCAAAGCGGATGGCCGCTGCTTCCTGGCCGACCGCCAGAATCGGGTCATCCGGCGCGTGGGACAGTTGGGTCTGGACCTCGGCGACCGTTCCCCGAGCCACGCCGACGGTGGCCAGATACAGGAGATGGAACGAGGCGGTCCGGTCGGCGTCGACATGGGGGACCAGTGCGAATTCCCGCCCGTCTGTCAACGCATGGAATCCCAAGTCGGCGGCCGGATCCAGGGCCGAAGGACTGGTGATGCGCAGAGTGACCGGGGTATCAAACAACAGCCCGGCCGGCCGCAATTCAACGCCCGCCCTGAGTCCACCGGCGAACGGAAGCCCGTCGACCCGGGTCAGGTCGGTCAGCGTGAGGGTCTCCGTTCCGCCCAGTGCGCCGGCGGGGATTTCCAGCGAGTAGATCCATCCGGCGGCATTGGTGAGGCTCAAGGTCCCGCCAAACAGGCCAATGTCGCCCGAGACCTTGGCGCCGCTGGCCGGAATCGGAGTCACGCGGATCGGATTGGACGGGGGACGGGAACCAGGCCCGCGGACCCGGAGGAAACCGATCTCATCAGCCGCCGCGACCTGGAAGGTGATCCGGGCCGAGGGTGGGTTGGTGGTGAGGTGAGGGGTCCAATCCAGGAGGTTGGCCGACCGTTCCACCCGGCATTCGACTCCCGCGCCGCCCACGAGGTCGACCTGCAGTTGGCTGCCTCCCGTGTAGCGGACATTCTCGAGCGTGGGCGTGGGGAACGCGGGCAGGGCGGTGGTGGTCAGGCTGACCGTTTCCACGGAGGCCTGCCCCAGCAGATCCGTCACGAGAACGGAGGCCTCATAATTGCCCTGGGCGGTGGCCGTTCCGATGAGCGAGCCGTCTTCGTCCAAGTCCAGGCCCGGAGGAAAGCTCCCGGCGATGCGCTGAATCCGGAGCGGCCGGACGCCATTGGTGGGACCCAGGGTGTACATCACCGATTGCTGCACCGGGATTCCCGGGAACCGCTTGAAGCGGATGGTCGGCGGGAGGGCGTTGCCCGGGACGACCCGCAGGGCAAAGCGGGTGGTGCGATGACGCGCCGCATGCAACGTCAGCCCCGGGATCGCATTGGTCTCGGTCGCCGTGATGTGGAAGGTCGACAGGGAGACTTCGGCGGTTCCTTCCCGGCTGAAGGCGGTGGCGGGAATCACCACCCTGTTGGATGCCCCGGTCAATGCTCCGCCGGCGCCTGGAAGCGGGGAGGAAAACAGCAGTTGGCTGCCCTGCCGGATCTCCACCCGCACATGATCCACCGCGGCGGATCCCGACGAAAATGCCCAGGGCAGGATCAGTTCCTCTCCCAGGATGACCCGGGGTGGGTCCATCCAGGGTGAAAGCCGGGCGACGCCGGGGAGCCCACTCTCCGCCAGCGGCATGGAGGCGCCGACCATGCCATTGGTGCCCGTGACCTCGTACCGGTAGGCACCGGCCGGGTAGGCGGCACGAAACGCGGTGGCGTCGGCATTCCGGGCGAGTGCTTGCGCGATATCTGATCCGCGCAACTGCGTGAGCAAATTGGTCGTGGCGGCGGGTGAGATCACGGTGAGCGTGCCCGCGTCGCCCTGGCTTGAAAACGCCACAAACTCCAGTTCACCCGATGGCGAATCGCCGGCGTTCACCTGGACGCCCGACTCGCCGCGGGAGATCAACGTGACGGGGCTTCCGCCGCCGCTGCCCCCACTGCCCAGGGTCGTAAAGGTTCCTCCCCCGCCCGGGAATGCACCGCCTTCGGCGCCCACGCCCTGGAGGTTCCAGACGAGGGTCTGGCCCGCCGGAAATCCCGGCGACGGGGTGCAGGTCAGGATGGTGTGCTGCTCATTCCAGGAGGGGATCGTGAATGGCGTTACCGACGGGTTCTCGAGATCATTAAACTGGGCGGCGGTGAGGTTCGTGTTCATTGCCACGCTGAACGTGAACACCGCGGCGGTGTTGGTGGGGACCTCGGTCGCGTGGTTGGTCGGGACGACCGAAAGCAATTGGGGTGTTGGACCACTGCCTGCGGCTGTCAGGAAGGCGCCGGAAAAGGGCGGGCCGAGCGGGTTCCCCTGGAGGTCCATTCCCGTCGCGAACCACGTGATGGCCTTGCCGCTGGGGAAGGCCGGGCTGGGGGTGTTGGTCAGGCGGGTGCCTTCGAGATTCCAGGTCCGCACCACGGGCAGGCCGTTCGGCGGCGGAACAGAACTGTTGAAGAACTGGACGGTCGTGACCGCCGTGTTCATGGGAAGGCTGAAGGTGATCACCACCGACGCCGATGGTGAAACGTCGACCGATCCGTTCGCGGGCACGTTCGTCACGATCAACGGCACCGTCTGGGCCAATGCGGCCACGGATCCGGCGATCACCAACTCGAGACCGGCTCGAATCACTGACTTCAACCTGAACATGACCAAAGTCTCCGGCGGTCTGGGATTCCCGCCAATCCTTCCTTTGCACAAGGCGGTGCATGAATTGTGGAGGGAATGGCGGGAGCGGAACGGAGCTGTCGGACACGGTGCTGTCGGTCACCCTCGACGGAATCGAGGGGTCAAATCCGATCAGGGGACAGGCGGCTACTCTGTTCTGTTGGAGCCGGAAGCTGGAGACTCTTGGAAATCCTGCCCGGCAGCGCAGCCCAGGGGCCGTCCGTACCCTGCTGGCTGGAGAGATTCCAAGGACACCTACCTCTGGGCCAGAAGATAGGCCATCAGCGCATTGAAGTCGGCGGGCGAGAGGGTTTCGCCAAAGTTGTCCGGCATCAGAGTCTGGTCGCTTTCGCGGCGTTCGGTGACGTCGGCCTTCCGGACGGTGAATTCCTTGCCGGTGGCATCGGCGAGGACCAGCAGTTCGCCTTCCTCGCGGCGGAGCAATCCGCTCTGGACCTCGCCATCGCGCATCGACAAAAGGGTCTGGCGAAAGGCGCGGTCCACGTTGCGGTTGGGATCCAGGACGTCCTCGGCAAGCCGCTCCAATCCGCGGGTCCCCACGCCGGTCAGTTGGGGACCCACCAGACCTCCCCGTCCCTGAATCTGGTGACAGGGCGCACAGTTGCGTTCGAACACCGGGAATCCCTGCGATGCCGGAATCGTATTGGTCTGAAATCCCTGGACACGGGCCAGGATCAGCTGGAGTCGCAATTCGTCGGTGGGCTGAAGTCCACGAGTGAGGCGTTCAAATCGCGACTGCCAGTCGGGCGCATTGACCCGCATCAGGCGTCCGCGAGCGCTGGCCTGTTGAAGCAATTGGGCCGGGGCATTCCCGGATTCGATCGCGGTGAGGAAGGCGTCTGCTCCGTCGCGGGACGCGCAAAGCGGAGGGGCCCACCGGAGCTGGACCCGGTAGGGCATCGCCTTGATGGCCGCGAGAACCGGAACCCGGGCGGGCGCAGAATTGAGCTCGATCAGGGCGATGCCCACGTTTTCGCGCAGCAGCGGCGGTTGGCTCGGATCGGTCAGTAGTGGGCCCAGCGCGGCAATGGCGGAGTTCGCGTCCAGCCGGGCCAGACCCCGGGCCGCGGCGATCCGGGTGTCGGAATCTCCTGATCCGGTGGCCATGTCGCGCAGTCGCGGCGCGATCTCGGCCATCTGAAGGCGGGAGGCAAACGTCGCCGCTCCGGCGACGCGTTCGGTGGCGGCCCGTGGCGGGACGGCGGGCAGCGAAGGGCCGCCTTCGAAATCGCCCGCGGCCATCCAGGCGAAGGCATCGCCGTCGTTGCCGTCGATCAGTTCGAGGAAAACGCGGCGACCGCGGACGTCGCGGGTGTTCCAAGTAATGCGGCGGGCCACGTCACTGCGGGGCGGTTCCACCTGCTGCAGGACGCGGCCGGTCTCGGACTCGCGGAGGAGGATCCGGTTTCGATGCTGGGCGGGGGCCCCGGGGAAACCGTCGTGTCCGCAGATCCAGAAGGACAGGGAGTCCCCCGCCGTGAAGTCCGGGGACCGCAAAATGCCGGTGAGTTCCTCGCCTGCGGGCAGACTGGATAGGGCCTTCATGGTTTGCCCGTCGTCCCGCTGCCGTTCCTGGAAGGTCCACGGATTCTCGGTCGGTGTTCCCTCGGCAGCGGCGGTCTTCCAGTCCGACGGGGTGGCGCTGTCGAGAAGCTCGCGGACCAGTTCCCGGCCCCACTGTTGCAGGACCGCTGGCGGTGTTCCGCCCCGTTGCTGGAGCCCACGGTCCACCGCGTGATAGAGGGCAAGCTGGGAGTCCAGTTGTCCCGCGAAACGGGAACGGAGATCGCGGACGAGGCCAGCCAGTTCGGGCTCCGCGGCAAACCGGGCCCCGTGGGTCAGGGCGTTGGCCAGAGAGGGCGAACCGCGCTCCGGCAGCCAGGAAACCTGGCGCAACAGGAACGCTGCGGCGTTGGGAGTCTGGATCGCGACTGAAACGTCCGCGAGGGCACGCAGGTCCCGTTCGCTCCAGTCGGAGCGCGCGAGAACCCATTCCATGATGGCCGGTTGATCGAGTTGCTCCCTGAGGCTCTTGCGTGCCACGTAGAGCCGATGCGTGTCCGCTGGCGGAACGGTCGGAAGCCACGCCAGCAGCGGTCCGAGATTGTTGGTGGAAGGCCAGGCGCCGAGCACCTCGGCCGCGCACCGCTGGACCAGGGCGTCGGAATCCCTCAACCCAGGGACCCCGAGCGAGCGGACGAACTGGGAGGCGGCCGCGTCCTGTCCCGCGTTGCCGACCGCCGAGTGGACCCCGCGTTCGCGCAGGATCCGATGGACGTGCACGCGGACGAGCGGGTCCGACTGGGCTGCGGCACTGCGGAGGACATCGTCCGGGAGGGCGTCGAGGCGGTTGAGCAGCCACAGGAGATGGATCTGTTGCGGGCCGCGGGAACCGGATCCGGGAGACCCTGTGGAGGCGGTTGCATTCCGGTAGGCCTGTTCGAGCGCGGGGATCGCGTCGGAACCCATGCGATCCTGGATTTCGCTCATCGCCAGCAACCGGCGTGGAAGATTGGGCGAAGCCAGTTCGGCAATGAGACCGGGCAACGTTGGCGCCAGGGCTGGGGGGCGGAGGCGGGGCGTACCCTGGCCGCCGGAATAGACCACGCGCCATATTCGTCCCCGTTCGCGATCGCGGCCGGGATGGAGCAGGGGCACTTCATAGTGGCCGATGATCCGGTTGTAGAAGTCCGCGACGTACAGCGCGCCGTCAGGGCCTAGGTGGTTGTCCACCGGACGAAACCAGGGATCTCCGCTGACCAGGAAGTCGGGCTGTTCGGTAGCCTTGGGGGTGGAACCGATGAAGGAAAGGGTGTCGCGATTCAGTCGGCTGGTCATGACGTTCCCGATGAGGAACGTGTTCCGGAACTCCGCAGGCCAGAGGTCGTCCTGGTAATAGAAGGCGCCGTCGATCGCCGTGCTTCCGTGGGCGTGCTCCAGCATGACCGGCGCGAAGCCCAGCCCGTCGTTCGGTTTGCCGAAGCTCGGATACCACCCTCCGGCGAGGAGTTGGTAAATGGGGGCAGTATGGCAGTCGCTGGAATACAGATTGCCGCTGGCATCCCAGGCCAGGCCGAACGGGTTGACCTGGCCATGCGTGTATTGCTCGATGCGCGACCCATCGAGCCGGATCCGGTAGGTGTTCCCGGAATTGAGATCCACATGGCTTCCGTCGCGGGCGGTGACATGGGAATCGTTGTTATAGCCATGCGTGGCGTACAGCCAGCCGTCGAAGCCGCGCCGGAACGAGGCCTGGTTCCCATGCGTGTCGCGGGTGGCGTCAAAGGGGCCATACAGGATCGTTCGCCGATCCGCCCTGCCGTCGCCATCGGTGTCTTCGAGGAGCCAGATGTACGGGATGCTCCAGACGATGGCCTTCCAGTGCGTATCGTCCGTGCGAAACGGATAGACGCCGATGGGAATGTTCAGCCCGTCGGCGAAGCGGGTGATTTTGCGGGCCCTTCCGTCGGGGCCGAAGTCCTCCAGGATCATCAGCCGATCGCGTCCCACCTGGTTGGTGGGTACCGCATAGGGATACTCGACGCTGGTCGTGACCCACAGCCGCCCGATGGCGTCGAAGTTCAGGTTGAGCGGCTTCTGGATGTCCGGTTCCGCGGCGACCAGCTGGATCTCGAAACCGGGCGGCAGCCGGAACTGCCGTTGCTCCTCGGCGGGCGGGAGCGGCTCGGTGTTTCGGACCCCAAGGGCCAACGGATCCACCGCCGGGCCTGCCGCCTGGGAAGCGGACATGAACATCAAGGAGGCAAATCCACAGAGGAATCCCAGGCGTGCCGCGGCGGTCATGCGGGTCACCTACTCACAACGCCTCTCCCCTGACAAACGGGAATCCACACGAACGCCACGCATTTCCGCTTTGTCACGCCGTGGCAGCCGCGGCAGCGTGACGACCATGTGGTGGCGACTGGCAGTTTTGCTTCCGTTCCTGACAGCGATGGGGTTGGCCCAGCAGCCGCCCTACGACGTCTTTCCCCCGGCCACACCGCCGTGGCACCGCGTCCGCTACGAGGCCTCGACGCAGCCGGATGGACTGGCCTTCCCGGCCAATTTCACGGTGTGGATTCCACCCGGGGTCCGGTCCCTGCGCGGCGTGATCGTCCATCAGCACGGATGCGGAGAAGGTTCCTGCAAATCGGGGCTGACCGGTGCCTACGATCTGCACTGGCAGGCGCTGGCCCGGAAGCATGACTGCGCCCTGTTGTCGCCGTCCTATGAGCAGCCGGAGAAGGCGGACTGCCAGGGCTGGTGTGATCCGCGCCGGGGCTCGGACGCCGCCTTCCAGCGCGCCTTGGCGGATTTGGGACGCCAGTCGGGCCATCCGGAACTCGCGACCGTTCCTTGGGCACTTTGGGGACACAGTGGTGGCGGACATTGGGCGGGCGGCATGGTGCTGCTGCATCCCGACCGGGTAGTGGCGGCTTGGCTGCGATCCGGCGTGCCGCTTCTGGCGACGGATCCCAAACGGTCGGATCTTCGGGCATACACACTCCCGGACGGCGCCCTGGCGGTTCCCATGATGTGCAATCTCGGAACCCGGGAAGGATTCAGCGTGAAGGACGGACAGTTCTCCGGAGTGTGGCCTGCCAACGAGATCTTCTTCCGGGCGGTCCGGTCCCGCGGCGGAAGGATTGGTGTGGCCGTGGATCCGATCTCAAGCCACGACGTCGGCAACCAGCGGTATCTGGCCATTCCATGGCTGGATGCCTGCCTGAGCGCCCGATTATCGCAACGAAACGGGGTCGCACTCCGGGCCATGCGGGATTCCGAGGCTTGGCTCGCACCGTTACCGACGCCGGAGGGCGAGGTTCCCCAGCCCGTCCCGGCGCGTCAATTTGGGGGCACGGTGGGCAACTCCGTGTGGCTTCCCGATGCAGCGATCGCCCGGGCGTGGATGCAGTACGCGACCGACAGTCGAGTCCAGGACGCCACACCGCCTCCGGCTCCCCGGGAGATCCGGGCTGAAAACGGTGTGGTCTCATGGGAAGCGGACGCGGACCCAGAGAGCGGAATCGCCCTGTTCCTCATCGAACGGGATGGCGTGCGGATCGCCGAAGTCGCGGGCGCGGGACGGAATCCGTTCGGGCGCCCGGTGTTTCAGGGGTTGCAGTACAGCGACACGCCGCCCCAACCCCTGGTGCGCATGACCTATACCGATGCGACCGCCGAGTCCGGACGTCTGCACCGGTACCGCGTCATCGCGGTCAATACCGTTGGGCTGAGGAGCCGGTGAAACGACCTCCGTGGAGATGGAAGGGGAATTACTTTTCCGTCGGTTGGTCCGCGCCCGGTTGCCACTGCGGCCACATGGCGGCATGACCCCGCTGGAGATGGGTGAGCTGCGTTTCCTGGCGGTCCCGCAGTCGCATGACAAACAGTTGGCGGACGCCGTCGCGCTTGGAGCCGTACACCACGGACGATCCGTCTGGAGAAGGCTGGGGATGGTAATGCAGGGTGCCTTCCGGCGTCCGGGTCAATGGTTCCGTCCGGCCGTCGAGCCCGGCCAGGAAGAGTTCCACGTTTGAGCCCACCTGGGCGGTGTAGAAAACGGATTTCCCGTCGGCCGACCAGACCGGCACGTCGCTGCTGCCTTCGTGGTAATCCGGGACGTCGAGGAACAGGATCCAGCCCTGGTAGCCGTTTAAGTCCGCGAGCTTCCGGAGTCCGGTGCCGTCGCGCCGAACGATGTAGGGATGACTCTTGCCGCGGACCCCGCTGACAAACAACAGCCATTCTCCGTCGGCGGACCAGCGGGGACCGAAGTTAAAGGGCTGCCCGGTTTCGATCTTCCGTTTGTCCGAACCATCCGCCCTGGCCACGTAGACTTGGTAGTCCTCGTGGTAGCTGATCCACTGGCCGTCGGGGGACGCGCTGTAGCCGTAGGCGAATCCGCCGTCCTTGCTGTTGCCGGAGACGTCGCGTTTGTTGTGGCCGTCGGGATCCATTTGGTACGGCTTGGAGATGCCCTGAATCAGCGGCGTGAATCCCAGAGCCTTCCCGCCCGGCAGGAAGAACAGGCCCCCGTTGTAGTGACTGACCCGTTCAATGGCGGTGAGGTTGGTGGACCGTCCGGTCACCGGGTCTACCAAGCAGGAGTCCAGCAGCCAGCGTCCCGGCTCCATGCGGAAGGTCTTGTGTTCCTCCTCCCAGTGCGCGTTCTCGGGATCCTCCCATCCGCGGTTGATCACGGCGAGGCGGCCGTCGGGCGACCATCCGGCGAATTGTGTCCAGGCATCAGGCTGGCCCAGGAGTTCCGTCCCCACCTCGTGGTCTTCCGTGCCATCGGCGCGGACCATCCGGGCGCGGCTGGTGGAGACGTTCGCGTGGCGGCCGCCGGGCAGGTCGGTGCGGAGTTCGGTGTAGCCGATCCACGGAGCCTTCGTTGAAGCATTCGAGGTCCCGCGAGCCGTGCCGCGGTCCGCGAGTTCGAGGGCGGTGCCATTCCGGATTACCCCGAGTCGTGTATCGACCGCACGTCCGACCGGGTCTTCACCTGTTTGGCCAAGGCGGCGGCGGACTTCCTTCCGAAGCCACCAAAAGCCGGAGTTCCACGAATAAAGAATGTGGCCGTGCGGATGGCCGTCGACCGTGCTGATCGATTCGTTGAACGCGGGCACCTTCGCAATCTCCCGGGCGATGCGCTCCGTTAGAAGGGAATCGACGTCCGCAGCCGGCAGGCCGTGGACCCCGGCGAGGAGGTAGTTCGCGGCATCATTGAGAAACCAGGAGCCGCCGTAACAATACACCCCGCTATGGCCGGGAAGCAGCGACCCGTCGGCCTGGGAAATGACCCGGAGCCCATAGGGAGTTTTGACCGCCTCCGAGGTGCGGACATGGGTGAGCACCTGGTCATCGGTCAGGA
>JBGAPN010000025.1:0-22481 GCA_044221235.1 Limisphaerales bacterium
GGCACGGGGGGCGGTCCAGGAGTGCCATACGACGGGACCCATCCCCAGGGAGCTTTCCCAGGGATCGCTCGTTGCCCCGACCGCAGACCCCATCGCGTAGCGGCCATCCGAAGGGACCGTTGACCGCTGGGCCCAGACGTCGTTGGTGGGGTTGGGGATCCATCGGAAGCTGAAGGTGACGCGGTCCGAGGTGCCAAAGGCATCCCTGACGCCCCAGTAATACTGGCGTCCGGCCTCCACGGCAGCCGAGCCGTTGAGGCGCCCGTAGCCCTCCGAGAGCGTCCCCGAGAGAGTAACGAAGTCACCGGACGGGATTCCCGTCTGCAGAGTGGCCGAGGCGCTGGGCGATTCGGAGTGGTCCACTGAGAACAGGACCTGGCCCGATTCAGGCGCCGTCCAGACAAACCAAACCGAGCGCCGGGGGGCCGACCAACCCGGCTGCCATCCGGTCCATTCGTTCGGTTCCAAAGTGGCCCCGGCGAGGTCGACTGTCAGCACCCCCTCGATTCCTTGGAGGGGAGTGGCGTTGATCGCACCATCATTTGGCGGGGCGGCGGAAAGACGCCCGGCTGTCATCCACAGGAGTTCCAGGAGGGCGACACAAAGGCTCAGGAAAACCGGGTTTGATCTCATGAGGCCCCGAACCTGTCGAAATCCGGGTTGGGGTTCAAGGATCCCCACCGGGAAGGGGCCAGCCGCCCGGTGCGCAGCGTTGACCGCAGCGAACACGCCCACCAGCATCCGGGCATGATCCTCCGCCTGATAGTCGTTCTGCTGCTTCTGTCCGCCGGCCGTGTCGCGGCCGCCGAAGAAACGCGGCCGCTCCGCGTTCTCCTGATCACGGGAGGCTGCTGCCACAACTACACGTTCCAAAGTGCCCAATTGACCAATGCCGTCGCGCGGTTGGCGCCGGTGACGTGGACCGTGGTGAATGAAGGTGGCACCGGAACGCAGGCCGAAATCCCATTGTACGCCAACGCGGACTGGGCCAAGGGCTACGACGTGGTGGTGCACAATGAGTGCTTTGCGGACACGCGCTCGCCGGAGTACATCCGCCGCATCACCGCGGCCCACCGCGCCGGAGTGCCTGCTGTTGTTATTCACTGTGCAATGCACACCTATCGGGCGACGGACATTGACGATTGGCGCGAGTTCCTTGGGGTCACCAGCCGCCGTCACGACCATATGAGCCGATATCCGGTGAAGAAGGTGCAGGCCTCCCACTCCATCCTCAAGGGCATGCCCGACGACTGGGTCACGCCGAAGGACGAGCTCTACATCATTGAGAAGGTCTGGCCCACGGCGACGCCGCTGGCGACCTCGGTGAGCGAGCAGGATGGCCAGACGTATCCGGTGGCCTGGATCAACCAGTATGGCAAGGCCCGGGTGTTTGGCACGACCTACGGCCATTCCGACGAGACCTTCGCCGATCCCGTCTTCCTGACCTATGTGAGCCGTGGCCTGCTCTGGGCGGCCGGTCGCCTTGAGCCGTGAGCCGGGAGTCGCCGGCGTCGAGGTAGGGCCGCAGTGCCCTGCGGCCCCCTCTCGATCCCCGTCCCGCCAAAGCCCCAACCAAGGCGCACCCACCCCAACCGTGAAAGGTGGATCCGCCCGATTGTGAATGAGGCAATGTCATCCGCCGATGCCGCCGATTTCCGCAGATGGCCCTCACCCTCCCACTCTCAACCCTCCGATCCCAGGTCCTGCGTTCCCGCCATCCAAATCATCTGGCCCTGCCCAACGCAGGAGTGAGGCGGCTGGAGAGGACCTGGTGGGCGCGGAGCTGATCCAGTGAGCAAGCCAGACAGCTGACCCCTACGTTGCGAACATTGCGGGACCCTTCATCGGTCGGTGTGCCAATCCACGACCTTGAGGCCGGGAACGCGTTTGAAGTCACTATCATGGCTGACCAGGGTCAGGCCGTGGGCCAGCGCAGTGCCGGCGATTTGGCAGTCGGCCAGGGCGATGCTACAACCCTTGGCTTCCATGCCGGCCCGCAGAACCCCGGCCCGTGAAGCGGCTCCGGCGTCAAAGGGGAGGATGGTGATTCCATTCAGAACGGCATCAACAGCGGCCTGGAGCTTGGCCGACTGCCGACGAGCGGCCCCGTACTGGAGTTCCATTGCGGTGATGGCGCTGATGGCCAACTCCGAGGGCTTGGCCTTTTGGACGCGTTTCACCAAGGAATCCACACCCCGCAGGTAGTCGCTGACGGCGCTGGTATCCAGGAGGTACTTCATGCGAAAGGGTCTCGGGCGGGCTCACCCCTGCCGGGTCGCTCGATGGCCTCGTCCCAGGCGCCCGCGCTGGCGAGGAAGTCGTCGGCCCACGTGTCGACTATGGGTTCGAGAATGATGGATTTGCCCTCCCAGCGTTCACGCACCCGGGTCCCTCGTGGCAGGCGACAGTCGCCGACCAACCGCACCGCCAGGCTGTTTCCCAGTTTGAATACCACGGTTTCGCTGCTCACAGGGTTAGGATATCCGTCGTGGATATCCGTTCAAGGGTGGATGAAAAGCAGGACGGGAACTTCTGCCCGTGAATACCCGAAACCGGGCCGGACAATTAGTCCCTGATGGTCGGGGCACCCATGTCCTGGCGGCTCCCCGTATGCATCCATTGCTCAAATGTGTGATCGCCGGAGTCACCGAGCTTTTGGTCATACTGGGTCTGTTCATGATGGTCTCTCCGCCAAGTCTCAGTGGAGTTGTCAGATTCTCCGAAACTGACGCGATCTTTTGGACGTTTGTTTCGATCATCGTCCTTGGGTTTGTGATCTACTGGATCAAGAGAACGACCTAAATTTCCCGGAGATCCCTGGTTCACCTTCGCATGAATCCGCTTACACCGTCTAACATTAAAGGGTGTATTGCTGCGGAGCGAGGCGGAGGTAGCAATGACACCCGTGGTTGAACCAGTCGGGAACTAGGCGCGGTAGCGAAGAGGAGCGAAGACACCGTTTTCCAACGGGAAATCCGCGAAATAAGGGGCAATATCGCCACGCCGGGATCGCCCAATCCGCAGAGCGTTGAGAATGCGGTGGCGCGGGACGCGCACTCCACAGCGCAGCCCTTGCAGAGTTGTACGGATGCGACTCATGCGGTGTGAGGGGCTGAAACGACTGCCGCCACCGGTGGCACCCGGCTGGCGATGGATCGAAGGCAAAAGGTGAAAGAGTCCCTTGGCCACAGCCAGCTTCTCGGACAGGGCGCCGGAGGCGCGTACGCTCACCAGACGAACCGGGTGTCCCGTCCAGATTCCCAAATTAAGTGGGGGTAGCCATCGAAACGGTGGGGTGAATCGGTGGATCCGTCAGTGTGGATCGAAACGGGCGGTGGGCTCACTGAATGGTGACCCGCCGCCGTCGCTGCGGATGGGAGGACGCGCCATCTCGTCTCCCTTCGCCCGGCATGCGCTCTGATCCAGTGGGGTCCACGGGGAGGAGTTGGCGTCTCGTTCCCTCGTCGGCTACGGAGCGTTCCGGCTCCCGCAGGGTTGCATTTCCTCCGGGGTTCCTGTGGCGAACGGATCCGAGTTGAGACATTCTGCGGACTCCGTCCCATGAAACGTGTCCGTCAATTCCTGACCCTTGCGTCCGCCTGGCTGTGTCTGGCGGCCGTGGCTGACGGTCCGGTCCCGATCCTGACCGCTGCCGATGTGGTGGCATTGGCCGGGGGAACCCAGATGGCCGCCGCGGCGCAAGGCGGTTACCTCGAGACCCTGCTGGCCTTCCGTTCAACCGACGGGGCCCCGAAGTTTCGTGACCTGTCTTGGGAGGGCGACACCGTATTTGCCCGTCCCCGCCAAGTGAACTTCCCGGGACTGACCCAGCAATTGAAGGTCGCGGGCGCCACGGTGGTGCTGCTGCAGTTTGGGCAAATGGAATCCCTGGCCGGGATGGCGGGACGACCGGATTTCGAGACGGCGTATGCCAGCCGGTTGAAGGAAGTCCGCCCAGTTGTGCCGCGGGTGGTGCTCCTGACGCCGCCGCCATTTGCGGTAGGCGGACCTCTTGATGCAGGTGCGGTGAATGTGCGAAACCGGGATTTGGCCGCGTATGTGGAGATCATCCGGCAGTTGGGCCAACGCGAACAGATTCCAGTGGTGGATGTCTTCGCGGCGTTGCTGCCATCGGCCGGGAAGCCGGGTCTCACCATGGACGGCGTACAGTTGTCCGAACGCGGTCAACGGCAGATGGCCCAGAGCGTCGCGGCGGGCTGGGGCGCGGTGTCTTCACCGGACTGGGCAGCGCTGGAACCGGTGCGCCAGGCGGTGGTGGCGAAGAATCAACTGTGGTTCCGGTACTGGCGTCCGACCAACTGGGCGTTCCTCGCGGGGGACCGAACGGAGCAGCCCAGCAGTCGGGACCACCGGGATCGAAACATCCGATGGTTTCCCAAGGAAATGGAGGAATACGTACCCATGGTCCAGGCGGCCGATGACCGCATCTCGCAACAGGTGGCCCACGTCAACCGGGAGGCGGCCCGATGAAACCGGCACGCTGGCTGTTGGCCGTGATGTTTACCGTACTCGGTGCAGGGCATGTGACGGCCCAGGAGGATCCGGCCGTGGAACAGGCGTCGTTCCGAGTGCTCGACGGATTCGAGGTCAATCTGTACGCGTCCGAACGCGAGCGGGTGCGCAAGCCAATCCAGATCCGGTTTGATCCGGACGGACGCCTCTGGGTGGTGGGCAGCGTGGTGTATCCGCAGATCAAGCCCGGTGAGGAACCTCAGGACGAGGTGGTGGTGCTCGAAGACCGTGACCACGATGGTCGGGCGGACCGATACACCGTGTTTGCCGGCGGGCTCCAGATTCCCACGGGGATCGAACTTGGGGACGGAGGCGTGTACGTGGGGGCGGCGACCGAATTGTTGCACCTGCGTGACACCAATGGCGACGGCAAGGCCGACGAGCGGCGGGTCGTGCTGCGCGGCTTCGGAACTGGGGACACCCACCAGACGATCAACTCCTTCTGCTGGGGACCGGGCGGCGAGTTGATGATGTCGCAGGGACTCCACGCTGAAAGCCGGATCGAGACGCCCTGGGGTGTGGAGGAACTCAAGCAAGCTGGGGTCTGGCGGTACTGGCCGCGGCAGGTTCGACTGGACGCGTTCTGGACCGGCGCCATGGGCGCCCACAATCCGTTTGGGACGGTGTTCGACCGCTGGGGACAGCCCTTGATCTTCGCCGGAAATGGGCACGGCATCTATCACCTGACCCAGGCGATGATTCGGACGGATCATTTTCTGGAACAGCGATGGCTGTGGAACCAGGGCCGCAAATTCGGTGGGGCTGATTTTGTGGAGAACAGCCACTGGCCCGAGGCCCTCCAGGGCGAGGTCGTCTCGGGTGGCTACCTGCAAAACACGGTTGAGCGTTTTCGCGTCACGGATGACGGTGCGACATTCAAGGTGGACCGGCTCCCGCCGATCATTGAATCCACCAACACCGCCTTCCGCATCGTCGACGCGCGGTTTGGTCCCGACGGTGCGTTGTATCTGTGCGACTGGTACAACCCGGTGATCGGCCACTACCAGGCCAGTTTCCGGGATCCGGCGCGTGACAAGGTGCACGGCCGGATCTGGCGGGTCACCGCCAAGGGGCGGCCGTTGGTGAAGTGGAGTCCGATGGGGGCACTGCCTGCGGCGGAACTCGCGAGCCAGCTGGGATCGTCTCAACGCTGGCAACGTCAGATGGCCCGCCGGGTCCTGGCAGGACGGAGCGCCGACGAGACCACCGCCGCCCTCACACGCGTCACCGGGGCGTTGACCGGCACCGATGACACCTCGGCGCTGGTTCGATTCGAGGTTTTGGGGGCCTGGCTGGAGTCCGGGCGGGTGAATACCAACTTGTTGGTCGAAGTGTCCCGCTTGCCGCAGTCCGGAGCGCGGGCCTTCGCCGCGCGGGTGGCGGGAGAATGGGCGCGGCGGCGCGAACCCGGCGCAATCGACCTGGCACTGTCCCTTTTGGAGCGGTTGGTCGCGGATGACAGTCCCCGCGTTCGCCTGGAGGCGGTGGTCGCTTGCAGCTACGTGCCGGATCCCCGGGCGGTGCAGGTGGCGGCCGCCGTCGTAGACCATCCAATGGAACCGGCCCTGGAATACGCGTTCACCCAATGCGTTGCGGCGCTCCGTCCCTGGTGGGGACCGCTCCAGGCGTCGGGGGAACTCCGCTTCAACAACCAGCCGGCCCGGGCGGCGGCCTTTGCCAAGGCCGAGGGTGGAACCGGTTCGGCGCAATATGCGGCGGGACGTCTTCGCCGGGTCGCCGAAGTGGCACTCGAAGCCGAGGCCATCCGCCAGTTGTCCGCCGTGGTGGCGACCGCCGGTGGCGCCGGGGATTTGCCGGCGTTGGTTTCAACGCGTTCGTTTACTGTGGGCACCAACCATCTTGCGGTATTGCAGGCACAGCGGCTGCGGGAAGCCGCCGAGTCCAGCCGGCAACGGGGCGTCCTGCCGTCGGGGGATCTGGCGGCAGGCTTGGGCAAACTGCTGGAGGACCCGAATGCCGAGTTGCGGTCGTCCGCCCTTCGCGCTGCGGGCTTCTGGCATGTCGAGGCCTTGCGGTCGCGGGTCGAAGGCGTCGCGCAGCTGTCTTCCGCCGCGGCGTCCGACCGGATCGCCGCCGTGGACGGCGTCGCCGGGTACGGGGACGAAGCCGCGATTCGGAAGCTGGCAGTGTGGTCTGGGCCGGATCAGGCGCCCGAAGTTCGCAGCGCAGCCATTGGGGCCTGGGTGGCGCTTCAACCGGTGGAGGCAGCCCGCGCAGCAGCAGTGTGGTTTCAGACGGGTGCTGAGGCCGATTCCGTTTCGCGAATCATGACGGCCTTCATCCGCCAACGAAACGGGCTCGCCGCGCTGGCGACGGCGCTGCAGGCACAGGCTCCGGCCTCGGGAACCGCGAGGCTCCTGCAGGAACAGCTCGCACGTTCCGGACAGAACCCGCCGGAGCTGGCGACGGTGTTGAAATCAGCGGTCCAGGGGGCGTCATTGGCCCGGTCCTGGAGCGCAGCCGACATTCCGTCTCTTGCGGCTGGGGCCAAGTCCCGGGGCAATCGGTCGCGCGGCGCGGTCCTGTTCCAATCACCCCAGCTGGCCTGCACCACCTGCCACAGTGTTGACGGTACTCCCGGCCGGATCGGGCCCGAACTCGGTGCCTTGGGAACGGCCCAAACGGTCGAGTTCATTGTCGGCGCCATTGTCGAACCCCAGAAGGAAGTGAAGGAAGGCTTCATGGCCTACGAAATCACGTCCCGGGACGGCACGGTTCGGCAAGGCTACCTGCGTGGGGAAACGGACGACACAGTGACCCTGCAGGATCACCTTTCCGGGCAGACCGTCCGTATTCCGCGGAACCAGATCGACGAGCAGCGTCAACTCGGCACGTTGATGCCCGCCGGCCTGGTGGACGCCCTGACCGCCGAGGAATTGCAGGACCTGGTGGCCTACCTGGCGGGGTTGGGAAGGAGGTAGCCCACCACGGGACGGGAAAGGAATGGGGGAACCCTGGAACCGCTCTGAATTTCAGTTGGCATTACTACGCAGGCGTACCATTTTGCGGCTGACATGTCGGACCCGATTCCTCATTTGCCGGCGCTGCGGCTCGGTCGCAGCTATGCCTCGCTCGACAAAATCGAAGTCAAAGACCATCGCAGCGGTGAGACGCTCGCCGTGGTATCCCAGGTCAACGGTGGCATTTTGAAACGGGATCTTGCCCGGCTCGGACCTGCTCGCGCCGCCTTGAGGAAATTCACGGTCGCTGAGTTGGTTCAGATTTCCGCCAAAGCAGGCGAGTTGTTCCTGAACGGGACGCTGCCGCTGGGCGATCAGGGACACACCCAGTCGGCCCAGCAGTATATCGAGACGCTCAGCCTCACCAGCGGCCTGCCCCACGTGATGGTGAAGCGCAACATGGCCAAGATCCATTATGCGCTGACCCACATGCCCGTGGTGCTCAATGGCCTGTCGCGGGGTCTCGACTTCACGATTCTGGACCGTGGCTTCGGTGAACAGTTCGGCACCAAGCTCAGCTTCTTCCCCACCTGTCAGGCGCTCGGACTGGTCATGCCCAGCAATTCACCGGCGGTGAATTCGCTGTGGTTGCCCGCCATCGCCTTGAAGACCCCAGTGATCATCAAGCCGGGACGCGAGGAGCCCTGGACGCCGTACCGTCTCATCCAGGCCTTCATCGCCGCGGGCATTCCGTCCGAAGCGTTTGGATTTTATCCGACCGACCACGACGGGGCGGCGACCATTCTGAATTCCTGCGGGCGGGCGCTCATCTTTGGCGACAAGTCCACCACCCAGCAGTACGCCAACAATCCGGCCATCCAGATCCACGGCCCGGGCTGGAGCAAGTTCCTGATCGGTGAGGACCAGATCGAGAACTGGCGGGACTACATCGACGTGATGGCCGGGGCGATCTCGGACAACGGCGGCCGATCCTGCATCAACGCCAGCGCCGTGGTGGTTCCGCGTTACGCGGCGGAGATTGCAGATGCATTGGCCCAAAAGCTCGGGCCGGTCCAGCCGACCCGTCCAGATGATGAGAACGCGCGCCTGTCCGGCTTCGCCAATCCCAAGATGGCCGACTTCATTGAAGGCCAGATCGAGGAGGGACTGAAGGTGCCAGGCGCCGAAGATGCGACGGCGAAGTATCGGGGTGGACCGAGAAAGGCGGTGTTCGAAGGAGGCACGTACATGCGTCCCACGATTGTCCGCTGCGACAGTTTTGCGCACCCGCTGGCCAACCGGGAGTTTCTGTGTCCCTACGCCAGTGTGGTGACCTGTCCGCAATCGGAGATGCTGTCGAACATTGGCTACACGCTCGCGTGCTCAGCCATCACCAAGGACCCGTCGTTCATCGCCGACCTCGAGGCCTACGCCCACATCGAACGCCTGAACATCGGTCCGGTCTCGACCATGAAAATCTCGTGGGACCAACCGCACGAGGGGAACATGTTTGAGTTTCTCTGGCAGCGTCGTTCGATTGAGCGGGCGTGGTGACTGCGAGGAGGTGAGAGGTAAGAGGTGAGAGGAACCCGAAGCCCCCAGTGGGCACTTTCTGTGCTTGATCTGCCTCCTTGCCGGAGGGAGGCAAGGTGGGCATGAAAAAGCGCGGGACTGTTTAGTTCCGCGCCTTTACCTCCTCACCTTCAACTCTCAACTTCCCTCATTATTTATCCGGTAGACTGATCGTGCCGCCAGCCTCGATGGTTTGCTTCGGCATCTTGAGGCGGGAGGAAATGGTGGCGGTGGGCTGGGTGCCAACATTGTTGATGTTGTACGTCTCGCCCATGACGGAGGGCGGAAACTTGCCGTTGGCAAAATACGGGGCGAGATCGGATTCCGAAGGCGTGTCGTTGTCGCCCTTCTTTTGGTCGGCCGCCCAGAGCTGCTTCTGGTTGTCGATGACGCGCAAATTGTTGATAATGGCACTGTAACGACTGCTGGCCAACGATCCGTTGATGTTGGGGATCGCGATCATCGCCAACAGGCCGATGATCATGACCACGATCATGATCTCGATCAGCGTGAAGCCGGAACGTCGGTTCAGCGAACGGCGAAGGGTGCGTTGGAATGTCATGTTCATGCCCAAAAATCTGTAATCAGCCTCCCGGGTCAACACCAGGGATGCGAAAATGTTCCGGGAAGCGAGGTCAGGACTGCCGGGAGTTTTCCACGGTCACGGCCGCGATGCGCCGCCGCTGATACCATGCGACTCCAATGAGGTCGTAGATACCGCGACCCAGTCGGTTCCAAACGCCGTATTTGGACACGCCGGCGACCCGAGGACGGTGGTTGACCGGGACTTCCCGGCAAACAAACCCGCCCCCCGCGACCAGGATCGGAAGGAACCGGTGCAGACCGTTAAATGGAAACACGCCCTGAAGGCATTCCCGCTTGAAGGCCCGAAGGGCGCAGCCGGTGTCGGCAAAATCGGCCTTGAGCACCGCTTTCCGGGCGGCGCGGGCCACCCGGGAGGAAATCTTCCGAACCGCGCTGTCCTGACGGTTCACCCGGTGGCCGCAGACAAAATCAACCGCAGGAATGAGCTTCAGCATGTTGGGAAGTTCTCCCGGGTCGTTCTGCAGGTCGCCATCCAGGGTGCAAATCAGTGGGGAGGTACTTCCCTCAATGCCGGTCCAGACGGCGGCGCTCTGACCGCGGTTTTGTGCATGGCGAAGACCGCGAACGTTGGAATGGGTGGACTGCATCCCCAGGATCTCCGGCCAGGTGCGGTCCTGGCTGGCGTCGTCCACCAGGACGATTTCCCAAGGACGGGATTCACGGGCGAATACGCGGCACAATTCCTCGACCAGAGGGCGGACGTTGTCAGCCTCATTGAACAACGGAACCACGATGGAAATCTCAGCGGGCACGGACGGAGTCTAGTATCCGGCGCCTCCGAGGTTAACCGGGAAAATCAAACGGGAAGATCAGCCAGGTCTGCACCTGTCCCTGGCACCGTCGGACGTGTCCTAGCCCCGGTGGGATCGCCGTTGCTTGTTCCACTCGTGACAAGATGCGGTGATGTGCTAATCCCATCCGCTGTGAGCAGAATCTTGGGAGTGATGTTTCTGGCGCTCCTCGCAGGAGTGCTGGTGATGGGAGTCGGCGGTTGCCATTCCTATAATGGGATGGTCGCGGCGCGCCAGCAGGTGGACAGCCAGTGGGCACAAGTGGAAACCACCTACCAGAGGCGGGCGGATCTCATTCCAAACCTTGTCAGCACCGTCTCTGGCAACGCGAATTTCGAACGCACCACGCTTCAGGCCGTGACGGAGGCCCGCGCCAGCGTTGGTCAGGTCAAATTGAGTGCGGGACAAGCTCCGGACACCGCAGAGACCCTCCGCCAGTTTCAAAGTGCCCAGGACTCGTTGGGAACAGCCCTTTCCCGGCTTTTGGTGGTGGCCGAGCGTTATCCGGAATTGAAGGCGACCCAAAGTTTCCGCGACCTTCAGGTCCAGTTGGAGGGGACCGAGAACCGCATCACGGTGGAGCGGCAGAAGTTCAATGAGGTGGTCCAGTCGTACAACACGCGGATCCAACGTTTCCCGGCGGTCCTGGTGGCCCGGGTGTTCGATTTCAAATCGCGGCCCTACTTTGCCAGCAGCCCGGGTGCGGCAACCGCTCCCAAGGTGGAGTTCAATCTCAATACCCCTGCCCGGTGAGAGTCTGGTTTGCACTTCTGACAGTGCTCGGGCTTGCCTGGGGAGCCGAAGCCCGCCAGGCGCTACCTTCGTCTCCGACGGCGTTTGTCACAGACCGGGCCGGCGTGTTGTCGCCGTCCAAGGTGTCGGAGCTGAACGCACAGTTGGATGCGTTCGAACAGCAGACGTCGTCCCAACTCGTGGTTTGGATCGACCGCAAGCTGCCTCCTCAGGCCGAACTCAATGACTTCGTTCATCAATTGTTCGAGGCGTGGAAAATTGGGCAAAAGAACCGGAATAATGGGGTGTTGCTCGCCATCTTTGTAGATGACCGTCGCATGCGGATCGAGGTCGGTTACGGATTGGAAGGGGCATTGCCCGACGCCATGGCCGGTCGGATCATTGACAACGATATCCGGCCGCGTTTTCGCGCGGGCGACTTCGATGGCGGGGTCACGGCGGGAGTCTCGGCGATTATGGCGGCGACGCGGGGAGAATACCGGGGAATGGGACGAACGAATTCAAATCGTGGGGTCCACAAGCGCATTGAGTTGTGGCTGCTGTTGGGAGGGGTCCTTGGCTTCCTCGCCGGCGCGCTCGTTCGTGGATTCACCTTCCGGAACTCCTCCGGGTTCGCCATCGTGGGTGAATCAATCCTGGGAGGTTTTTTCGGCGGCGTCGGGCATGCCATGGCAGCGGCTCTCTTTGCCAGCCCCGTCTGGGGGTTGGGTTTCCTGCCGCTGCTGGTTTCGTGGGTCATGATCCTGACCCGTCGTCGGGGCGAGGAATGGAGCCGGCGCGGGCGAAGGCGTTACTTGGGCACCCCGGGGAATGGTTGGAACTGGGGCGGGTGGTCCAGTGGCGGCGGCAATTCCGGGGGATGGTCGGGTTTTGGAGGGGGCGGATTCAGCGGAGGAGGCGGGCATTCCGGCGGTGGCGGAGCGAGCGGAGGGTGGTAAACTGGATGGTCAACCGGCATATGAAACCATCAGAATTCACGGACGGTATTGACGACAACCAGGTCGCGGAGGCCATTCGTCAGGCCGAGGCCAACACTTCGGGAGAAATCCGGGTGTTCATCTCGCAACTGGCGACAGAGGACCCCGTAGCGGCCGCACGACGGGAATTTGGGCGGCTTGGAATGCATCGGACTCCCATGCGGAACGGCGTGCTGCTGTTCTTTGCACCGGTCTCGAACCAGTTCGCAGTTTACGGGGATGAAGGGATCCATCTCCGTTGCGGGGAGGACTTCTGGAAATCCACGACCGAGGAAATGCAGGGTCTGTTGCGTTCGGGACGAATGTCCGAAGCTATCGCGGTGGGAATTCGCCGGGTGGGAGAAGTGCTTTCCCAGCATTTTCCCAAGTATCCCGGCGACCGGGACGATTTGCCCAACACCGTGGCGAGAGATTGACGCTGGACCTCACGGCGGGGTTGCAGGCTGGATGGGGCGCGCGGTTGCCGGTATGGAATTACCGCGGACTGCCTACTCAATGAAGGATCGCCTCCAGCGTACCCTGCGGGCCACCGCCCTAGGAGCCGGGGTGAATCTCGTCCTGGCCTCGGTGAAACTCGCGGCAGGTCTTTTGGGACATTCCGAAGCGCTGGTCGCCGATGCCGTGGAGTCCCTGTCGGACATTGCCGGTTCCTTCATCGTCTGGCGGGGACTCGTGATTTCGGCGCTGCCTCCGGATGAAAAGCACCCTTACGGGCACGGAAAGGCGGAGTCGATTGCGGCGGCCATGATCGCCACGGTGCTCCTGCTGGCCGCCGTGGGCATTGTGGTCCGCGCCGCCGCGGAGATTTTTCAACCGCATCAGCCTCCAAGCCCCTGGACGTTGCTCGTGCTGGTCGGAGTGATTGCGGTCAAGGAGGGTTTGTTCCGCTTCGTCCATCGGGAAGGGGCGGCGACCCAAAGCCGGGCCGTCACCGGGGATGCCTGGCACCACCGCAGCGACGCCATCACTTCCTTTGCCGCCGGAATCGGAATCACGATCGCCTGGATTGGCGGACCCGCCTGGGCCTCGGCGGATGATGTGGCGGCGGTCTTCGCTGCGGGAATCATCGGCTGGACCGGATGGCGACTGCTACGTCCGGCATTGGAGGATCTGATGGATGCGTCACCGGACCCGCTCCTATCCGAGGAGGTCCGTCGGATCGCGGAAGGCCAGGCCGGGGTGGACAACGTCGAAAAAGTCCTGGTTCGCCGGAGCGGATGGCAATTGCTCATCGACATGCACCTCCGGGTGAACCCGGACATGACGGTGGCCACAAGTCATCGAGTGGCTCACTCGGTGAAGGATGCCATCCGTCGGGCGCACCCCAATGTGCGCGAAGTCCTGATTCATGTGGAACCCAGCCGCCCCGGGTGAGTGGAATCAGGGTCCGTTTCCATGGCGGGACCGGGCCTCCTGGAGCATCCGCTCAAACTCCTTTTTGCCTCCAAAGTAGGAGTAGTTGATTTCGCCCAGGAGCGGAATTTGGCGATTCAGTTCGTCCCAATCCTGAGCCCTCCATGCATATTTGGCGTAGTTGTGCCGCCAGCTCACGTCCTTGGGATTTACCTCAAAGAATCGCTCGAAGGAGGTCCGCACATCCGCCCAGACCGCCGGACTCTTCCAGTAGGCGGACCGCTTTTCCTTGGGAACATCCAGGACGATATTCTCGTGAGCCTTGAGCAGTGTCAGCGGGACCTCTCCTTTCCAGGCGGCATTGGTAAGGCATTCCCGCCCGAACCGCAGCATGTCGGCGTGTTCGCCATACCACCGGGGCATTAGGTACCAGAGCTTCTGTTCGCAGGCTTGGATGTTCGTGGGATTCAATTCCATGGCGCGGCTGAACCACAGTTCCATGCGTTCCCGGCCCAGACCCTGTCCCTGTTCCACCCGCATCATCTGCAAGGCGGTCTTGGCCGCCGGTTCCCCCACCCAGGACCGGACGAGGAGATCCTGGGCGGTGCGGAGTTGCTTTTGGAACTCCTGGGCACCTTCATCGGTCACGGTGTCTGCGTACCCGCCGCCCCGGGCCATCCAACCGAGGTCAATATGGACGACGCCCCGTTCCAACAGGACGCGTGGATCGCTGGCCCAATTTTGGATCAGCAGGGGTTCGATCTGTTTCCAGGCGTCCCTGGCCTCCGCGGGTTTCCGGTCGAGCGCGGCCATGTGGGCGCTGACCATGGGAGCAACATCGCGATGGGACGTCCGGGCATCCTTGAGGGTTTCCAGGAGCAATTGGAGGCACTCCTGGCGCAGGCCGGACACCTCGTTGGTGGCATTCACACCGAACCGCTCCTGAATCATCTTGGCGGCCCGAAACGTCGCGCCGAATTTTTCGATGGAGTCGTAGTCTGAATCCCGGAGTGCCTTGGACACCGCGCGGTACTCGTCGGGTTGTTCACTCCGGGTGATGAGGGGGCGCCCATAGCGAAGGTTGAAATAGCGGAACAGTGGGTCGATGCAGCCGGCTTCGTCCAAGGTCCGGAGTTTCGGGATGAGTTCCTTGCGGTTGGCGTCCTCGGCGCCGGAACGGAGACGGGCGACCTCACGGATGATGGCCTGCATTCCGTCATTCCACTTCGGATCCTTGGTGCCGGCCCGCTGGTACGCAGCGAGCAGTCGGTCCTGTGTCTCATTCCGGAACCGTTCTTCCTCCTGCTGCCGCTTACCTTCCTCCGGCGGAGTGGCCTGAAGATTCTGTTCTTCGGCAATGAGAATGGCGGTGGGAGAGCGCCGCGACCTGGGAGGGGTGGCGGCAAACAGGGACGCAACGCAGGGGACCCCGACCAGGAGAAGCAGGACGATGGATCTGAGGCTCATCGACGACAGTCCAACTTCAGCGTACCGGAATGTCACGTCGCGAGTTGGATGCGGTGCATGCGACTCAGGCCGGAGGCCATGATGGCAGTCATGGGGGTCGGTTCAACGGCCTGGGCGCACCCTCCCGACTTCGTGTCCCACCTGGGACAGGGAATCGGGGATACTCGCTGGTGCTGTGCCCGGCGCCGCTCCGCGAGCTTTGAGCTTTGAGCTTTGAGCTTTGCCCGCCATCCTGCCGGCATATCTGCTATGCCCAGCCGCACTCTGCTCATTGGAATCGATTCCGGGACTCAATCCACCAAGGCCCTGGTCGTTGACGCCCGCAACGGTGCCGTCGTCGGGGAAGGGGCTGCCCAATATGGCCTGATTCAAGGGCTGCCTCCGGGGGCGAAAGAACAGCATCCGGAGACCTGGGTGAAGGCCACCGTCAAATCCGTGCGGGCCGCGCTCAAGGCCGCCCGGGCTTCGGCGTCGGAGGTGGTGGCAATGGGAGTGAGCGGGCAGCAACACGGTTTCGTGCCATTGGATGCCGAAGGTCAGGTGATCCGCCCGGCGAAGCTATGGTGTGACACCTCGACCGCGACGGAATGCGCCGAGATCACGGCGACCGTTGGCGGGCCGAAGGCGGTGATCAAGGCCCTGGGCAATGCCGTGGTTCCCGGGTTCACAGCAGGTAAAATTCTGTGGCTGAAACGCCATGAGCCGAAGAATTTCGCCCGCCTGGCCACCGTGCTGTTGCCGCACGACTACCTGAATTTCTGGCTCACCGGCGAGCGGTCGATGGAATACGGCGACGCGTCGGGCACCGCATTGATGGATGTCCGGAAGCGGCGCTGGAGTGACGCGGTGCTCAAGGCCATCGATCCGGAGCTGGCTGGAACGCTTCCCGGCATTTCCCCAAGCGACCGTCCTGCGGGCCGTCTCACGGCAGCCGCGGCGCGCCAGCTGGGATTGAACGCCGGGACCCTGGTGAGCGCCGGTGGTGGCGACAACATGATGGGGGCCATCGGCACCGGGAACACGCGGGACGGCGTGGTGACCGCCAGCCTGGGAACCAGCGGCACGATCTACGCCTGTTCCAGTAAGCCGGTGGTGGACCCGCGGGGTGAAATTGCAGCGTTTTGCGATTCCACCAACCGGTGGTTGCCATTGCTGTGCACCATGAATGTGACCGTGGCCACCGAGATGGTCCGTCGGGACTTCAGACTCGATCACGCCGCCTACGAAAAGACGGCCTCCAAGGCGCCGGCCGGAGCGGACGGGTTGCTCCTGATTCCCTATCTCGAAGGCGAGCGGACCCCCAATGTTCCCGATGGCACCGGCGTCTTCTTTGGAGTGCGCCATCAAACCTTCACCGCGTCCCATTTCGCCCGGGCTGCCATGGAAGGCGTGACGTTGGGAATGAATTACGGCCTGCGCCGTCTGGCGGGCCTGGGAGTGAAGGCCACCCAAGTCCGGGCCACCGGCGGCGGCGCCCGCTCAAAACTATGGCGGCAGATCATGGCCGATGTGTTCAATGCCGAGGTGGTGACCCTGAAGGTGGCGGAAGGCGCTGCATTCGGGGCCGCGCTGCAGGCACTGTGGAACTGGCGCACCAGCCGCGATGAAAAGGTGGGCATCGAAGAGATCACCGACGCGTTCGTTCGCTTGAACCCTGCGGAGACCGCCCGGCCCAATCCCAAGGCGGTCAAGGTCTATACGGAACTGCAGGCGCTCCAGGACGAAGTGAGCCGCGGTTTGCGTCCCGCATTCTCGGCACACCGGCAGTTCCTGAATTTGGAGCGCTGACATGGAATCTCCGGCGGCATCTCCCGGGCGGATTCAGGGCGTGGTGGTGTTCCTTTACGCCTTTGATGTCGCCTATGAGATGAGCCGGGAGCCCCTGACGCAGATCCTGGGACACCCGGTGCAGCAGTTCAGTGTCGACGTCAGTCGGCGCGGTCCCAAAAACGTCCTGTTTCATCGGCCGCAAATGGTCCGGCTGCCGGCGCGGCGACGCCGTGGACCCCTTGGAGAGGTAGAGGTCCAGACTTCCATCAAGGTCCTGCCCATCGGCGCGATCAGCATTTCGGTCCGGGTCCCGTTCGTGGTGGAACGCTTGGAGCAGTTGGTGGAGTTCCACGATCTCCAGTTCGAAGAAGGGTCACTCAACGACGAGGCCCGGGTGCTGGCGGAACAGGTTCGACAGGACCTGGCGCCGAACATCCTGCGGCCCGTGGACCAGCTTGCCAGTGAAGAGGCTTACACAGTGTTCTGCCTCGATGCGCCGGTTGGCGGCACCGGTGGGACCCCGCTCCGGGCGGAGGTGTGGCTGGAAAATCACCGACGGGTGGTCGCGTCGATTCTGACCCAGGAGAGTGCCACCAACCTCTCCCGTCAGGAGGCTTTGGAATCCACCAGTCGCAGCCTGAGTTATTACGAAGAGGATCTGGTGGTGATCGACTGGGATGCGGCCCTGCTGATCGACCAGGCGCGGGATTTTGACGAGACGTTGCACATCCTGGAGCTCGCCAATGTGCAGTTGGCGGAACTGGAGGCCTATGACCGGGTGCTGGATTCGGCCTTGGAGCGCAGTTATCGCGACCTGGGGTCAACCCCGATGCGACGGCGTTCGGAAGTGTTGCGGGAGCTGCGGGAGCTGCGAATCGACATGACCCGGTTCAGTGATGAGTTGTCCAATATCACCAAGTTCTTTGGCGACTGGCATCTGGCCCGCGTCTACGAGGCCGTGGCGTCGCGCTTTCACCTGTCGGACTGGCACCGGGCGGTGGACGACAAGCTCAAGGCCCTCGACGAGCTGCATCAGTTGCTCAAGGCGGACCAAAGCAATCGTTGGATGATGATCCTCGAGGTTACCATCGTGCTCCTGTTCGTCATCGACCTCGCCATCCTCCTCATTGGTCTTGAGAAGTGAAGGATTCGGGGCGAGCGGAGTGCTTAGTGTTGAGTGTTGAGACCCGAGAGGGCATCCGGGCGCAGATGGACGCAGTCTTGGACCCCATCTGTTTCCTCGGAAACTGTTTTTCCCATGGCCTGTTCACGGCGCTCCCGGTACAACCGGCGGCCGCTTTGCTCATGAGTTCATCCACGTCCGCCTGGCCCGGGGTCATCCGCCGCTATGCCGAGTTTCTTCCGGTCACCCCGGAGTCCCCGGTCGTGACCCTGTTGGAAGGGAATACGCCGCTGATTCCCGTGCCCAGTTTTGTCCGGGCCATCGGCGGGAACTTTGACCTCCGCCTAAAGTATGAGGCCATGAATCCAACCTGTTCCTTCAAGGATCGGGGCATGACGATGGCCATCACCAAGGCCAAGGAGCGTGGGGCGCAGGTGGTGGTGTGTGCCAGCACGGGCAACACCAGCGCGAGCGCTGCCGCCTACGCCGCCCGGGCGGGCATGAAGTGCGTGGTGCTGCTGCCCAAGGGCAAGATCGCGCAGGGTAAAATGTCCCAGGCGTTGCTGTACGGCGCGGTGACGGTCAGCATCCAGGGCAATTTTGACGATGCCCTGCGCATTGTCCGGGAACTCGGCGAGACGGGCTTGGTGGAGGTCGTCAATTCGGTCAATCCGGTCCGCATTGAAGGCCAGAAGACCGCGGCGTTTGAAATCTGTGACGCCTTGGGCGATGCGCCGGACTTTCATTTTTTGCCGGTGGGCAACGCCGGGAATATTACCGCCTATTGGAAGGGATTCACCGAGTACCATGCCGCCGAAAAATCCGACACACTGCCGAAAATGATGGGCTGGCAGGCAGCAGGTGCTGCGCCCCTGGTTTTGGGACATCCGGTGGAACATCCCGAAACCGTGGCCACTGCCATCCGTATCGGCAATCCGGCCAGTTGGCAGGGCGCCATCCAGGCTGCACGGGAGTCCGAGGGCGCCATTCGGAGCGTTACGGACGAAGAGATCCTCTCCGCCTACAAGCTGCTGGCCCGCACCGAGGGCCTCATGGTGGAACCCGCTTGCGCCGCTCCGCTGGCCGGGTTGATCCACTGCGTCCGCGCCGGCGAGATTCCCGAGGGATCCCTGGTCACAGCCACCATGACCGGACACGGATTAAAAGATCCGGATACCGCCATCCAAGTGGCCGGCTTTTCTCCGATTGAGACGGCTGCCACCCAGGAGGCCGTCCGCGCCGCCATTGGGATCTGATGACCTTCTCGCGGCGTGGATCGCCGCCGGGGAGTGGAAGGGGAGGGTAGGTGGGAGCGTGGGAGAGGAAGAGAGTGGGAAGACGTGCGGACCGCGGATTTCAGTCCGAATCGAGGGGACTATGCACCTTGTCCAGGGGACCCTCACACGTGTACCGCACCCCACTTGGTAGTGCCCTGAAGGCCACGGTCCGTTCAACACGCTCCTACACGAGCTTCCAGCCGGGACGGTAGTGGTACTGGATGTAGCGGTCGGCTTCGGGGACGCCTTTGGCCCGGAGATTCTTCGCGTCCCATTCAATGCGCTTGCCGGTACGGTACGCGACGTTCCCCAGCGCGCCGATTTCGGTCAGCAAGGCACCGTAGGTCAGCGGCGAGTTGGTCTTGCCGCGGCCTTTGCAGGCTTCGATCCATTCGGCGTGATGCCCGATTGAATCCGGAATGGTCGGTGCGGGGGCCTTGAAATCGCGGAACTTGTCCTCGGGAAGGAGGATGTGCCGGGAATAGTCGGCCAGGAGCATGCCCTTGGACCCGACAAACAGCGAGCCGCCGCCCCACTTGGTGAGGTCGGGCGTTCCCGGGACCTGCGGACGCGGGGCGCCACTGTACCAATGGAGGGTGGTGGGTCGGTCCATGCCGGGGCGGGCGGGAAACTCGTATCGCACCTTGAGCCACGGAGGAGCGCACCATTCGTCCGGCTTGGGCCCTTCGGCTTCGATGACCGTTGGGAGCTGCAGCCCCAGGGCCCAGACCCCGAGGTCCATGTGATGGCAGCAGAAATCGGTGAGCGTGCCGCCGCCCCAGTGCCACCAGCGGCGCCAGTTGAAGGGCACCCACTCAGAGCTGTAGGGCTGGTAGGAAACGGGTCCCACCCAGAGTTCGTAGTTCAGGTCGGAGGGAACCGGCTGAGGCGTGGGGAAGGGCTTGGTCTCCCAGATCGAGCCGGCCCAATGATGCACCTCGTGAACCGGCCCGATGGCGCCACCCTGGATCAGTTCCACCACCCGCCGATAATTGGTGCCGGAATGGATCTGGTTGCCAGTCTGCGTGGGAAGGCCGGTCTTGGTCACCAGATTGGCCAGGATGCGCGCTTCCTGGATGGTGTGGGTGACCGGCTTCTCAAGATACAGCGGACGGCCACTGTGCAGCACCTGGCAGGCGATGACGGCGTGGGTGTGGTCGGGCGTGGCCACCAGGACGGCGTCGAGGTCCGGTTGTTCCAGCATTCGCCGCCAGTCGGTGTAGGCCCGGGCCGAGGGAAACTTGGCCGACGCCTTGGCGACGTTGTTGGAGTTCACGTCGCACAGGGCCACAATATTCTCGCCGAGGAGGCCTTCGTTGATGTTCTCAGCAAAACATCTTGCTTCAGTTCAAGGCCGGGGACGAGGTCTGAAAAGCTCAAAAATTGACGGGGCGCCTTGGAACCTTCACTCGAATCCGATCCTTCCTCTCCGCATCGAAAGGAAATGGGGCGGCGTCTGGCGGCTCCGACCCGATCGGGACCCCAAGTGGGCGCTTGACCTGACACCGGGAGGCTCGCTTTATTCTGTCCGAAGAATGAAACGCATGGCGTCCGTAGTAGTCCTCGTAGCCGGTGGCGACACCGACTTGGGGACCTGTCGTGCGTAGAACGATTTGAAACAGGAACCCACGGTCGGTGACGGCCGTGGGTTTTTTGTCGCCAGAAAACCGACGCCGCCCGGTCCGCATTGATCGAAGTCCAGTTATGAGCAAGAGCCACAGCCAGAGTCCAACGAACAGCAAATCCATCACCCCGTCCGCGACGGCTGCGCCCGTCGGCAAGGAGGTCGGACCGCTGGCGTTCGGTCGCGACATCTTCGTGGAAGCCCTCGAGCGCGCCGGCGTGGAAGTGATCTTCGCCTACCCGGGCGGAGCCAGCATGGAGATCCACCAGTCGCTGACCCGTTCAAAAATCCGGACCGTCCTGCCGCGTCATGAGCAGGGCGGCAGTTTTGCCGCGGAAGGCTATGCCCGCGCCACGGGCAAGGCCGGCGTGTGCATGGGCACCTCCGGACCCGGGGCTACCAACCTCGTGACCGCCATTGCCGATGCCTACATGGATTCCTGTCCGCTGGTGGCCATCACCGGGCAGGTGACCCAGTCGATGATCGGCCGCGGCGCCTTCCAGGAGACCGATATGGTGGGAGTCACGATGCCCATCGTGAAGCACAGCTACCTGATCACCGACATCAAGGACATCCCCCGCATTGTTGCGGAGGCCTTCTACATTGCGGAATCGGGACGCCCGGGACCGGTGGTGGTCGACTTCCCCAAGAATATCCAGCAGCAGAAGGCGCAGCCGGTCTGGCCGACCATGGAGGAGATCAAGGCCGGGCTCCGGGGCTACAATCCCGACGTCCATGCGGACGACCTGGCCCTGAACGAAATCATCGGCCTGATCGAAAAGGCGGAACGCCCGGTGCTCTACGTCGGTGGCGGCATCATCACCTCCGGTGCGGCGCCGGCCCTGAAACAGTTTGCGGAGTCCACGCAGATTCCGGTGACTACCACGCTGATGGGCATTGGTGGCTTCCCCGAGGAACACCCGCTCTCGATGCGCTGGCTGGGCATGCATGGGTCCGCGGTGGCGAACTGGGCCGTCAACGGCGAGTACCAGCAGCGCAATGACCCCTCCGAGCCGCTGGTGAAGCTGAAGGATGGCGCGGATCTCCTGTTGGCGTTTGCCGTGCGTTTTGACGACCGGGTCACGGGTGCCTTCAGCGAATTCGCCAAGGACGCCACCATCGTCCACATCGACATCGATGCCTCCGAGCACAACAAGAACAAGCGGGCCAACCTGACGGTTCATGGGGACATCAAGGACGCGCTCAACCGCCTGAACGCGCTGATCGCCAAGGCGGGCGGCGTCAAGAAGCGGTATCCTGCCTGGCACACCCAGATTGCCGAGTGGAAGCAGCGCGCCCCGTTCCGCTACACCACCAAGGCGGAAATCGTGGATTCCGACCACGTGAAGCCGTACCGCAAGGAGGGCGAGGAATTTATCCTGCCGCAGATGGCGATTGAAGAACTGTGGAAGCTCACCAAGGGGGATGCGATCATCACCACCGGCGTGGGGCAGCACCAGATGTGGTCGGGCCAGTGGTTTAAATACTCCGAGCCGCGCACCTTCATCACCTCGGGCGGCCTGGGTTCGATGGGTTACGGGTTCCCGGCGGCGCTCGGCGCCAAGGTGGCCCGTCCGGACAAGCAGGTGATCGACATCGACGGTGACGGCTCCTTCCTGATGAACATCCAGGAACTGGCCACGGCCTTTGTGGAAAAGATCGCTGCCAAGGCCATGATCCTGAACAACCAGCATCTCGGCATGGTGGTGCAGTG
>JBGAPN010000530.1:0-3367 GCA_044221235.1 Limisphaerales bacterium
GAGCCAGCATGATGTCAATACCTTTGCTCGGATCAGGCACTTCTCCCCGTGGGATTCGGGGGCGGGCAAGGGCCAGGACGAGGAACAACAAGGGAATCAAGAGCCACAATCCTCTCGGTGATCCCGGATTCCGCCGCGTGGGTCTTCCGAGCTGCGAGATCCCGCGCAGCGTCGGGACAGGGATCGATGGCAGTGGACCACGCCGCCCTTGCCACCACACCAGGGGTGGAAGGACGAGGAGGAGCAGGAGCACCGAGGGGTACTCAAACTCAAAACCGGAAAGTTGGGCCAGCAGGTCCTTCATGACGCCAGTCCCGCTCTCATCTGGCCCGCACGCATGACGGCCTCCGCCGTTTCCAACAAAACCCCAACCTCCGTGTCGCTGGCCCCTTGTCGTGCAAATTTCACCAGGTCACAGAATCGAAGAAAATTCCCGAGCCGTTCCCGCTCTGCCGGTGGAACGGCCGAGTCGCGGGCCGCAGATTCCAGAAACTCCCGCGTGGTCTGAAATCGAATCTTCAATCTAAAGCGCCATTCCATGAATTCCCGCAGCAGATCCGAGCAGGCGATCGCCATGTCGTAGGCACTCAACTCTCCCCGACGCGACTTGAGCGCCTCCAGGCGGCTGAGGAATTCGGGGATACGGTCCAACTCGGGAAGAACGGCTTCAACCACCGGTCTGGAACGCTTCCAAAGCCGCCAACGCCGCCAGATTCCGAGCGCGAGTAGCAACCCGAGAAACGTCAGGCCGATCCAGACCCAGGGTGACTCCCACCAGGCCGGCAGGGGAACAAGCGTCAGGTCCTCCACCAAGTTGGTGCGGTTCATTTGGCACCCCTCCGTCCCGAAACGTTCGTCGAATCAAGAATGAATCCCGCAGCCAACATCGCCAGACGGCATCCTTCCAGTCCGCAACTGTGGGGGTCCAAGTCACCCAGACTGACGCCACAACCGCCTGTCATTTTGAATTCCATTCGGAGTCTTCAGGCAATCCGGCGTTTTGCCGAGTGATCCAGGAATTTTTGCAGACGCTGCGGCCAAGGCTGGTCAGTGCGGACGTCGAGCTGGGGTACGCGACCCCGCCGGAAAGTGGCCACCAGGTCCCGCTCACGAGTCGCGCCTGCCTCGGCCCAGGCCGACCGGACCGAGGGGTCACTGGTGTCGAGTTCGATCACTTCGCCCGTTTCGGAGTCCTGCACCAACGCCAACCCCACGTCGGGCAATTCCAACTCGCGCTGATCCACGGTTCGAAGCGCGATGACCTCATGTCGTTGGTTGGTCGCCGCGAGTGCCCTCTGCCAGGCCTCCCCGGCCGGATCTAGAAAGTCCGAAAGGACGAACACCAGCGCCCGCCGATGCAGGAGGTTGTTGAGAAAATGAAGCGCCGGGGTCAGCGAGGTTCCGCCAGCCTTGGGTTCCGTAAACAGCAGCTCATGCAACAGGCGGGTTACATGGGCCCGCGTCTTGCGTGGCGGTATGAACCGCTCAATGCGGTCCGAAAACATCAGCATCCCAACCCGATCGCCGTCGCGAATGGCGCTGAATGCCAGGGCCCCGGCCAGGACGGCAGCCAGCTCCCGCTTGGTCTCCGAGCCTTGCCCGTTCGCAATCAATTCGTCTCCCGCGGTCCCGAAATGGCCGCTTGCGGACACATCCACCAGCAACATCACCACCAACTCCCGCTCTTCAATGTGGCGCTTGATGAAGGGTTTCCTGAGCCGGGCGGTAACATTCCAATCGATGCGTCGGACGTCATCCCCGGGCACGTATTCCCGGACGTCGGCAAAATCCATTCCGCGTCCCTTGAACACGCTGGTCAGTCTTCCGCCCATCAACTGTTCGCTGACCAGGCGTGCCCGGACCTCGACCTGACGAAGTCGGCGAAGATAGTCGGGCGGAAGCATGATCAAGAGCAGGCTGGCGCGGTGGATTTCGAGTCGAACTCCGTCTGCAATTCGCCGCGCCTACGGGACCTTAACCTTGCCCATCAGGGTCTGCACGATGCTGTCGGTGGAGACATCCTCCGCTTCGGCCTCGTAGGTCAGTAGAATGCGGTGCCGAAGTACGTCGAGGGCAATCAGTTTAACATCGTCCGGCGTAACATGGTCGCGCCCCTCGAGCAGTGCACAGGCCCTCGCCGCAAGTGTTAGGTTGATCGTGGCCCGAGGACTGGCCCCGATTCGGACCAACCGTTTCAATTCCGGGGTCGCTCCCTTTCCGGCTGCCGCGTCCCGGGTGGCGATCACGATGCGCACCACGTAATCCATCACCAGAGGGTCGAGGTGGATCTGGTTGATCAGCCCCTGATAGCCGGTGATCTCCTCCGGCGCGACCACCGCGTTCAGGGTCAAGTCCGGCCGGGTCGAAGCCATGCGGTCCAGAATGACCAGTTCCTCCTCCGCGCTTGGATACCCGACGATAACTTTGAGCATGAACCGATCCATCTGCGCCTCCGGCAAGGGATAGGTTCCTTCTTGTTCAATCGGGTTTTGCGTCGCCAGGACGAGAAAGGGTTCAGGCAGGGGCCAGGTCTTGTCGCCGATCGTGGTCTGCCGTTCCTGCATGGCCTCAAGGAGGGCGGACTGAACCTTTGATGGGGCCCGGTTGATCTCATCCGCCAGGACGAGGTTGGCAAAAATGGGACCCTGGCGGGTGGAATAGGTACCCTTGACGGGATCGTAAATCAGCGTGCCCGTAATGTCTCCGGGCAGGAGGTCCGGGGTGAATTGGATCCTGGAAAATTGACAGTGCGTCGCCCGCGCCAACGAACTGACCGCGGCGGTCTTGGCCAGTCCAGGAAGCCCTTCCAGGAGGATGTGCCCGCGGGCAACGAGGCCGACCAGCAGTCGGTGAACAAGGTCCCGCTGGCCGACGATGACTCGCCCCACCTCGGTTCGAACCTGGGCTAGATGTTCCGCGGCAGCCTTGAGCTGTGCACTGAGATCCGGATTGGAACTGGACATAATTCTTGGGACTGGCGGTCCGAAGCCAATCAAAGCAGGCCCGCGGAAGTCGAGCTTCCGACGCACGGAATGACGAGAAGTTCAAAAGAAATGAGCCGGCGCCCGGCCTTTGGCAGGGCCAAACGTTGTCTCACGATCCCCAATTGAGCGTGCGCCTCACCACCCCATCGGATCAGGATTCCCACGTGAATCGATCCCGGCGTGCATTTCTCAAATCAGGCGGTCTGATCGCCTCTGCAGCCGCAATTTCATTTCCGACCCGACCCGCCGCCGGAGGATTGGAACGGGAAGCCCGGTCCGACATCGTCATCGTGGGAGGCGGACTGGGAGGGGTGGCTGCCGCCCTTGCCGCCTGCGAGGCCGGATTCAAGGTCATCCTGACCGAAGAGACCGACTGGATCGGG
>JBGAPN010000531.1:0-3390 GCA_044221235.1 Limisphaerales bacterium
CTATGCAGATGAAAAGTCACAGTTTTATCGACATCCCAGACCAGCTCCTCACCGAAGATCAAATCGCCGAGAAGCTGGGCATATCTAAGCGAACGGTCGTCACCCGAAGGCAGAGGGGTGAACTGCCATTCATTCGGGTGGGCCACCTTGTGCGGTTCTCGTGGCCTGACGTGGTGGTGCACTTGCGGAAGACCTCCAGCAATTCCTGAACCCATTCCGCCCTTCCCGACCCCCGCCGAGTGAGCGCCGGCCGGGGGAAACGGAGGGCATTCCATCGCCATGAACCCATTGGCCCCAGCACACAAGAATCGGCCCCGCAAACGCCGGGGAATCTCCGGATCCGGAGTGCGCAGAATCGCAGGACATCGCCGCGCTCGAAGGCACCGCCAAACTGACGCGTTTCGACGCGGGGGTGGGAGGTGAACTCCATCTTGAACTACGCCTGGAGGGTCCGGGGGCTCACCGCAACACAGAAGATTGTGTTGGTCCGCCTGGCCGATCGCGCGGACGAGTATGGGCAGTGTTACCCAGGCCAGACCGGGATCGCGGCAGATTGCTGCCTGACCACGCGTTCCGTAAGGGACGCATTGGCGGAGCTGGTGGCCGCCGGACATCTGTCTGTCAGCACCCCGGCAACCTTCTCCACTCCCGCCAAATACCGGGTGCATCCCAAGGCCACCCCTCCGGAAGCCTGTTCCGGAGGTGAATCTGGTTCCGGAGGTGAATCTGGTTCCGGCCCCTCCGGAACCACGTTCCTCTCCCCTCCGGAAGCTGGTTCCGGTCCCCTCCGGAACCACGTTCCGCCTAACCATCATATAACCATCATTGAACCATCAAATAACCATCAACTACCCCTTACCCCTTCCGGTGATCCCGACCCGCTTGAGGCGCTTCGCCGGAGAATTGGGAGATGGTTCAGGAGGCGAGAGGGTACGAAATGGACGGAGCGAGAAGACCGAGCGTTGAGGCATGTCTTGCAACTCAAGACGCCCGAAGAGGAAATGGCCATCCTGGAGGAACGATACCGATCCGGGAGCAAGTACCTGCGGCGGGACGTCCTGACTTTGCTGAACAACTGGACCGGGGAGATTGACCGAGCGAGGGCAGCGATGCCTCGGGAACCGAGACCAGATGACTACCTTGGCCGCCAAAGCGTCGCTGATGATGTCAATCGATTCATCGGGAAGCTCGGCTGCGAAGATGACTCCGCAGACGTCCCGTTCATCTGATGGATCGCAGCTGCCAAAGCCCCGCGGGCGACCTGTTCGAGGTTCGGACAACACCCATGTCCCTCGATCTACCGTTCGACGTGTCGCTGGGATGGCTGACTGTGATTCCTCAGGAAGGTGGACGCATTTCAACCGCGCAACGACGCCAGGGCTTCTGGCGCATCACTGCAGAGCTGACCGACCAACTGGCCGCCGACCTTTCGAAGTACCAAACCAAAACCAAGACCTCATGACCAAGCACGACACCCGCCGGATCGCCAGGATCATCGCCATTGCACACGCAACCCTTGCCCCCATTGCCGCCGACGGAAGGCGCCATGATGGCCGGAATCTGCCAGGGGAACACGAAGCCATCACCAAGGCCATCGAGCACGTCCGAGAGGCTGCGCGCCTCGTGGAGGCCCTCGAAGGCGTGAAGGGGTATCGAGTCCCGTCCGCGCAAAGAAACGAGCAGGGCGACCCCGCCACGCTTCAAGGCGCGTGCCTCTCGGTCCGGAGTTAAACGGCGACCGCCACCCCCCATGGGTAAGGAATCTTTTTCCAGAGGTCACCCAGCTGGGTCCGCAATGCCCCGGAGTCCCCGTGGCTGAAGGCGAAAACCGAATGTCCCATGAAAACGACGCGCAGAAACCGACCTCCGAACGACCTTAACGACCTCATCATGACTTCCTGTGACGCCGAGAAGGCGTTGCGCCGGGACGCGGCGAACGTCCTGAAGAGGGTGAAGTCAGGGAAGCCAATCACGTCGGCGGAGCGGAAGCTCCTGCAGTCTTTGGCGGCGGGTGGAACTGCCCTAGATCCTCGATTCGTCAGGACCCAAGTCGAGCTTGCGGCCGCCCTGGAGGTGGACAGGCGGACCATTGCCCGGTGGCTCCGAGCGGATCGGAACCCCGGGAGGAAGACGGACGGTCGATATGACCTGAACGAATGGCGGGAGTGGAAAGCGTCCTGCAAGGCGGGGGCCAGGGACGGAGAGATTGACCCGAAGGACGAGAAGGCCCGGCAGTTGGTGCTCCAGAACAAGAAACTGGAGTTCCAGATTTCGGTGATGAAGAGGGAGTACGTCCCGAGTGAGGACGTGGAGGCCTGGGTCGGCCAGATGGTTGCTCAGGCGAAGCGAGTCCTGCTGGGATCCCGGCGGCATTGGCGCCCCAGGTGGTCGGTGTCACGGTCCCAGAGGCGGAATCGATCATCCGGGAAGCCGAGAACGAGGCGTTGCTCCAGTTGCACACTGACCCTTTGGGAGACTCCACTCCGGGACAGAGTGCTGAAGGAAAAGGAAGCGACTGCCCCTAAGGGTATATGAGCATGTCGCGTTTCGTCACACTGCCGACCCTCGCCCGGACCATCGGGGTTTCTGAGGGGCCGCTTCGTCGCCGGATTGAGCGCGGGGAACTCAAGCCTGATGCAACCGCCGTTGTGGGCGCCCTCAGGCCTGAAACGCCCCTGTTCCTCGAATCGAGCATTCCGGCACTGAGGCAGAAGCTCTTCATGCCTGAAACCGCAATCCACTGAACCGACTAAAATCATGACCAAAACAAAAAAAGAACCCGGCACAGATGCCCGCGTCGCTGAACTCACCAGCCTGTACCGCAGCGGGAAAATCGACGAGCCCGAGGCCCTGGAGCTGGTGTCTTTGTTGCGCACGAAGACCGGAGGCGCGGGCTGGTTTGCTCCTAAGGCCATCGGTGCGGAGGATGCGTTGTCCGAAATCGCCAGCTTGCTGAACAAGGGCGGCACGGCTGAAGCGCCTTCGGTGCCGGCTGCCGCCGACGAGGACCCTGAACCCGGCATCTCTTCCAAGTCGAACGATGGAGGGAATGGAGCAGGATCCGGGGAATTCGGGATCAAGGGTGGCGGTGCAACGAAGCTCCTGCAGCAGTACCAGAAGGTACAGGGTGACCCGCTTCTGCTTGGGAAATTCCTTGAGGAGAATCGGGCCGAGGTTGGCTTTTTGATTCGGCGGATGGAATCCAAGGACGCGACGGATGCACGCAACGCACGGGCCGAGGCCATGGCCGGGCGAGGAACGTCCGGCGGGAGCCCGTCGGAAAAGGCGTCATCGGGCGACCTACTAGCCCAGTACGAGAAGCTCCAAGGCGACCATATGAAGCTCTCCGCTTTCATCGACGCGAACCGTGACGCCATCGAGAAGCTCTTT
>JBGAPN010000532.1:0-3363 GCA_044221235.1 Limisphaerales bacterium
GAGGTACGCGGTCGGATCATGAACCAGACGAATCCGAGACCGACATTGCAGGTGCTCCATTCACCCGGGGAAGTAAGACTCCAATGGCCCATCGCCTCCCGAGAATTTATCCTGGAAGCGGCCACGACACTCGAGCCCAGTGGCCCATGGAAAGGGGTGCCCGATCCCGTCGAGATCATCGGTGAGGATTACTCGGTCCGGGTAGACGCAGTGGAGGGCAACCAGTTTTACAGGTTGCGGAGCGGCCCTTGATGAATGGATCGCACCCCTGGCGCCGCGGCACCCGGACGGTTGGTCGGGAGGCACGGGCAGCGAGGGGCCGCGATGGTCCTGGCCGGACCGCTGCATGCCAACTCCAGACGGGACGAGGCGGTGCGCTCTCGGCGCAGTTTCCCCCTGCTCGTGAAATCCCGCCGACCAAGTCCTGGGTCCGGAAGGAAAGGATTGTCGCCCACGAGACGCTGAAAGGATTCTGGAACTCGGAACCTGGCGACTTCCGCGTCCATTCTGCGGGAGGAAGAAGGCCAATTCTTCAGACGGTCCATAGCCCCGCTGAGAGCTGATTGCTGAGAGAACGACGCCAAAAATCAAGTTTGCAGAACACTTGCCGGGCGTTGTGTTCGGCTGATCCAGGAGCCGAACGGGGCTTTCCGGTGAGTAGACGTCGAGATCCCTGTGGCCTGGCGGCTTCGCCCACCAGGAGTCGGAAGATGCCGCCGGCGTCTACGCAGGCGTTCTCGAAGCTCGAAAGGCGATCGTGACCGGCACCGAAACTGCCGAATTTCGTCGAGTGCTGGCCGAATTCCTCGAGGTGGTCAACACGGTGGGTGCCATGGAACCGCCTCAACTTTCTCCGGTCCCTTTGGTTCACATCGTGCCGCTCCGACGGATGCGCCGTCGACTCGCCGAGCTGATGGACCCGTAGGAGGGGACACTCACTCCGCCAATTGCTACCGACGAGCCCGCCCAGGAAAGGCCTCGGCTAGATCACCCAGCACTCTTCCTGTAGCTCCGCCTTGTCGATTCGAGCTTCCAACAATTGGAATGCCACCTCGGTCGAATCCTCGGAAAGGAGGACACCATCCATTGAGGCGTAACGCACTGGCCGAGACCCATCCCCCAGCTTGCGGAAGCGATAATCGGTCACACGGGTGGGGCCCGAAATCGCCGGCGGCTGGTACATGCGTGCCTTGGAGTGGTCGATGGCCAACTCGATCCGTCGGACAATGGACGGCGGATCTCCAACTCCTACCGATGGGGCATGGCGACAGTACCGGGTCATTTCGAACTCCAGACGGGTGACGACCTCTCCATCCAACCCGGCATTGGCTCGAATGACCGCCCACTCCGCCGTTGATCCACCCGGGTGCACCCTCTCCTCCGGGCGCGAGGGATGTCTCATGATCTCCTCCGGGACAAGGATTAGTGTCGTCCACTCCTGCCGACCGTCCCGAACCGGGGACACCTCCGTGACGGAGCTCAACAGCGCCGAGGGAACCTCCACAAAGTCCCCCACTTGCCTCCACATCGAATCTCCCCCACCTGTCCGGGCTTCCATTGCAGCCAGGATCAGCTGGGGTATCTCCGCCCGGTAGCCTAGGGGTGGGATCTTGCAGGGATCCACGTGATAATCGGCCTCTGTCCTCATGGGCGTATGCGCGAAGTAGGTATTTCCATCAAACCACAGCGTGCTTCGTCCCTTGAACAACGTCCTTTCAGCCGGCGCCACCGTGGGATGATTGTTTCGGGGAAGCTCGGCATTCAGCACCGTCTCGATAAACGTGCATTGCCATCGTGACCGATCGAACACCATTTCGATCATTCCTTCCCCATGTTGCCGGACGACCGGGGGGCCCGATGAATCCGACTGGAGCGAAGGGCGTCCCACGCAGAGATAATACGACCGACCGGAGTATACCAAAGGGAAGTCTGAATTGAACATGGTGATCAAGGACGTCGACAGGGATCCCTCATAGGGTCAACACGATTTTCCTTTCGCTCCTGCGCCCACATCTGAAATGCCGTGGAGGCTCTTCTTAGTCGCTACTCCCAATCAACCCGGGTTCAACTTCGTCAGTGAATGCCATGTTTCGCGGCAGTCTCCGGATCGATCCGCTTCAGAGCTTCGGGCACGGCGCGCATGATGGATTTGGAACTGCGGTCGGAAAGCAACTGTTCCAATTGGGGCAACGCAACCTTGGCTGCCGGACCATACTCGCCCAACGCTTCCACGGCTTCCGGCCGACCGTTTCCATCCTCGCGGATGAGGCAACTCATGAGCAGGGGAATGGCCACTGCAGGGTCCGCCCGCAGCGCGACGACGGCAGATGCGGCAGGCTCGCAGAGGGCCTCGTCCCGGGTCCGCAGAAGTTCGAACAGCGCGGGCAATCCGGCCCTTCCCACCGGTCCCAGGCTCATGAGGTCGGTGATCGCGGCTGCACGACGTCCGTCGGCCACCAGATACTCCACGTGCATTCCAGGCAACTGGCTGAGCTGTTCGGCGGCAAACATCCGAAATGAGGAATCGTTGGTGTCGGTGAACATCACGTTCGTCAAATGCGGGATGATGAGGTCCACCGCCACCTGTGCCGCCCGATTGCTGGCCGCCGGATCCGAACCGGACAGATCGCCGGCCCAGGCATTCACCGGGCGGCCTTGAAACAGGGTCTCATGATCGCCCACGGCGCGACCGAGCAGAACCAGCCCCACCGCAAAGACCCCGGCGGCGAGGACCAGACCGACAGCAACAACGGTGAGGCGTTTCATGGACTGTATTCGGGAGAGCCGGGCTCACCTGATCTCGCCATGCCCTCCACGTCTACTCCAAAAGCCGAAGGTACACGGCCTTCAGGTAGGCCGCCTCCGCCAAGGTGGCGGCATGATCGGGCGGATGGCCCTCGGTGGCGATTTCGGTGAAGCGACGTCCACTCGCGCGGGCAGCCTGCGCCACGGCCCCCAGGAACTCAGCCGTGCTCACATGGGCGCTGCAGGAGGCGGCGAGCAGGATTCCACCACGCCGCACGCGCCGAATGCCCGACAGGGCCAACCGTTCATAGGCCCGGATGGCGTCGACCCGCTCGGTCTCGCGCTTGGCAAGGGACGGCGGATCCAGGATGACCAGGTCAAACAGGCGTCCGTCGCGGGCCGCAACCCATTCGAAGGCGTCCGCCTGCACCTGTTCGTGGCGGGCGGCGGCCACGGCGGGAATCGAGCGGTTCAAGCTGAAATTGCGGCGTGCCTGCTCCAATGCATGGGACGAAATGTCGAGATCCGTCACGTTGCGGGCGCCTCCCCGGGCCGCGTACAGGCTGAATCCGCCGGAGAAGCTGAATGCATTGAGGACTTCGGCATCCGCCGACAGCC